>JAJPIB010000083.1 GCA_021324995.1 Chlamydiia bacterium | reverse complement strand
TATTTCTAATAGGGGCGACGATTCGATCGCGCCAATCGCGGGAGCTTTCGCTTCGGTCCTAAACCAAATTTTCAGTCACGTTGGGTATACCCCTATTTCTAATAGGGACGACGATTCGATCGCGCCAATCACGGGAGCTTTGGCTCGGTCTTAAACCAAATTTTCAGTCACGTTGGGTATAGTGCAAAAAAGCAAACTAAACTGACATAAGCTGGTTTGTTTTTTGGAAAATTTACAGGTTCGGCTATCCCTTTGCTGTGGGCACATGCTGAATACATCAAACTTTGTCTTTCTATTGGTAGAAATCGCGTTTTAGACATGCCTCATGAAACACAAAAAAGATATCTTCAAAATAAAACGCACTCAGATAAAGAAATTTGGCGATTAGACCGGCCAAAGTCTATTCTCCCTTTGGGCAAAAAATTGCGAATTGAGATAAAGAAGCCCGCTAAAATTGTTTGGAGCTTTAATGATCAGCGAAAAATCAAACAGGAAGCGATAGACACAGGGATCGGTATTTATTACATAGATATACCGAAACAGAATTCTCCCTCGGAAATTACCTTTAAAATTTTTGGATCCGAGTCTCAAACAGAAAAGAACAAAAATTACAGAATAAAATTCATCAAAAAGTAATGAAAAAAAACATTTTAATAGGTTTATTATTAGTCATTTGTGGAGTGGTTGGAATTGTTCTTGTTTTAGCAAGTGAACATGCCCTTGTGGTTCATCCTAAAGGCATGATTGCACAGCAAGAATTTGAACTGATCGTTACCAATATACTCCTAATGTTGGTTATTATTGTCCCAACGTATTTACTTTTGTTTTGGATAGTATGGAAGTATTGTATTAGAAAGGATAATTCAAAATATGATCCTGATCATTCTCAAGGCCCAATTGCTATTTTGCTGATGTGGGGATTGCCTTCTGTGATTGTTGCTGTAATGGCAATCATTACGTGGGATAGGACGCACCAATTAAATCCCTATAAACCCCTTGAAAGCGAAAAAAACACCCTTTTAATACAAGTTATTGCTTTGGATTGGAAATGGTTGTTTATTTATCCAGACAAGGGGATTGCAACATTAAACTACTTCCAAATTCCTGAAAAAACCCCCATTCATTTTAGACTTACAGCCGATGAATCTCCCATGAATTCTTTTTGGATTCCCCAGTTGAGCGGTCAAATCTATTCCATGACAGGAATGTCTACCCAACTTTATCTCATCGCAGATGGAATTGGAGAATATGCGGGTAGAGCTGTAGAAATCAACGGAGAAGGGTATTCTGATATGACTTTTTCAGTAAAGTCAACTTCTTCAAAGGATTTTGAAGACTGGATTGATCAAGTCAAAGAATCACCCCATAAATTAACGCAAGAGGTTTATAATGAACTTGTTAAACATTCTGTGAATAAATCCATTATTCTCTTTTCTGAAGTAGAAGATAATTTGTACAACAAAATCGTTGAAAAATATATGTATCCAGACGAACAGGTGTTATGAAGGAATTTATTTTTGGAAAACTTACTTTAGAGGCGCTGCCCCATAAGTGGTATACGATTGCTGGAACAATTTCCATGATTCTAATGGCTTTAGTTGCTTGCATTTATCTGACGAAAACAAAGCGATGGAAATGGTTATGGAAAGAATGGCTGACTTCGACCGATCCTAAGAAGATTGGAACGATGTACATGATCTTTGCGTCACTGATGTTTTTTCGCGGGATGATCGATGCGGGGATGGTGTGGCTTCAGCAGTCGATTGCCGCAGATTCAGGAGGATATCTTACCCCTGACCATTTCCAACAGATATTTACATCTCATGGCGATATCATGGTTTTTTTCGTCACGATGAGTTTTTTCTTCGGGTTAATGAATTGGATCGTCCCTCTTCAAATTGGAGCTCGCGATTTAGCCTTTCCTTTTGTCAATTCATTGGGTCTTTGGTTGACGATTTCTGGGGGAATCCTTATCAATCTGTTTTTTGTCATTGGCGGAGACTTTGCGAATACAGGATGGTTAGCTTTAGCCCCTTTTTCGGAATTAGAATTTAATCCCAGTGTGGGAGTGGATTACCTCATTTGGAGTTTGCAGCTTTCAGGATTGGGCAGTCTTCTAGCGGGGATTAATTTTCTAGTGACGATTGTGAAAAAACGCGCTCCAGGAATGACATTGATGAAAATGCCCCTGTTTACTTGGAATTCCTTATTGGCAATGACTCTTGTTATTTCCGCATTCCCCGTTCTTACGGCAGTGACCTTGCTTCTGTGGTGTGATCGAGCGTTGGGAATGCATTTTTTTACCACCACCGGTGCTGGAAACCAGATGATGTATTGGAATCTCATTTGGATGTGGGGTCATCCAGAGGTTTATATTTTGGTTATCCCCGCCTTTGGAATGTTTTCGGAAGTGGCTTCCACATTTTCTCAAAAAAAAATATCGGGATATGTCTCAATGGTGTGTGCTGCTATAACCATAACCTTGCTATCTTATTTGGTATGGCTACATCATTTTTTTGTCATGGGTGCTGGGCCTGACGTGAACTCTTTTTTTGGGATTGTCACGATGTTGATTGCTATCCCTGCTGGGGTGCAAGTCTTTAACTGGATTCTTACCCTATATCGGGGAAAGATTAATTTCTCTTCACCCCTCTATTGGTTTATCGGTTTTCTTATCTTATTTATGATCGGAGGAATGTCGGGAGTCTTTATGGCGTCTCCTCCTGCAGATTTTCAGGTTCACAATAGTTTATTCCTGATCGCTCACTTTCATACCATGATCATTGGCGTTGCTCTTTTTGGAATTTTTGCGGGGGCAACTTATTGGTTTCCTAAAATTTTTGGGTTTAAACTCGATGAAAGACTTGATAAACGCGCTTTTTGGTTTTGGTTTATAGGTTTTCTAGTCGCATTTATTCCTCTTTATTTATTGGGATTCATGGGGGCTCCCCGACGCATTGATCATTATGATTCAGCCACTGGTTGGCAGCCTCTATATATTACTGCATTAATTGGTTATATCCTTATTTCTTGCGGAATTCTAACTCAAGTTTATTTGGTGATTAAAAGTATTAAACATAGAAGGGAAAATCTAGATAAGACAGGAGATCCATGGAATGGAAGAACTCTAGAATGGGCCGCTCACTCACCGCCTCCTTTTTATAATTTTGCCGTTCTTCCACCGATTACCAGTTTTGAAGTTTTTTGGGACATGAAAAAGAGTGGGTGGAAACCAGAAGCAAAATACGAAGACATTGAATGTTTTAAAAATACGGGATTTGGAGTTTACATCTCCGTTCTTGCTTTTTTAGGGGCTTTTGGGATTGTTTGGCAAATCGTTTGGCTTGTCGCTCTGGGATTTATGGGTGTAGTGGCATGCATTATTGCATTTTCGTTTAAGGAGATGGAGTATATTTTGCCTGCTGCAGAAGTTGCTAAAATTGAAGAGTCCTATAATAAAGGTGAGTCATGGCTGAAGAAATAAGCGATGATAAGAAGGTTTTTGGATTTTGGATTTATTTGATGACTGATCTTATCATTTTTGCTGTGCTTTTTGCATGTTTCATTGTCTTACATGCACATGTTTTCAATGGGCCCTCCGCAAAAGAATTATTCAAGCTGCCTTCTGCTTTGATTGAAACTCTCATTCTTCTCACAAGCAGTTTTACTTGTTCTTTGGGAATGTATGCAGTTAACCAGCGACTGAAAATCTGGGCGATTATTTGGTTTCTTTGCACTTTTCTTTTGGGAATTTGTTTTCTTTATCTTGAGATTTCTGAATTTTCCGATTTTCTTAAAAAAGGGGCGAGTTGGAAGCGAAGCGCCTTTTTATCCTCTTTTTTTACGTTGGTGGGGACACATGGATTTCATATTTGTATGGGATTACTTTGGATGATTGTCATGATGTTTCGCATTGCTTTAAAACCTCTTGTGAAGGATAGCATTTCAAGAATTTTCCGAATGGCACTTTTTTGGCATTTCCTCGATATTGTTTGGATTTTTATTTTTACGATTGTTTATGGAATAGGGTATTTATATCCAACGTGATTGAAAATTTGGATTTAAGAGAGCCAAAGCCCCGGGAGTGGACGATCGAATCTAGCCCCTATTTCTAATAGTGGCGACGATTCGATAGTGCCAATCGCGGGAGCTTTCGCTTCGGTCTTAAACCAAATTTTCAGTCACGTTGGGTATAAATCAAAGTTATATTATAGGGTTTTTATGCATAAATTATCTCTTCGCATCTCAGGATTTGTCTCATCCCTAATATTAACGCTCTTAGCGTACTTTGTAATTACCAATCGGAAATATTTCAATTTTAGTATTAAAGAATCAATAATTGTCATTTTTGTTTTTGCAATTATTCAATCGATAGCTCAGCTTATTTTCTTTATTGATATGTGGAAAGAAAAGAAAACATTTTGGAATTTATCGGTTTTTGTTTCTACTGTAGCTATTATATTTATAGTGATATTTTTTTCCATTTGGATTATTAATCATTTAAATTATCACATGCATTGAAAAACTATACGCTAAAAATTTAATTCAGAGAAGGTCTCTAAGGGGAAGCTTTCTTTAAAAAAGGCAGGAATGTCTTTTTAATCACATCCAAAGAGGCCGCATGAGCATAAGAAAATCCTATGCCCGTCTTGTTTTCAGATTGAAGTGTAACTATACCCAACGTGACTGAAAATTTGGTTTAGGACCGAAGCGAAAGCTCCCGCGATTGGCGCGATTGAATCGTCGCCCCTATTAGAAATAGGGGCTCTCGAGTTTGGACAAATCGAGGGGGGAACCCTCGCGAGCTCTTCCTCTACCGCCCTCGGCGTCGGGACTGCGCCCGACACCTCAGTTGGTCTGTTTTTTAGATACTTAAGCAGCAGATTTAATACAGGCCTGCCTTAGATTGATTTTCAGTCCAAATAAACCTTTACTTTCTCTCTCTTCAG
>JAJPIB010000011.1 GCA_021324995.1 Chlamydiia bacterium | reverse complement strand
GCGATCGAATCGTCGCCCCTATTAGAAATAGGGGCTAGATTCGATCGTCCAATCCCGGGGCTTTGGCTCGGTCTTAAATCCAAATTTTCAATCACGTTGGGTATAAATTATTGGAGTTGTAATGAAAAACATAATCCGCACTTCCTAGAACCTGTTTTGCGAATGTGAAAGCTGAAATCAACTCCTCTTCAATGTCTTCAACGAGGCCGTTTAGAAGTTCGCGAACTTCGCGGGAGGGGGCAATTGCGATCAAATCGCGTAAGAAACTAATCGAGGAATCGTTTTTAAACGTGCCAGGATCGACCTCAAAATCAAACCCTGAATCTTCGTCATCAAATCTATTCATGGCAAAAAAAAGAGAGCCAATGGCTTGTTTGCACTGCTCTGAGAATCCTAAGGCATCGTAAGCGATGGATTGGCCAAAACAGATAAGAAAACTAATGAGTGATGAGAAATTATCAGAATGATCCAAAAGAGAACTCGCTTTTTGAAACTCTTCCAAAGCAATGCAATGTTCATGCGTTAAAAGATTTCCAAACCCGTAGCCAAGATGATTTAAGCTTTCCGATTGCCATTCCTTAAGTTGATGTTGTTTATCATCTTCTGAGAAACATGTAGACCCCATTCCCAGAAAAAACATAAATATCACAAGTTTCAACATATTCACTCCATGAGTAAACTTTGGTTTTAAAATGTTGCCCCCATAGATTTTTTTTGTCAATCTCCTAAAGCTTCTAAAAAGTTAAGCCGAGGACAAATTCTATTCATTGGTAGTGAGGATGCAAAGGCATTGGAGGCCATCGCCGCAGCCGAAATCGGTGAGGCCATCGCCGGAGATGACCGTGAGGCCAACTTGATCAATGCGGATTTTTAGGACTTGGGCAATTTTTGCTCGCATCTCCTCGATACGGTTTTGCAAGTAGGGGCGCTTCCCTTCGATGGTGAGTGCGATATGCTCAATTTTTTGATGACCCAAAGTCTCGACAGCTCTTTCTAAATAGACTTGGCTATCTGTGATTCCATCTTTTTGACAAAGTTCACTTGCAATACCGCTGAGAACTTGAATGCCTGTAACGGAGGTAATCGCATTGCAAATCGCATGAAAAACGACATCGCCATCAGAATCTGCAGACAAACCTGGAGCATCGTCGAAGATGAGACCAGCTACGATGCAAGGCTTAGTCGTATCCGGTGAAAGAAAGCGATGGCTAAACTGGCCAATGCCAACGCGCACTTTGGGAAAATTCGGGTGAGACATGTAAAAAGCTCCTAATAAACAGAGCAGTATAACAAAGCGTTTATTAAATTAATTTGTTTATAAAAAAGAGAGTCTTAAAACGTTGTTTTTAAACGGGATTCCTTTTCATGACGCTCTATGGCGAGTTCAATGAGACGATCGAGCAAATGAGAATAGGATAATCCACTAGCTACCCACAATTTAGGATACATACTGATTTTTGTGAAACCCGGAATGGTATTGATCTCATTGACGAAGATTTCGCCACTTTCTTTGAGAAAAAAGTCGATGCGCGCCATTCCTTCGCAACAAAGAGCTCGGTAGGCTCTGACTGCTATTTCCTGTATTTTTTGTTCTATTTCCGAAGGGAGTGTAACCGGAATTTGAAATTGCGCCCCCCCCTCATCCAAATACTTCGCCTCATAAGAATAGAAATCGTGCTGAGGAATCACTTCTCCAGGAAGTGAAACGATAGGATGATCATTGCCAAGAACCGAGCATTCAATTTCTCTTCCTTCGATAAACTCTTCAACGAGAACTTTTCTGTCGTATAAAAAAGCATTTTCGAGACTTCTTTCAAATTCCTCTTTCGTTCTGACTTTTGAAATCCCCACGGATGATCCCGAATTAGCGGGTTTTAAAAAGAAAGGGGTTCCGATCTGAGAAACCATTTGTTCATAAACATGGTCAGTATTGTCATAAGCATGCAACACCCTAAACTTTGCAATAGGGATTTGAGCGTCGCGCAGCAATCGTTTCATCACGTCCTTATCCATTCCGATCGCTGAACCTAATACTCCTGCGCCTACAAAGGGAATATTGGCCAGTTTCAACAGACCTTGTACTGTCCCATCTTCTCCATAAGTCCCATGCAGAACGGGAAAAATGACATCGAGCTTAAGAGACTGTTGCAACTGATTATCCAAGCAATTAACGAGCTCCTTCCTGTTACGAGTTGGCACAAGCGCAATACAATCTTCAGTATTCTTCAATTGAACCAATTGGGGATCATCCTGGTGCATCAGATAAGAATAATCGTCCCTTAGCCTCCACTCCCCTGTTTTATCGATGCCGATCAATAACACTTCGTATTTTTCTCTATCGAGTCCTTCAATGATATTCTTCGCAGAAATGAGAGAAACTTCGTGCTCGGCAGATTTGCCGCCAAATAAAATGCCCAGACGTATTTTTTTATTTTCGATCATTTTTTACCTGATAATAGAAAGGGAATAGGATATAGTGATGCGTCCATTTATACTGTTGACGCTTGAAAGCTGGAGAATTTTGCAAGGAAGCGGCGCAAATTTTTGTGTCTGGAGCGAGTGACCATTGCCGGAGAGGCATGGCACGAGTGAAGATCAAAAATTTGCTGCCAAGCTGACGAAGCAAAAACTCCAGCTTTCAAGCGTCAACAGTATATATTACGTTACAGCCAGTTTGTCTACACTGAAAATGACTAAGCTCCACATCGCTAACACTTTTTTCGAATGGGAACTTGAAAAAGATCAAAAATCCCACCTATCCGAAGGATTTCGCCAGCATGCCATTTTTCGCCAGCTGCAATTTCTTCCCGCACTATACGCCGATCGCAAAGAAGGTTTTCTCATCTCCGATCTTCCAGAAGAAAGTTATTGGAACACCCTCAACCAACAAAGAATTTTTCCTCCGCAAGCTTTTCTTCTCAACAACGGCTCTTTTTCTTCAAACATAGAGATCGAAAGCTGGGGAGCATCGCGACTGATTGCAGAATTTGCTGCTAAACATCATCTCATCTATCACATCCCTGACTGGGAAATTGTGCGGAAAGTGAATTCGAAACAATTTTCGTTTACGTTCGGCCCTAAACTTCCTTTCGCTACACTTCTTGAAAATGAAACGCAAGCCAAGCGCTGGCTACAATCCTTCGAAGGAACCAAGGTTCTCAAAACGTGTTACGGCGTTTCTGGTAAAGGCCATCTCATTGCTGACCATCAAACCTCTCGCGAACGCATTACGCGCTTTTTGAAAGACGAATGGAACAAAAACCTTCCCGTGGTCGCTGAACCTTGGGTTAAAAGGATTTTAGATTTTAGCACACAATGGTCCATCGACAGAGATCAAACCATCACTTATGTCGGAGCGGCTCTTTGTCAAAACAATGAACGAGGAGAATATCGATATAACACGGTAGGTGAAGAACAAGCACTATTCCATACCTATTTTCCCTTTTTGCAAGAGCATCTAAAAATTGTGAGGCCAGTGCTTGAACACATCGCAGAATTCAGATTCTTTGGCAATGTTGGCATCGACGCCATGCTTTATACCGATGAGGCAAAAAATCCTTATTTGCATCCGATTGTAGAAATAAATGCGCGAAAAACAATGGGATGGGCAGCTCTCCAAATACAGAAACAGTATTATCCTCATCGCTTAATAAAAATCGCCTATGCACCCGGAACAGAGGGCTTCTTGCCGAAAGCGATTATGCCTCAAAAAGGAGAAATCCATCCCTTTAAACGCAATCTTGTGATATACGAAAATGATTAATGAAACAGCGAGAGGCTCTATGGAAATCTTAAAAATCAAAGGCGGCAAACCGCTGGAAGGCAAAGTCAAAGCAGCTGGCGCGAAAAATGCTGTGACAAAGCTCTTAGTCGCTTCTCTCCTGTCAGATAAACGCTGCGTTTTTTATAACGTTCCCGATATTGCCGAGGTAGAAGTTACCGTTGAACTTTGCCGTGAAATCGGATCTGAAGTGCAATGGGACAGAAATGCCGGCGTCCTTGAAATTATTACTAAAGAACTCAAGTCCTCCTACGTCCCTCAACGCTTTTCCGGATCAAACCGCATCCCTATCCTCATGATCGGAGCACTTCTCGGACGTACAGACGAAGACATCATCGTCCCCACTGCCGGCGGATGCAAGATCGGTAAACGTCCCGTTGATTTTCACATTACTGCGCTCGAAAAACTCGGTGCTACCATCGAGTTCCGCGAAATGCGAAAAGAAGGCGCCTATTTTGCACGCGCACACGAAGGAATGAAAGGTGCTGTCATCACACTTCCTTTTCCTTCCGTCGGAGCTACCGAAAATACCATTCTTGCTGCAGTACGCGCAAAAGGCACAACCGTCATTAAAAATGCTGCGATCGAGCCTGAAATCGTCGATCTCATTCTCTTTTTGCAAAAACTTGGCGTTACAATCGGAATGGATGTCGACCGCACCATTCGCATCCAGCAGACACATCAGTTCCAAGAAATCGAACACGTCGTGATCACAGACAGGATCGAAGCCGCTTCATTGGGACTTGCAGGAATCAGTACCAAAGGGAGAGTCTTTGTCGAAGGCGCCCAACATGCCCACATGATCACATTTCTCAACCGTCTACGCGAAGTGAACGCAGGCTTTGAAGTCAAAAAAGATGGCATCGAATTCTTCTATAAAGGGCCGCTCAAAGGCGGAATTCACATAGAAACAGATGTGCATCCAGGCTTCATGACGGATTGGCAACAACCCTTTGTCGTACTGCTTTCTCAAGCCCACGGAGCTTCCGTCGTCCATGAAACAGTCTATGAAAACAGGTTCGGCTACACGGAAACATTAAGATTGATGGGCGCAGACATCGAAGCTTTTACGCAGTGTCTCGGCGGCAAAGAATGCCGATTCTCCTCGCAGAACTTTCAGCATAGTATTGTAGTAAAAGGTCCAACTCCACTTCAATCCAAAGACATCGTCATTCCCGATCTTAGAGCGGGCTTCGCTTACGTTCTCGCCGCTCTTCTGGCTCCCGACGTGAGCAACATCAGTGGAGTCCACTACCTCGACAGAGGTTACGAAAAATTAGTTGAGAAGCTTTCTTCAATCGGAGCTGAAGTTACCCGTGAAAAAACTTCCGACTCGATACTCAAGCCACTAGTGAAAGCACTTGCTGGCTAGAAAAGCTCTCATTGCGAAGTAATGAAAAAACACCTATTCTTAACGCCCTATCTTAGAGGAATAAAGAAATGGGTGTTAGTTTATGGCGGCAAATTCAACGGGAAAATTTTACCGATTGGAAGAAATTGCTTTCCGAATTAAATTTAAACCAGGATGAAACAAGCCGCATCGTACTAGAGCGCTCCAAGTTTCCGCTTAACGTTCCCAAACGGATCGTTCAAAAAATGTCTAAGGGGAATTGGAAAGATCCAATTCTTCGCCAATTCTTGCCTACATTAGAAGAGCAAGAAACCTCCCCTCTTTTTGTCCTTGATCCCGTCGCCGATGGCAACTCGCGCAAAGCTCCCAAACTTCTGCACAAATATCAAGGTAGGGCGCTTTTAGTTTGCACAAGCGCTTGCGCAATGCATTGCAGATATTGCTTCCGCCAGCATTTCGATTACGAAAGTCAGGATAAACTTTTTGAAGAAGAGATTGACCTAATTGCACAAAACCCTTCTCTATCAGAAATTCTTTTAAGCGGCGGCGATCCTCTTTCGCTTAGCGATGCCCAACTCGATCACCTGTTAAAACGCTTGGACGCTATTGCACATATCAAAAGAATCCGCTTCCACACCCGCTTTCCCATGGGCATTCCTGAAAGGATTGATGAAAGTTTCCTAAAAGTCCTTGCAGAGTCTTCTAAACAAATCTTTTTCATCATTCATTGCAACCATCCCGATGAGTTTGATGAAGAGATTTTCAACAGGCTAAAAGCGATCCAACGCCTAGGCATTCCGATACTCACCCAAACCGTTTTGCTCCACAAAGTGAATGATGATGTAGACACCCTCAAGCGCCTCTTCGAAGTTCTGGTCGACCATGCAATCATCCCTTTTTATTTGCATCAATTGGATAGAGTCCAAGGCGCAGCGCATTTTGAGGTCCCCGAAGAAAAGGGAAAGCAACTCATGGAGCAGCTAGGCACACAACTTTCTGGCTACGCTATTCCTAGGTACGTGCGCGAAATCCCCGGCGTACCGCGAAAATCGCCCATCGCTTAGAAATGCTATTGCAAAGCTCGGAGCAAGCGGGAAAATTCAACCGCTAGAAAATATTTCACAATTTCACTATATTGCTGCAATTCAAGCATCCAGATAAGAGAAAAAAATGAAAAAATGGTTGACCGTAGCTTGTTTAATCGCCGTCTCGTTACCTCTGCTTGGAAATGAAAAATTTGAGAACAATGAGGCCCCCGTGGAAACAATGAATCAAACCCCTGAATATCTTTATAAGATTCTTTCTCTTAAAAATTGGCAAGCAACTCAAAGTAGAAAAGCCTTTCAGTTGCCTGCTGAAGATAATGACTTCATTCATTTTTCCACAGAACAACAGCTTGGAAGAATAATTGAAAAATATTGGCCAGATGCACCTCAGTATGTCATCTTAAAAATCCAAACGGACAAGTTAGAAGGAAGATTGATTTTTGAAAAAAACCCAGGTGGGGCTACCCAATATTATCACCTGTATGAGGGATTTATCCCCTTATATTCTATTATAGAGTCTAAAACTGTTTACCAAAAACCTATCGCTAATTGCCAACTACAAAAACTAGATATTGTTCAATTAGGACATCCTGTTTTACGCCAAATAGCCAGAGAGCTTTCTGTGGAAGAAATTCTGAGCCCTGAAATTCAAGAACTCATCGAAGCGATGAAAGCAACAATGCGAGCTGCACCAGGAGTTGGATTGGCCGCTCCCCAGGTTGGAAGATCCCTACAATTAGCAGTCATTGAAGATATGGACCACAGTCTTTTAAACGCTGAGCAACTTAGAGAGCGAAATCGATTTCAAGTTCCTTTTCATGTGATTATTAATCCGCGTCTTTTCATTGAAGAAAGTTCTGATCTTGCTGAATTCTTCGAAGGCTGCTTGAGCATTCCCGAATTGGCAGGAATCGTTCCGAGAGCAAAATCTGTACGCGTAGAATGTTTAAACGAACGAGGCGAACCCATTGTCATTCATGGCACGGGCTGGTATGCCCGCATTTTACAGCACGAAATCGATCATCTAAATGCCACTCTATTTATAGATAAAGTACAGCAATCCACTTTGATGACGAACGAAAATTATGTTAAGCTATACAAAAACAAAAGCATTAAGGAAGTGCAGACCGCTCTAACTATGCACAAACCAAATGATTCAATAAAATGCGATTGAAATTTAGGGCTACATTCGATCGAGAGTTTTGAGACCGAGGATATGTAAGCCTTTTTCCATCACTTTAGATGTAGCCTCGCACAAGAGCAAGCGACTTTCTTCACGGTCAGACCCTTCAACCCGGCAATCGCGGAAGAAGGCGTTGAATTTTTCAGCAAGCTCATAGAGGTAGTCGCAGAGACGATTGGGCAAAAGGTCGTTGGCCATAGAGTCGAGTATCTCACCGAAGCGACGCAGATGCAGGGCGAGATCAATTTCCGAAGGATGTTCTAGGATGACGTGGGCATGCTTCATGATAGAAGTGACGTCTTTGCCGACTTTGCGCTTAATCCCTTGGACTCTAACGTATGCATAAAGCAGGAATGCTGCAGTATTTCCTTCGAGCTTTAACATGCGGTCATAGCTAAATACATAGTCTTTGATGCGATGACAGGAAAGGTCAGCATATTTAATCGCATCCGTGCCGAGAATGCGTCCGGCATTCTCTAGCTGTTGCTCAGAGAGGTCAGGAAGGCGCTCTTGCATGATTTTTTTCGCATGCAATACGGCTTCGAGAATGAGATCGATTAATTTTTCCGTTTCGCCAGAGCGCGTCTTGAATTTCTTTCCATCTGCCCCAAGCACAACACCAAAAGGAACATGGTCAAAGCGCACTTTAGACGGATCGAGATAGCCCGCTTTTTCAGAGGCTTTGGCAAGCATCGCAAAATGCTGGCTTTGGCCAGCGTCCGTCAGAACAATGATTCTTTCCGCCTTTTCTTCCTGAATACGGTGACGCATCGCTGCCATATCTGTCGTGTCGTAGTTATATCCGCCGTCCGACTTTTGAACAATCATGGGGAGCGGTGTTCCCTCTCGCGTGACAAACCCCTCGAGGAAGATGCACTTAGCTCCGTCGGAAATCGTGATCAACCCTTTATTCTCAAGCTCCTTAATTACAGTAGCTAGGTAAGGATTGTAGAAAGATTCCCCTCTCTCGCTCGTTTTAATATCGAGTAGAGAATAGATTTCCTGGAAGGCATTTCTGGAAATCGCGCAAATCGCTTTCCAAGCAGCTAGCGCTTCCGGATCACCGCCTTGAAGCTTGACCACTTGAAGCTGAGAACGCTTTTTAAATTCAGGATCCTGGTCAAAGCACTTTTTGGATTCTTTGTACCACTGCATCAACTGAACTAGATCAGTTTGAACCCTGCCTTTCAACACCTCAGGTACATTTTGTTGCATATAGGCAATGAGCATTCCAAATTGTGTTCCCCAATCGCCGATGTGATTAAGCCTAAGAACATCGTGACCTAAAAATTCAAAAAGGCGGGCAATTGCATCTCCGATGATCGTAGAACGAAGATGACCGACATGGAGCTCTTTGGCGATATTAGGCGAGGAAAATTCAACAATAACTTTCTGCCTTTTTTGAGGAAGCGGAACACCGAGACGCACGTCCCGAAGAAGAGTTTCTATTTGTGAAGCGAGAAAAGAAGGAACAAGCGTGATATTGATAAAACCAGGACCTGCAATCTCGACATGGGAAATCATTTCAGAGCCATCCGCAGCTTTTCGATCGAGATGATCCAAGATTTTTTGCGCCGCATCTCTAGGGGAAATTCCCAGTGCCTTTCCGATTTTCAAAGCACTGTTACACTGATAATGACCGAACTTAGCTTGCGTGCTTGATGTCACCTCAGATTCTAAAAGCTTTGGATCAGTGATCTCAGAGGAAAAGGCCTTGTGGATAGCGTCGCTTGTTTTCTGGAGGAGATCTGTAATGATGTTCTGCATACAACTTTAGATTTCTTCGGTGGGAATCGCACCCACCTTTTCCTTTGGATTACTTAGAATGATGGAAACAAGCTGGCTCTACGCGCTTTCCAATTTTATACTTTAGTCGGTAGTCTGCTAAGGAAAGTGCCGCTTTGTGCGTCGAAGAACGATTTTGCTCAGCGATATCATATATGACCATCAACTGGCTATAGAGATCGTGCACCTTTTTTCTCGCTTTGACGGGATTGTATCCTTCAAAATGCAATTCTTCAGTCACATTGATCAAGCCACCTGCATTAATGACAAAATCAGGGGCATACAAAATGTTTCGGGAAAAAAGTTCTTCAGCATCAGCATCGTTCAGAAGCTGGTTGTTTGCACAACCCGCGATGGCTTTGCATTTGAGAAGGGGAATGGTTTGCTCGTTGATAATGCCGCCCATTGCGCAAGGGGAGAAAACATCGCATTCCGTTTGCATAATTTCAGAAGGGGAAACAATCAGCGCACTAGTGAGCTCAGCAATCGCCTTGCACTTTTCAACATCGACATCGGAAACGATCAAGCGAGCACCGGCCCAGAAAAGCAACTTAGCGAGCTCGCAGCCCACGCTTCCCAACCCTTGAATGGCGACGCTTTTGCCTTCCAGGCAATCGGAGCCATATATTTTTTTGACGGCAGATTGAATTCCGCGGAACGTCCCCCAAGCAGTAAAAGGAGAGGGATTACCACTGCTCTTGCGATGAGGAAGTCCAACCACAAAAGAAGTCGCCTGACTGATGACCATGACATCAGCCGGTGTGCATCCCACATCTTCGGCGCAGATGTACTCACCCTGTAGTTTATCCACTGCCTGGCCAAAAGCTAAAAGTAATTCTTTCGTTTTATCTTTTTTCGGATCAGCAATGATCACACTCTTGCCCCCACCCCAGCCACACTCGGAAACCGCAGACTTGTAAGTCATTCCTTTAGATAGACGTAGCACATCGTTTAAAGCAGCATCAAAAGTCGCATACGGATAAATTCTTATTCCCCCAAGAGCGGGTCCCATTGTTGTGGTATGAATGCAGATGATCGCATTGAGCCCAGCTTCTTTATTCGATACTTTGATGACTTTTTCGTAGCCTGGAACAAAAATTTCCTCTAATTCTAGTGCTTGCTCTAAAACTAGTGACATGATTCTCCTCCCGTAAAGGAATTGGGCAATTCAAAAAAATATAAGAGGCGAAAGTTCTAATCTTGCCTCAAACGAGGTTTATAATTTCCTCGTAAAAACGAATTTAAGCATCATAACAATTTTCGAGATCTAAATCAACCCTCTTATTTTTTTAGAGAAAGCACTGGAATTCGCACGATTTGATTTTTTGCTCATTTTAGAGCGTGTTAATGGATTTTGTTATTTTGATTTTTGATGATTTTTTCTTTAGAGTCTAATTCGCCGCCACTGCACATCGTTGGGTATAAAGAAAAAGGCGCAAAAAGCAATTAACAAAAATCCAATAACACACTCTTAAAATATCCAGCTAGGCATAGTTAAATTAAACACACAGAGAGCTGCTTTAAAGCAGCGAAAAAGCAGAACGCGTCTTACCTTCTTCAATTGGTCTTGAAAATTAAATAGATCTACGCTACCTTATGCCCTTCTCAAAAAAGAAAAGAACCCATCAAGCCATTCCGTTGCATAACAATTTCACGAAAAGGGGATAAAATGGCAGCTATCGCAATTTCAGAAACGCTTAAAGATGAGCTACTTAGATTCATTAAAAAAAATAAAAAAGCGGATCTCATCACAACCTATCTCCTTTTTCTCGAAAAAAAATTCAACATCCGACCCGTTCTTTTCATCCGCGATAAAACGATTTTTCAAAGCCAAGAAGAATTGATCAAAAATCTTGAAGCTCAAAATAAGCTTTGGCGGGAGACGGAGATAAAAATTCAGTATGGCCAACAGAGCGTTAATTCTCAGACAAAGAAAATTTACATTTGTCCTTTCACCGGCAAAGTTTTTGGCGACAACACTCACCCCAATCCACAGGATGCGATTTACGACTGGGTTTCAAGATGTCCAGAAAACAAAGAGCGTGTTGGGGGTTTGAAAGCAAAACGATTCTTTGTTTCCGAAGACCCCGAAGTGATCAAAAACTACATCGTCAAATCCAAAGATCCGATCACAAAAATTGTTTACTCCTCTGCAGTAACAGGCAAGCTTTTTAATAATAAGCAAGCTGTTATCGATGACTTTACCAAAAATCAGCTTAAGCCCATTCCTCTAGAGGAAGTTCCCAATCAAAACCGCTTTCAGATCGAAGAGCACTTCCTCGCTTTTATTCAAAAACAACTTGAAGAAAGCAAGATCAATTCCTTCGTAGAAGCACTCTCACAGCATGATGAGTTTTCTTCCTATATCAACCTTTGGCTCGTCGAGGATAAGGAAGATTTGGACGATGAGGAATAGATATCTTGCATACCCCCATTACAATGGAGTCATATATCGCCGATTCGGCTGATGAAACACTCCGTTTAGGGCGGTCTTTCGGAGCCTCTCTTCCTAAAAATGCTGTTATCGCCTTATTTGGAGATCTTGGAGCGGGAAAGACGACCTTTATAAAAGGGCTTGTAGAAGGCGCAGGACTTCTCGACTCCAGATGCGTGAGCAGTCCCACCTTCTCCCTTCTGAATATCTACGAAGGGAACAAAACCATTTATCACTTTGACCTCTACCGTTTGCAAGATAAAGGGGAGTTCTTTCGTTCGGGATTTGATGAGTACTTTGCTGCAGGAGGCATTTGCTGCATGGAATGGTCGGAAAAAATCGAGACGGAACTCCCCATCAACTCATATAAAGTGAACATCTCGTATTTGGGCCAAGAGAAGAGGCAAATTGAAATTTCGAGACCAAAAGCGGAAATCTTTGTCACCCCATGAAAAAAATTCCTTTCGCACAAGCGCGATTTATCGCGTCCGCATTCGATATAAAGAGCTTTCCTAAGATGACAGCTCTAAGCGGAAACCCCATGCCTGAAATCGCTTTGGTCGGCAGGTCTAACGTGGGTAAGTCTTCGCTGATCAATCATCTTTTAAGAAATTCTTTCCTTGCAAAAACTTCCTCGACTCCCGGAAAAACAAAATCGATCAATTTTTTCTCCGTAGATGACAAGCTCTCCCTTGTCGACTTGCCCGGGTACGGGTATGCTAAAGTTGCAAAAAACGTTCGCGAGGAATGGGCGGGAATGATCGATCATTACCTCGAGACTCGCTCAACATTGCGCCTCATCCTTTTGCTTATCGACTCTCGCAGGGAGCTTACGGAAGAAGACTTCGCTTTAATCCAATGGGCTAAGTTCCATCAAAAATCTTTGCTCATTGTCTTTACAAAAGCGGATAAATTGAAAGAGAGCGAAAAGCGCAAAAATAGTGTTACAGCACTGCACGCCATCAAAGACGTATCGAATGATGTAACTCCACATTTTCTTCATTACTCTATTAAAGAGCCTCAAGGTAGAATGGAACTTATCGAAAAAATTAACGGACTTTTAGAAGAATATGGGACTGATTAATAAAGATGTATTTGTCTGCCTGGATTGCGAAACCACAGGCCTTGAAGTCGATAATGATCGCATTATTGAGATCGCCTTAGTACGCTTCAATTTCGATGGGACTATCGATTCCTTCGAAACGCTGATCGATCCTCTCATGCCCATCCCTGAAATTTCGACAGCGATCCATCACATCACGGATCCCATGGTCAAAGGGAAGCCCAAAATCCAAGAGATTCTTCCCAAAATTTTTGAATTTGTCGGACGCAGCATCATTGTCGGACACGGGATCACTAATGATATCGCCTTCATTTGCGCAGCAGCAAAGCAACATAATGTTCCATGCAAGCTTGCTTCGCATCCTTATATCGACACCTTGCGCCTTGCACGCCTTTACGGAGAAAGCCCCATTAATTCCTTAGAAAAACTGCGTCAACATTTTCACATCGCTGAAGAAGGAGCTCACCGAGCGATGAACGACGTCGTCGTCAACATTGAAGTGTTTAAATACTTATGCAAACGCTTTAAGACGACGGAACAAATCATGAACCGCCTCAAGAGTCCGATTCAGCTCAGGACAATGCCCCTTGGAAAACACAAAGGCCGCTCTTTTTCTGAAATTCCCGTCGAATATTTACGCTGGGCAGTCAACCAAGATTTCGATCAAGACCTCATGTTCTCCCTTAAAACCGAATTAAAAAAGCGGAATAAAGGAGCCAATTTTGGACAAGCCTCTAATCCTTTCGCTAATCTCTAGCAAACGCTATAGTTCTGTTGAAGCGGTCAAATAGAGAGCTCGAGGAACCATGGAAAAACTTCGCCTGCAGGATCTCAATTTCAAGGATAAAAAAGTTCTCGTCCGCGTGGATTTTAATGTCCCGTTAAACAAAGACGGCACTATTTCCGATGACACGCGTCTACAAGAATCAATCCCTACCCTTCGATACATTCTCAATGCAGGCGGCTCTGCCATTCTTATGAGCCACTTGGGGCGTCCTAAAAAAAAGGAATCCCAACTCTCTCTCAAGCGGTGTGGGGAAGCCCTTTCCCGATTGCTCGGGCAAGCTGTTCAATGGGCGGAAGACTGCATCGGTGAAAATGTCGCAGCAAAAGCGCGTTCTCTAAATCCAGGGCAAGTTCTTTTACTTGAAAACCTCCGCTTTTACCCAGCAGAAGAAAAACCCTCTGCCGATCCGTCATTTGCTCAAAAGCTTGCAGCACTCGGCGATATCTACGTCAACGATGCCTTTGCCACAGCTCATCGAGCTCACTCATCGACAGCCACAATCGCGACTTTCTTTCCAGGAAAAGCAGCAGCAGGCCTTTTATTGCAAAAGGAGATCGAAGCTTTCGAACAATTGCTCTCTCGGCCTAAGCGTCCTTTTTATGTCATTATCGGAGGATCCAAGATCTCTACGAAAATGGGAGTATTAAAATCCCTTCTCTCTAAAGCAGATGGCATCTTTATTGGGGGGGGGATGGCTTTTACCTTTTATAAAGCGCAAGGGATCAAGATCGGAGACTCGATCCACGAAGACGATCAACTCCCTGAAGCCATGGACTTTTTGAAGGAATGTTCTCAAAAAAAAATTCCCCTTTGGCTACCAATTGACTTGCGCATTGCCGATACTTTTAGCAATGAAGCACATTCAAAAACAGTTTCGATAGCGGAGGGAATTCCTCCGCATTGGAAGGGAATGGACATCGGCCCAAAGACTATTGAAGAATGGGAAAAATTATTGCAAAAAGCATCAACCATTTTTTGGAATGGGCCTCTAGGAGTTTTTGAATTCCCCAACTTTGCTACAGGCACCCAGCGAATCGCTCAGGCATTAGCGCATCTCAATGCCGTGACGCTAGTGGGGGGCGGTGATTCTGTCGCTGCCATCAATCAAATTGGGCTTTCTTCTCAATTCACACATGTTTCAACAGGGGGAGGCGCGTCTTTAGAATATATTGAATTTGGCCATCTTCCAGGAATCGACGCATTAAGCGATAAGAAAAATTAGTTTTTATTAAAGTAATATATTTCCTTAGATCAAAGCGCCATTTTACTTTAAGAATTTACCCCCCTTAATCGTTGTCAAATAAGGTAAAATCGTTATAATAAAGCCATCTTTGGACCATTTGGAATGATTAGGACGGGAAAAGCCTTCCTTCTTCCACCCCAGATCTTCTATAACGTAAGGCAAGTTATGTCCTCTACAGCGGGATTTAGCAAACTTCGAGCTTACCTCTGGCCAATCCATCGTCACGAACTGAAAAAGTTCGTTCCGATGCTTCTGATTTTCTTTCTGGTTGGATTCAATTATAGCCTTTTACGCGCGACGAAAGACGCTCTTGTCGTCACAGCGCCCTCTTCGGGAGCTGAAACATTGCCCTTCTTAAAAGTGTGGGCGATCGTTCCAATGGCATTTCTCTTCACCTTCATTTTCACCCGCGTCTCTAATCGCCTGTCGAGGGAAAAAATCTTTTACGTCATGATGAGCATTTTCATGGTTTTCTTTTTGCTCTTCATGTTCTTCCTTTATCCTCTGCGGGATACGCTGCACCCCCACACTTTATGCGACAAGATTCAAGGAATGCTGCCTCAGGGGTTCCAAGGATTTATTGCCATGTTTCGTAATTGGACATTCAGTCTTTTTTACATCATGTCCGAAATGTGGAGCACCATTATCATGACAGTACTTTCCTGGGGATTCGCGAATGATGTGACCTCTGTCAATAATGCGAAGCGCTATTATGGTCTTTTAGGGATCAGCATCAACCTTTCCGGGATATTTGCAGGATATGTCGCCACGTCCATGTCCAAAAACACATTTGATACTGCCCTTCCTTTTGGAGCGACTGCCTGGGATCAAACCATTTTTATGCTTAGCTCGATCATCGTTTTAGCAGGCATTCTATGCATGGGTCTTTTCCGCTACATCCATGCCCAAGGACACGGGTATAACTCCCCCTCCTACCATCAACAACATGGTAACGAGGAAGTCAAAATGGGCCTGCGCAAAAACTTTGCCTATCTCGCTAAATCAAAATATTTGATCTGCATCGCTGTGATTGTCGTCACTTATAATATTGCGATCAATTTGATCGAAGTTGTTTGGAAGGACCAAGTTAAGCAGCTTTATCCAAACCCTTCCGATTTCAATGCATATATGGGGCAAATCTTGACATGGATCGGAATTATTGCCACAGTCACAAGTGTTTTTGTCTCTGGAACAATAATTCGAAGGTTCAGCTGGACATCCAGCGCGATGATCTCTCCGCTTATCCTTTTGACGACAGGCATCGCTTTCTTTTTCTTTTTTTTCTTCAAAGATTCAGGCTTTGCATCCATTGCCACCTGGTTTGGAACGACACCGCTTGCCCTTTGTGTCTTCTTCGGCTCTTTGCAAAACTGCCTAGCCCGAGCTTCAAAATACACTCTGTTCGATGCAACAAAAGAGCTCGCTTTCATTCCGCTTAGCAAAGAGTGTAAGCTCAAAGGGAAAGCAGCGATTGACGGCGTCGGTTCCCGTATCGGGAAGTCTGGCGGATCGATCATGCATCAAAGTCTGCTCATGTGCTTTGGCACTGTCGCACTCAGCACGCCCTATGTCGCAGTTCTTCTGTTGGCAGCTATCGGAGCGTGGACAATTGCCGTGCGGTCCTTAGGGAAACAGTTTAACAATCTCGTCTCGCATCAAGAGACTCTAAAGGACCCGGAAGAAACGCAACCAATCGCCAGCCAGCCAGCGATGGCTGAAAAGCTAACCTAATGAAGCTAAAAATATCTTCTCATATACTAAACTAGCAAAGGCATAGCCTGCCAGAATAGCTAAGCAGCCTGCGATCAATCCCCAGCAAATCGATCTAAGCTGGCTCCCCAGCAAACAGCTAACAAACAGACTCAAGATAAAGAAAAGTGCATCTAAAGAAATCGAAACAGCACTGGGAATATTCAACATTTTCCCCATGCATGCACAAGGAAGTTTTACGCAGCACCAGAAAAGAGCATACCCGCCCCACGCTGCAAAGATGCTCGACGCTAGAAGCCATAACTGTCGCCGTTTTCGAAAAATCACAATAGTGAAAAGAAATATTATCTCGAAAACGCTAGTCCAGCGATCTAACGTTTTCAAATATTCTGAAGGATAAAATATCTTACCCCAAGCAGCGACGGCTAAAACGCAAGCAACAACTATGGAACTATAGAGTGCAATCATTTCGGCTAAAGCACGTCTACCAAGATTCTTAAAGAATCGGTGGGGCATAAAAAACTACCTTGTCTGTTCATGAACAGAATCCCATCTCTTATTTTTTATTTCAAAGGAAGTTTTCTTTGTGATTTATCTCGAAATGACCGAAAATTACAAGTGCATCAATCGCCTTTTTTCAATGCTCTTCTATGATAAAATTTTTTTGTTTCCTGTTTGCGACAATCGCGTGCTTTTCTGAAAACCGAGTGGTTCATTCTCTAAATGAAATTTCTACAAATGAGTTTTCAGAAAAAACCCTTGTTATGCTCGACCTCGATGACGTTTTAATCTATCCACAAGATGCCTTAATGCAAAATTGGCGAAGTGGATGGAAACCTGAAAGGATGCGAGACTGGACGGCTGAAGAAGATACTATTGCTTGGATGAATGTAAAATTCCAAATCATGGACCCAGCCGGCCCTCAATTTCTCAATGCTTTGAATGCAAAAGGAATTCCGACGATTGGATTTACTGCATTCGCGATGGACCAAGGAGGTATTGTTGCATCCATTCCTGAATGGCGCTCTCAGCACCTCAAGGAATTAGGACTTAACTTTCGCGAAGAGAAAGAAATTATTTTTCCTGTTCAAGAAGGATTCATTCCGCCTTCGTTTGAAAAGGGCGTTCTTTATTGTGGGGATTTCTATAGAAAAGATAAGGACAATAAAGGGAAAGTTCTTTCTCTCTACTTAGACTGGCTTGAGTGGAAACCGGACCTAGTCGTTCTCATCGACGACGGAAAAAAACATCTTGATAGCGTTAAACAGGAACTTACTAAACGGGGTATTCCTTTTCTAGGGTTTCTCTATATTCCAAAAGAACTCGACCCTATTGATGAAAAAGTCGCTGAAATGCAATATAAAACCATCATTGATCAGAAGCAATGGCTCTCTGATCAAGCCGCAAAACAACACCTTTCAAAATAATCGCATCATCACTACTCCTGCCATTCGAAGACGCTTTCAAAATTTGATTAGGCTCACTTATACCCAACGTGATTGAAAATTTGGATTTAAGACCGAGCCAAAGCCCCGGGATTGGACGATCGAATCTAGCCCCTATTTCTAATAGGGGCGACGATTCAATCGCG
>JAJPIB010000084.1 GCA_021324995.1 Chlamydiia bacterium | reverse complement strand
TTATTTGAAGCTGTCAGATTGCCGATATGGATTGTTGATCAATTTCAATGTGAAGCTATTGCGTGAAGGAATACGTCGATTTAAAATTTAATCCCCCTCTGTGAGCTTTGTGATCTCTAGCGAACCTTGTTCGCGGGTGGTTGAAAAATGCTTTTTCCCGATTCTTCAGTTTTTTCGGTATATTTTGATTTAATTGATAAATAATCAATGTTATTATAACATTTATATATTCGTTCAATGAATTAAAATGAGGTTTTTATGTTTCCGAGCGTAACTAGTATTAATTCTTTTGAAGTTGGACTACCACATCCTACTCAAGATGAAATAGAGAGAATAGAAAAAAGAGCTCAATGGGACTCTTATAAGATTATATTAGCTCAGTTTGATGCTGATTTTAAGAGCGAACTGCCTCCTGCAGTTATTCAAGAAAAATTTGCTTCCCTTCCTAAAGAGCTAAGAGAAAGAATGAAGTGGGGATTTTGGAAATTAGAAGGAGAGCCCACAGGTGATCGTGATTTTGGACAAACTTTTTTTTCAAGAAACCCTTATCACCCAACTGTGCAAAAAACAATTGAGTTGATTCTACAAAATGGATATGGCGTTTTCCCAATCGAGACAAGGCTTGGAATCGGCACGGTATCTCCGAAGTAAAAAAATTTTCATGATCACTTCCTTGCCTTAGAAGAAGTGATCATTCTTTTTTTATATCTATGACAAAATCTATGGAGAGATTCTTTCGGTAGGAACGAGTCTTTCAATCGCTTGGCACATTTTCTTCTCGCAACGCTCCTGCGCATTTAGCCCTTGCTCGATGATCTCAAACCAGATTGGCTGAATCACCTCAATTCTCACTCTATCCTCAAACCCACAGTCGGTGTACGAGCTATACTCCTTATAGACGACATCGACTGACTTATTTAAATGGGTAAAGACAACTTGCGCTACCTTTTCGTAATCCGAAAAAAACATCTTGGTTTCCGAATTACCTTTTTGAAGCCATTCTGTACAGATCTGCTTTTCAACAACAATCTTAAGAGTCACTGTTCCTGTCATCCCTCACCTCCAGAAAAACAAAAGATCTCATGTTGTTTACTAAAGTGCAATGCAGTAATTATATACTGGTGACGTTTCAATGGGCCATAGAATTTTGGTTTTAACACGACCATTTTTGATCCATCAAACAGGGACATTATTCAAAGAATAAGGCCCTGTTTGATGGATCGGGAAAGGGGGTTGTTAAAAATCGAAATTCTATAGCCGATTGAAACGGAACCGGTATATCCAGCGTGACTGAAAATTTGCTTTAGGACCGAAGCGAAAGCTCCCGGTATTGGATTGGTCTTAAATCCAAATTCTCAATCACGTTGGGTATAGCTCACTACACCTGTGCAAGTCAATGCTTGAGCGTGATTTCTTCCTCTCTTGATCTGGTCAATAAATTTGTCTTTCATGAATCCCCCCTGTACGTTTAGCAGCGGAGTTGCTTTTTTATTTATTTCATTAAGGTGTAAATCGGGGTTACTGCCGTTTTCATGAGGTGCGCCATAAAAAACTTGCGAAATTCCAGACTTAATAATAGCCGTCGAACACATGGCGCAGGATTCCGCGTTGGCATAGAGAATGCAGTTGTTAAGTTTTTTCTGGTTAAAATTCTTACAGGCTAATTGGATTGCCTCGATTTCCGCATGTGCAATTGCGAGCTGCTTCGTATTTGCTTGGTTATGTGCAATGGCTAAGATGTTATTTTCAGAATCAGTAATGATTGCGGCAAAAGGAGGATTTCCTTCTTGGATGGCTCTTTCCACTTCTTCATAAACTAACTCCATCATTCTTTGTTGTTCTGGAGATAGAGTGAAAGTGGATTCAGCTAGAATTTTTCGATCGGACAATCGAGAAGAAAGACCGGAGGATTTGCGGGAGGTGCGCGCGAGGGCTTGAAGGAGGGTGGATTGCGAGCCGGCAAAGGAGGCTTGGGTCTTGGCGCGAGTGAGGGCAGTATAGAGGACTTCGCGGCCGAAAGATTCGGAGCCGTTGGGGATGAGGATGAGGGTTTGGTTATATTCGCTGCCTTGGGATTTGTGGACGGAGAGGCAGTAGGCGTATTCGAAGGAAGTGAGAGCGAGGGCCGGAATTTGCCTGTTGGGGAAGAGGATGTAGTCGTCGATTTGGAGATCGGTTGTGTTTTGGCGAATAAGAAATCCGAGGTCGCCATTAAAAAGTTGAAGATCGGCGTCGTTGCGCGTGACCATAATGGGAGCGACAAACCAGGCGCCTGGGGTCATTTGTTTAAGGAATTGCTCGAGAAAATAGGCATTGATGGCATCGACGCCAAAGGTTCCTTGGCGCATGCAGGAAAGGAGGCTGAATTTGCCGAGGTGAGCGAGCACTTCTTCGGGAGCGGGTTTATGTGTAAAGCAAGAGGGGAATTTGTCTTTGCAGCGCTCCCATAATTGATTGTAAAGCTGTGAGAGAGATTTTTTATCCTCATCGAGATCGATCCAATCCTGGGAAGAAAGCGCAGTGATCACTTCGAGGGAATTGCCGTCTTTGATCGATTTGGCAAGAGAGAGGATTTCTGCGCTATCGGAGCGCAAACAATGGGTGAGCTTTGCAGAGGGATAGATATTCAAATCGAGCAAATCTGCAAAGATACTTCCTGCTTCGACGGGGGGAAGTTGATCTTTGTCGCCGATCAAGATGAGACGGGAACCAGTTGGAAGGGAAGCGAGTAGACGAGAAAACAGGCGTGAGTCGATCATCGAGCATTCGTCGACGAGAATGAGATCGGCAAAGAGAGGCTGTAAAGGATTTTCAGAAAAGGAAGTTTTAATGCCGAGAATGGAATGGAGCGTGCCTGAACGCAGATGAGGGATGTCGCCAATCGCTTTTTTCAGATTGCATTCGAGCTGGGCGACGGCTTTGCCGGTTGGGGCTGCCAGGATGATGTGGAAGTTTTCTTTTTGTTCTGGAGAAAGTGAAAGGAGACAGGATTTGACAAGTTCGGCTGCGGTAAAGGTTTTTCCGGTGCCGGGTCCGCCGGTTAAGAGAGAGAAAGAGTGCTTTATGCCATTTTTCACCGCTTCTTTTTGCGCCTGATTTAACCGGTCGCCCAAGAGGGGTTCTTTTAAAGTGAGCGAAGGTGCAGCACTGCTTAGACGATGAAGGTGCAAGACGATCTCTGATTCACAGATCCAATTCTTTTGCAGATAGAGATGATTTTGATAGCGGCAAATCCATGCGTCGGGATGTCCTTCGGGAGCATCGGCGATGGCATGGGCTGGAAAGGACTGCAGGCCGCAATGGATCAAGGAATTGAGAGATTCGGCTCCTTCGAAAGCCAGAGGCTTGGAAATGTCGAGCGCTAAATGTCCGAGGCGTGAGAGGCAGAAGAGAGCAGCGAGGAGAGCTGCGTGACACTCTTCGTCGGTTCCCAGCTCCTTCAAAACGCTTTGGGCAAAGGCGAGATCTGCGAAGGAAAGGGAACCCTTGTCCAAGAGCTCTGAAAGAGTTTTCCAATGCGCAAAGTTTTTCATGAGGATGCCTTATAAGGTTGTGGGATAAAATGAAACGCTGCTTTGCCTCTGACAAAGTAGTAGATAGCGCCTCCAAAACATTCGGAAAAGCGGCGGTTGTCAAACAGTTTTACATAGCGGCGTAGGGCTTCTGCGTAAATGGATGCTTGAAGGTCGTATTGATACGCGCGCATCGCCTCGGCAATTTTTTCTTGGGTGTAGTCGAGGTCGGAAGGGCCGAGATAATTACTTTTCCAGTCGAGCAGATAATATTTGCCCTCAAACTCAAAAAAGAGGTCAGCAAATCCCTTCATCATCCCCTGCTGCGTTTTAAAGAAAAATTCCATTTCTTGTTGGAAATGTTCGCGAGGAATTTGAGAGAGTGCAAACGATCCCATCGACTTTTTCAAAAGCTCAACTATCCAAGGAAGCAGGAGGGGAGCCCATTTTTCTAAGGGAGAAAAACGCGTTTCTTCAAAGATGAGATGCGCAAGTTTGCCTTCATCGAGAAGATTGTGAAGACCGCGTTTGAAAATCTTTTCAAAAATCTGATGAAGGAGATGTCCTGTATCCGCACCAAGAGGCATCGTATGAGGTGAAAGCGGGGCTTCTTCGGGAAGTTTTACAACTTCAGCTCCGTGCTCCTTTTTAGCGAGCGAGGAAAAAGAGAAAATTTGTTCAGGAGCAAAGGAATAAGGCAGGGGCGTATGTTTCTCGAGAGTTGGAAAGACTTCCTCGCGTGTATATAACGGCTTTGGTTGTTCTTCGAGGATCCGAGATTGGATGAGAGGCGAGAGTTTTTTCAGTGCAGCCCCAGCATTTTCTAGACAGATACTGTTTGCATTGCGATAAAGGGCGTCGTGATCTTTAGGACAATCGATGATTCTGGAAAAGAAAAGCTCGGCAGCGGAAGCTTCTCCTAAGGCAAGTTCTTTTTGATCCTCTTCAATCATGAGGGGGATGTAAAGGCGACTTTTTGCACGGGTGAGAGCGACATAGAGTTGGCGCATTTTTTCAGCATCTTGCTCTTTAAGAGCATGCATCGTCGCGGGATCTTCCGGATTGTAAAGAGTGATGACAGAGCGCCCCTCTTTTTTCACAGCCATTTGGTCGCTGATTTTATGACGCGAGGCGATGCCGAGGGCAAAGACGACTTCGAATTCAAGTCCTTTGCTCATATGGGTTGTCATAACAGTGACACTTCCCTTTTCTTCCTGAGAGGGAACTCTCAAGCGCGCTTCGTCATGATCCGTTTCTGATGGAAGTTCTTCGAGGCGCAAAAGGAAATCTTCTCCCTTTAACCCCTGTTCAATCTCCTCTTCGATAAGCAGCTGCGCAAGTTTTCTCAAATCGTTGTATAGCTGCTCGTCTCCTCTTAGAAAAAGTTCTTGAATCAGAGACTTTCTTTGCCAGGAAGAATCGAGGAGCTTCTGGAAAAAAGCGCCAAATCCCTTCTCCAAAAGAGTTTTTTGAAGCGCTTGCATCTTTGCTTTAGCTTCTAAGAGAAGCAAACTCTGAGGATCGAGAAGAGCGTCGTATTGCCAGGCGATGAGGGGACCGGCAAGCGCAGCTTTGATGCCGCTCATATCTGAAGGGGATAAGACAGCAGCAAGAATCTCTTTAAGCGCAAAATATGCGGTGGTGTCTACGATCGATCCTCCCCGTTTTGCGTTCGCAGGAATCCCACAGCTTTTGAGATAATCGATGACCGCCTTGCCTTGAAAGCGGTCTTTGATAAGAATCGCAATCGCGTGGAAGGGAATCGCTTTTTGGTTGTGCAACTTGATGATTTCAGAAGCCAAAAAGGGAAACACTTTGCACGCGAACATTTCAGAGGTAGGGAAGCTCTTGGCTCTTCCCTTTTTACCTGTCGCAATAAAAAATTCAATGGGAGGCTCGCCATCAAAAGTCGCTCCTGATCCTGATTTAACAGGAAGAACATCGAGAGGCTTGTTGCCACTCGGAAGATCTAACCATCCTCCTTTTGCTGAGGCGAAAAGAAGGTTGAGCGCATCGACAAGCGGCGCTGTCGAGCGGAAATTGGTATCGAGGTGTTTTCTAGCCGCTTTACCCATCGCTTCAGCTGCTTGGAGGTAGACATAAACGTCGGCGTTGCGGAAAGCGTAAATCGACTGTTTGGGATCACCGACAAGGCAAACCGCGTTGAGATGAGATAAAAATAATTTCTGAAAGATATTCCATTGCACGGGATCAGTATCTTGAAACTCATCGATGATGGCTGCGCGGAACTTTTGGCGCACGCAATCGACAAAGCGAGGCATTTCTAAAGCTTGCTCAACGCGAAGCAATAATGCATCGGGAGAAAATTTATCGGATGCTTCCATGAGACTGCGGCTACTCTCCTGTAAGTCTTTAGCCAGGCGCAAAAACGTGCGGGAAGGATCTCTCGCCTTGTTTAAAAGAGGAAGGAGTCGATCAATAAGCCGCTCTGTCAGATGGGGATAGTGCAGAAGAGAGGCATCAGGAATTTTAGCGCGAACTTTTTGATTCGGAGGCTCCATTTTTCCGAGGAAAAAGTCCTCGACAAGCAAGCGATCGAATTGTTTGGGAGTACATCCCTTAGATTCGAGGATTTCTGCGAGTTGGGCGATTTGCGAAGGAATTTCCTTTCCCGTCATCCCTTTATAGTTTGGGATCAAAAGATCCAGGTCCGCTTTAAACTGGAAAGGATCGATTGCAGGAAGAGAACGCACTTCTTCTATAAACAGGGAAAGAAGCTCGCCGTAAGAAGATTGAGCAGAGATCTCTTTCCCACTTCCAATCAGTTTGGTCAAAGAAGAGATCATCTGGCGTGGATCGGATTTGCTTCTCCTCAAAACAGATCGGATTTGGAAAGGGCTATAGTCAGGAAAAGAAATTTTTTCCTTGAGATGCGTGCGGATTATCTTTTCGAGCAGCGCTGGGTAGTCATTCTCATCGGGATTAGAAACCTCCATACCGATGGCTGCTTCAAAAGCGAATTCTTTCAGAATACGGTGACAAAATCCGTGCAGTGTATAAATTTGAGCAGAATCAAAACAGATCAGGGCTGCATCAAGTCTTTCTATCGCAGCTTTGACCTTTTTCTCTCCTTGCTCCTGGATTGCTTTCAAATAATCGATAGAAGATATTCCACACTCTAGCTCCAGCTTCGTACGCGTGAGGCATCTGCGGATGCGAAATTTCAGCTCGCGCGTCGCCGCTCTTGTGAATGTGACAACGAGGATTTGTTCGATGAGAAATGGCTCGCCGCTTTCAATCAAAAGGCGTGTCACGAGATGCTCAATCGCAAACGTTTTTCCGGTTCCTGCAGAGGCTTCTAAAAAATGGGGCTCAAAAACATTGAGATTTCGACTGAGCACATCAAAGAGCATTTTCTCCCCCTACAAGACAGGAAAATGTTTTTTTAAGCAGAGGTTGCCACAGAGAAAAAGTCTCCGCGGGATCAAATGGACTTTGTCTTCGCTTTAAATAGTTCAAATAAGGCTCATTGAGATCTTTGACCATGACTGCGCTGAAATCCTCTTCATTGCCTTGCAGAAGAGTTTTCGCCCACTCGGGAAGTAGCGGTGAAGGCTGCCGTTTGGCGAAAAAGAAATATTCGAGATAAGAAGCAAGGGCCGCGCTGGGGTCTTCCACAGCAATTTCCATTTCCTTTCCTTTTTTGACGAGTAGAAGTAGACGATTTTTAGGATCTAAACAGCGATAAACCAAATAAAGCGGCCAAACCGAAATAAGGCCTGGAAGATCGCCTGAGATATTCGCCAGCAGGCCTTTAGGCGTCAGATCTTCGAGTTCTCCGACGATATGCACGATACGGCAGTCGCTGAGTTTGATGGCGAGGGAAAGTCCTTCCTCCACGCACAAGCGTTTGGAAAAAATTTCATCAACACTCACGCCAAGCCCTTTGAGCGCCTTTAAGGAATCCTCTATCTCTTCTTCAAAACCCTCTGTTGCCGCATCTTGGAAAAGTCCGCGAGGTAGCTTTCCTTGCGCGCAGCTCGCTTTCAAGACTTGTTCTATGGGCAAATGCAATGCTTTCTTGCGCAGTGCGTACTTTTGCAAGTTTGAAATTAAAAATTCATCTTTCTCTTCATCTTCTTCATCTCTAAGGTAAATCTTGAGCGTTTCATGAAAATAGAACTTAAGGGGATTGCGGGCTAACTTCTTCAAGAGGCGAATATCAACGCTGCATTCTTCTTGAATGGGGGGTTGAATCATCTTCGGCGTAAACAAAGAAAGTGAAGGCTGATGAGGAGAATAACGCGCATCAGCGATGAGATAATCCTCTTCAGACCATTTTTTTACAGGCGATTGAGAAGCAAAGTAACACTTATCAAACGGAAAAGAGGGATGATCCATTTTGAACATCCCCTTTTCTATGCCCCGTTTGCATAGGTACTGATCCAACTCCTCGATCAGCAAAGAAGGCCCTTGGTGTTTACCGTCCTCCGAATCCACGCGCTGATAGCTAAAAATGAGAACATCGTTGGCCTTGACGAGCATCTCAATAAAGAGAAAGCGATCTTCATCCACTTTTGAAGGGACATAATCGCTCTTTGCGCGCCTTAGCTCACAAAGAGAGTTATACACATCATTTCGAGGAAAAGCGGCTTCATCCAATCCTAGTCCACAAATCACGCTTGCTGTACGAATATTTCCCTGAGAAAGAGGAACGAAAGAGATTTTATCCCACTTCGCCGAGGGAATTTTTCCTAAAGGCAGTTGAGCTAAATGCTCTAAGAGGCGTGAAATGCTTTCAAAAGTCCATAATTTTTCATTAAAACACACTGAGGACAGGTAGAGCGATTTAAGCTCTTGAAAAAATGTTTCCCTTTCCCAATCGATCGCAAAGTATTTATCGGCAAGGCGCAAAAACTGTTCCAGCCACTCTTGTGCGCTTTTATGTCCTGCTAGCAGCGTAAGGTCTTCTTTCAACTCGGTAAACAATTCTAGAAATTTGCTGAAGAGATCGATTTCTGATTGTGGGATGCACGCGACTGGCCAAGCCTTATAATTGCAATCAGTCCCTGGAACAATCGCCAAGCCATAGAGCAATCGATTGAGACCCTGCTCCCAACTATTGGGACTGTGGCTTAGGCCCTCGCGAATTTCCGCGTGCTTGAACCATTTGTACAGCTGGTTTACTTCCTCAAAACACAAGCCGCAACGTTTAGCAAAAGAAGGACAACGCAGCCATTTGAAGACAGCATCGAGAGAATAATTCTTCTCGGGAAGCGAGAGCATCCCTAAAAAGCCTTTCACTGTATCGCTAACAGCTTGCAGCGGCATCCCTTCAATCGAATACGCGAAGGGGCTTTTGGAAAACACCATTTGAATATATGGAGCATAGCTTGCGATATCAGGACTTGCGATGAGAATTTCGCGAAGAGGCATAGGCGAACCCCTTGCTTCGCGCTCTTGTAAAAGAGTCTCCAGAACATCCCGGAGCACCTCGACCTCGCGAAGCTTAGAGGTAGCGCTGTGAAGCTGCAGCGATTTGTCAACACTCAAATGCGCTGTTTCTTCTAGAGTGAGAAGCGATTGTTGTAATTTGTTGAGTAGGCTAACATTCTCTCTTTCTACGTAAACCTCTTTTTCATCGAGCAAAAAATCACCCAGAGATTTGAGCATCTCTCTGCCCATTTTCCCCCAATTGCCAAGAAGAGGGTGCACTGCGCGCATGTACTCATCGAGCTCATCTTGAATCGCTTCTTTGCCGCCTCTTTTCTTAAACAGCCGATGAACGGCAATTCTTTCCTTATCAGAGGAAAGATCCTCCCAAAAAAGAGCGCAGGGAGAAAAATGAAACACCGTTGCCGGCACTGAGCAAAAGAAATTTAGGTGCGCAGGTGAAAGGTAAGAAAATCCAAACAACGCGATCTTTCCAGAAAAGCAATCTGGCTTCAGCTCAGAGAGAAATTTCAACGGGTAAGCCCATGGAGAATTTTCAGCAAAAACCTGCTTCCACACCGCCTGTTGCCAACCTTCTTTTAAAAGCCAAGAAGGTAAAAAAAGTTTTCCATAAAGGCCATAACTGGCGAAGAGACGCGCTAGCTCATCACTAAGAGCTGCGATTCGCCTAAGCTTTTTTTCGCTGCCCCCCAGATAGTCGATTAGAGCAGAATAATCGCGTGTGTTAGAGATGATATGATGGAGCGCTTCCTCAATTGCCAGTGTGAGCTCGAGAAAAGAAGGGATGCGCTTTCCATAGGCAGGCTCGGGCTCTGAAAAGGTGTCGAGGATTTCCATCACGGCTTGATTGAGCGGTAGCACTTGGATGCCTGCCGCCATTTGCAACCGCGGATGCAAAGCAAAGCGGTGGAATAAAAAATCTTTATACGCAGTATTTGGCACGACGACGATCCTTTTTTCAAAAGGATGCGAAGAAGCGGCGAAGAATTCATCGCCGAGTGTATCGGCAAGAACTCCTAAGTCATTTCCAAAAACAACCCGCCATGTTCTTGTGTCACCAAAAATTACATGATTAGTCTCGCCGTCTTTTTGCATAACTGCTACACTGAATAAAAAATATAGTTACTCCATGCGCCCTTTACTCCCTTCTCGAATGACAAGATTCTTTAGCAAAATTCCGTCTTTCTCTAAGACGGGCAAGCGTGCACTGATCTTTCTTAATATCACTCAATTCTTAGGCGTCATCAACGATAATGTCTTCAAATTCGTGATGGCATTTTTGCTTATCGACGCTTTGGGTTACTCTGAGGCGAGCAGCATTCTTTCTGCAACAGGAGCTATCTACGTCATCCCCTTTTTGCTGTTTTCTTCCTCAGCAGGAATATTAGCAGATAAGTTTAGTAAACAAAAGCTTCTTGTTCTCATGAAAATAGCGGAGATGATTATCATGATCCTCGCCGTTTTTGCATTTGCCTCGAGGAGTCCATGGGGATGCTTTACTCTTTTATTTCTATTGTCGACCCATAGTGCAATGTTTGGCCCCTCAAAATACGGGATTATCCCAGAGCTCGTTCCCTCAGACAAAGTCTCTAGAGCCAATGGACTTGTGACGTCCTTCACTTATCTTGCCATTATCTTAGGGACATTTTTGGCTTCCTTTTTGACAGAAATCACAAACCGTCACTTTATCCTCATCGCCTTTTTCTGTTTCGCTATCGCCTTAGGTGGGTTCTTTAGCGCCCTTGCCGTTAAACAAACACCCGCGCAAGGATCAAAAAAAAAGATCAATTTCCTCTTTGTCAGGGAAATCTTCAGGACACTCGCGCGTTCTCGCCACATCCGCCACATGCTGCCCGCCATTTTGGGCTCTTCTTACTTTCTGATGATCGGAGCCTTTACCCAACTTGACATCATCCCTTTCGCCCTGCAATCCCTTAATTTGAGTGAAGTTGCAGGGGGCTATCTCTTCCTAGCAACCGCAATGGGAATAGCACTCGGTTCTTATTTAGCCGGGAAAGCCTCTCGAAAGCGCGTGGAACTAGGATTATCGTGCATCGCAGGAATTGCGATGTCGTTTTTCTTCGTATTGCTTGCCCTCTTTCAGAGCAAGATTTACTTAGTGATCTTCTGCCTGATTGCAATAGGCATTTTAGGGGGCGCTTTCATTGTGCCTTTCGATACTTTCATTCAGCTTAACAGCAGCGATGAGAAACGTGGTCAAACTATTGCCGCCACGAATTTCCTAAGTTTTTTGGGCGTTCTTCTTGCTTCGTTTGCCCTCTATTTTTTTAATCAGGTTTGCAAGCTTTCCGCTGCAAATAGTTTTGCCGTCATCGGAACCATCACCTTCGTCGTATCGATTATTTTTAGCCTACGGCTGTCAGACATGTCTCTCCCTTATTTTTCGAGAAAAATCTTTCAGCCTATTTTAAAATTTAAGCGCCCTGACACAGGGACGATCGAAGAATCAGCGGGGAATATTCTCGTCCTCGAAAATGCCACCTGGCGCAATGCCCTCTTGCTAGCAGGAACCATGCCTAACATCCACTTTCTCATTCCAGCAACAAGTAAGAACTGGCACAACCTTTACAAATGCTTCTACTCCATTCATCAGATCCCCGTGGGGACTTCGATGCAGGACACCCTTCAAATCGCGCGTAGCTACACAGAGAGAGACCTCGTCCCCTGCATCATGCTGGACACCTCGACGCTTCAGAAGCCTTCCGCTTCAACAAACTCTTTTCTGGCTTTCTTTAAGCGTACCCCAGCTCAAGTGATCTATGTACTGCCCACCCTCGACAAAGCGACAGGCAAATTCACTTTTCTTTTTGAGAAGTAAATTAGAAGTTCTCTATACCCAACGCGACTGAAAATTTGGTTTAGGACCGAAGCGAAAGCTCCCGCGATTGGCGCGATCGAATCGTCGCCACTATTAGAAATAGGGGCTAGATTCGATCGT
>JAJPIB010000005.1 GCA_021324995.1 Chlamydiia bacterium | reverse complement strand
GCCGATGGCGATGTATTGGAAAATCGCCGAAGGACGATTAATTTGAAGTTCGGTAGGGAGATTTGTCCAAACTCGAGAGCCCCTATTTCTAATAGGGGCGACGATTCAATCGCGCCAATCGCGGGAGTTTTCGCTTCGGCCCTAAACCAAATTTTCAGTCACGTTGGGTATAACTGCAATCTCTGTTTTTGAGATTTTTTCTTGGGTTTGGGAAAAGTGTTGGAATCCAATTCCCATTTCGGGGCATTATTTTAGCGATTTTTAAAAGTAGCATTCATTCAAGGCGGATCCCTATGCAAGACCTGCACATTGACGAAAGTCGATCGATGCTTGAAAAAAAGCGGTGGCGCGAACTTTTAGGCGGAAATCAGATCGGCAGAAGGGTCATCCTGATCTTGAGTTTCCTCGTCATTTTAACTTGCTTCATCCATTTTCGTGAAGCGCGCTTAGAAGTTCTTGAAATCGGAACGAAAGCTCCCCGTTACGTCATTTCCCAAACCGACTTTCTCTTTCTTGATGAAGAAGCAACGCAGACACTTAAGCAAGAAGCTGTGAGAGACATTGGACTCATTTTTAAAGTGGATGAAAATCAAGCAAGCGCTTTCCGCCGAAGTTTTGAAAATTCTCTGATTGAGCGTCAGCAATGGCGACAAGATCTCCCTCGAAGTCCTTTTGATGAAATCTATTCTCTTTTGGATAATATCGAAGAGTTCATGTTTCAAGTGCGTCTTTCTGATGAGCGCACGTTGAATAAAATGCGGTCGATGAAAATCTCAACGATCGATTTTTTTGCCATTTCCCTCTCATCTCCTCAAGCAGAAGCTCAGCTATTGCCACATCCTTTGTGGATACAGTTGAAGCGCCAGCTTCAATCGGACAAAGAAGTTCATCCGGAAACCATCGATTATCTTGTTGATGCATTTTCCCGCCATGCTTGGAAATTGCAACAGGACTTTACTCTTGAGAGGATCGTACGCCAGAAGGTGCAGAGTGAGATTCCCGATCGCTTTACCCATAAGGAAGCTGGATCTCAAATCATTAAAACGGGAGAAAAAGTCTCTTCTCGCCATATCGCTATGCTCCAGGCGATGAAAAACGCCTTAGCTCATTCGAGGAATCTTTGGGCGCCTTTGACTTTGCTTGGCAGCGCCCTCGTTGCTATAACGCTAATCATAGCAGCGCTGTTTTATTTGCACTTTTTTCATCGTGAGCTTCTCAAATCACTACAAAAGACGGTATTGCTCACTACCATTCTTGTCATGAGCCTAATTTTAGCAAAAGCCACGGAATATTTGCTCTTTTATCACAATGTCAATCTTGTTGAGGTGGCGAGGTTTCCTCTGCTGCTGCCTTTTGCGGCTCTTTTGATTTGTGTGTTGATCGGAAGCGAAATCGCTATGGTTGCTTCTTTTTTTCTGGTGGTTGTTTTTGGGGCGACGCTAGCTGTCGATTATATTCCTTTTCTCTTCGTCAACTTTTTCGCCGCCGTTTCCACCATTCTTTTCTCTCGGCGTCTGCATAAGCGAAAAAAGGTATTTGCCGTCTGCGGCAAAGTCTGGCTGAGTACTGTTCCTTTGATCTTTGCGTTGAATCTTACGGATAACAGGGTATTTGGTTTTAATTTTATCCTCGATCTCGCTAGCTCTTTCATTTCGCTGGGGGCGACAGCGATTTTGGCTGTAAGTTTATTACCCATTTTAGAGTCTCTTTTCGATGTGATGACCGATATGACTTTGATGGAGTATATGGATCCTGATCATGAGTTGCTCAGACGCTTAAGCCTAGAGGCCCCGGGAACTTATCAGCACTGCCTTGTCGTCGGCAATATTTCCGAAGCTGCAGCACGAGCCATCGGCGCCAATGGGCTCTTCTGTAGAGTTTCCACGCTCTATCACGATATTGGAAAGCTTTTCAATCCCCACTACTTCACAGAAAACCAGCTGGGAGGCTTTAACATTCATCAGCTTCTCACTCCTGCAGAATCGACGCATGTCATCATAGCTCACGTCCCCGAAGGCGAATCTCTTGCTCGCAAGTACCACTTGCCTCAAAGCTTTATCGATGTCATCCGTGAGCACCATGGGACGACGATGGTGTATTATTTCTACTGCAAGCAAGTCGAGCACATGGGGGGAGATGCGACAAAGATCAACGAAAGACTTTTCCGCTACCCCGGTCCAAAGCCCAGGACTAAAGAATCAGCAATCATCATGATCGCAGACACTGCGGAAGCGGCTTCGCGCTCCATGGATGAGGTCAGCGAAGAGGCTGTGGCCGATATGGTCGACAAACTTGTTTCTGAAAAAGCAGAAGACGGCCAATTCGATGAGTGTCAGCTTACTTTTGAAGAGCTCGGAAGGGTGAAGCGCGCCATTGTCAAAGCTTTGATGGTCACACGTCATCTCCGCATCAAATATCCTGAGCGTTAAAAATTCAAACTTGTAAATAATTCTCACTGGTTTAAAATTCATATTTTTTCAGAAATGCCCAAAACAGGAGCAATGAAAGAGTATGAAATGCAAATGGCTTGCAATAATTTTTCTAACGACAATGAGCACTCTTACTTTCGCAGAAGATTCCCAGGAATACGTTCCCACAGAACACATCACAAAGTGGAAAGGGGATCCCTATCTTGGCAGTATTGATGTGATGATTCAGGACAATTCTGGAGTGATTCAGGCTAGGATTGAAACGGATGATCTCGTCCTCGTTTCTTTAACTGCTGATCAATTGGAAAATTATATGGGATTGTTTACAGATCCTGAAGCTGTGAGCAAATACAAAGACGGACAGCCGTGGCCAGAAAGTAAAGTTCAAAGAGCTGTTGAAAAATGGGTAGAGCGATGGGAAGAAAATCGGGACCCTTTTAGCGCTTTTGCCATTTTTGAAAAAAAGAAAGGGGGGTTTGTAGGCCATATTGCGCTTGGACATGGGACGCGCTATGGTCAGTCGGAATTAGCATTCCTATTTAAGCCTGCATTCCATCATTTGCGCTATGCGACGCAAGCCGTGACTGCAATTTTAAAAGGGTACGTTCCTCGCCTGATTGAAAATCAGTCTCTGGTCAACCTCGATAATAGTCATGTAGACCCAAGCCCGCTCCGAAGCATTCATGCAACAGGGCATTTCGACGATACATTTTCTGGGCAAGCGATGATCCGTTCCGGAATGGTGATTGCAGAAGAAGATATTTTCTGGGGAGCACAGCGTTTCCACTATCTCATTCGCGTCGATCAGATTTTGTGTGAATAGTATATCTTTCTTTTAGGCTCCTTTCTAAAATAGCTTGAGTGAAGCAACTAGGAAGGAGCCTTCCTATTCCGACAGCGATTTTATAACGCCAGTCAATGATAGATAAGGCCTTGCCTTTATCCAGTTCTTTTAAGACGCATTCTGCTGCGTAGTCAGCAGACATCGTCAAAGAGTTTTTTTGTTGGGGAAAATTCCTTGAGGCAATTTTCCGAAAGTTTGTGTCAATTTGACCCGGGCAGACTGTCAACACGCGAATGCCTGATTTTCTTGTTTCTTCGTGTAGCGCCTGAGAAAAGTGATTAACAAAGGCTTTTGTAGCTGCATACACGCAGAAATTTGGGTAAGAGAAAAAACCCGCGGCGGATGAAATGTTTAATAGGGTGCCTTTTTTGCCTAATTTAAGCCAGGTGCGTATTGCCTCGATAGAGAGCTGCATGGGAGCTTGGATATTTGTTTCCACCATTTTTTCAAGATCGGAAAAAGGTTGAGAATACGCTGGCCCGTAAAGACCGAAGCCTGCGTTATTGATGATCAAATCGGGTTGCTGCTCCTGAATTTTGCGGACGAGATTTTTTCGATCTCTATTGCTCGATAAATCGCAAGCAATTAGCTGCGTTGAATCGGGAAGGTCCGAAGCGGCTTGCTTAAGCTTTTCATTATCTCTCGCGGTTAAGATCAAAGATGTACCTCGCTTGGAAAGCGCGTGACTTAACGCTTTGCCAAGACCTGAAGATGCACCTGTGACCAGCGCGAGTGAATATTTCAGCATGCAGCGTCCTTTTTCAACGATTCCAAATAAACATCCAGCCTTTGATCGCAGTCGAGAATGCCTTCTTCTAGCGATGTAAACTGCTCCTTTGTCGCGCAGCCATAGATCTTGACCTTAGGCTCAGTGCCTGAAGGGCGGATGACTAAACGGGTCTTATCGGTCAAGCGGAATAGGAGAACATCGGATTGTGGAAGGTCCAGCCCTTCTATTTTTCCTGTCTTAAGGGACAATCGGGTTTTCTTTTCATAGTCTTCGATAGAAACTACGGGTTGTCCTGCAATGGCTCGTGGAGGAGAAGAACGTAAGGTGTGCATCATAGCAGCCATCTGCTCCATGCCGGCTTTGCTCGGCTCAAAATTCAGTGAGATTTGTTTTTCACGAAAGATGCCGTACTTTTTGTAGATGCGATGGAGTCGGTCGATGAGGGTTTCCCCATGCATTTTTGCATCCAAAGCGATCTCAGCAATCAGACACGAACTGATGATTGCATCTTTATCTCTTGCGTGCGTTCCAAACAAATAACCGTAGGATTCTTCAGCGCCGAAAATGAAGTGATAACCTTCTTTCGACGATTCCCACTGGTGAATTTTTTCTCCAATGTATTTGAATCCTGTCAAGACCTCGAAGCAGGAAATGCTATTGAAATCAGCAATTCTTTTGAGAAGTTCCGTTGTGACGATGGTCGTGACAAAAGCTCCCTTTTGAGGCAATCTGCCCAGTTTAGGCAACATTTCACAAAGAAAATCGACGCAGATTGCTGCCATTTCATTGCCATTGATCAAAACAGATTTTCCTAAATGAGCGGCAACGACTCCTATCCTGTCTGCATCAGGGTCTGTAGCGAGAACGATGTCTGCTTTGGTCTTTTCAAGAAGCTCGATGCCAAGCGTGAGCGTTTCTTTATACTCAGGATTGGGGAATTTGACAGTGGGAAAGTCTCCATCAACGATCACTTGCTTTTCGACAAGGTGAATGGAAGAAAATCCCCATTTTTTGAGAGCTCGTGGAACAATGGTGATTCCTGTTCCGTGAAGGCTTGAGTAGATAATGTTTAAAGAAGCCCCTTGTTTTTTATCTCCGTCTGGAAAGCATTGAAGAGGAGCGATCGCTTTGAGGTATTCTTCGTCGAGAGAAGTCGGAACGTTTTCAATCCGGAAATCCCCCAGTTCAGCGAGTTTAATTGTCGATAAATCGGAAAGAGCAGTGACCTCCTTAACAATCCCTTCGTCGTGCGGAGGGACGACCTGGGCTCCATCGCTCCAGTAAACTTTATACCCATTGTATTCTTTGGGGTTATGAGATGCTGTGATCATGATAGCAGCGCTGGCTTTTTTGTAGCGGCAAGCAAAAGAGATATAGGGCGTTGGACGAAGTTCGCTGAGCAAATAGACATGAATCCCATTGCCTGCGAGAACCTTTGCTGCTTCTTCTGCAAACTCTTTAGAGTGATGTCGCGAATCATAGCCGATCAGCACGCTTAAGTTGGATTGAGGAAGTACTTTGTGCAGGTAATTAGCAAGACCTTGCGTTGCAAGCCGAATCGTGTAGGTGTTTAGACGATTGGTCCCGGGGCCCATTAATCCTCTCAATCCTCCGGTTCCAAAAGAAAGATCGGAGTAGAAAGCATCGATGAGTCCTTTTGGATTGCTTTCCTTAAGAGAGCGCACTTCTGCTTTTGTTTTTTCATCGAAGGGGCCGCTCAGCCAGTAATCGACGCGGCGCTGAATTTCAGGGCTGACTTCAGTCGGCATAGAATTCCTCCGACCATCTACATACAAATAGACAGTCTAATTGTCTTTTTCGAGGTGTTTTTGGATCTCTCCTAAGGAAATGAGAGGGGCATCGGGATGATTAATCCCCTCGCAGCGGAAGCCTTCCTGCTTCCAGTCCTCAGGGGTACTGATGTTTTCCGGCCACCATGGATAGGTGCGACATTGCTGGGGGCGCGCTTCGTAAACGGTGCATCTTTTTCCGTCTAAAAAAATGCAATCGTACTGACCGCCTCTGCGACGCTCCAAAAGGGAAAGTCGGTTGCCGATGCGGCGGGTGTATTTCTTCACAAAGTCTTCTAAGGTAATTTTAAGGCTTTTTGCTAGCGCCTCAGCTTCTTGAGAGGAGACCCAGACATATCCTGAGGGGCCTGTACAGCATTGGCCACACCCTGTGCATTTGAACTTCAATCCTTCTTGATACCAAGGTTTCGTCATAATCACCACTTGAAATTGGACTTGGAAACAGGGCTCCAAAAGAGCGCATTATCTTGACGGCTATTTTTGAAAACTTCAATGTCGCAGCCTTGAGAAGTGATGTCAATCAGATTCCACGTTGCTCCATTTTTCTGCGCTGTCGAGCCACTGTCAAGAATAATTGGCAGATTGCTGCTTCGCAAGTCAGCAATGCAGTGGCGGTGGGTGTGGCCATGCAGAAAGAGCTTGATTTTAGGGAATCTCTCGATCAATTTCTTTAAAGCTTCTCGGCGCAAGAGACTTTTCCTTTGGGACTCTGTCGCGAAAAGGGGGAAGTGGTTAATCAGAATCACGTTATGGTCGTCGGGCAGATCATTTAGCGCTATTTCCAGTTTGTGCTCGAGCTCCGCGGAGAAGTAGCCATTGGAGGAGAGAAGGGAAGTGGCAAGAGCTGTATCCAATGCGATCACCCACCAGTTGTGGCCAAAATAAGCGCCAGTGAGTCCATCTTCTTTTAAACTCAATGAGGAAACAGGATCGGTAAGGGGAGTATAGGAAGCATCGAAAAATTCATAAAAAAGCTTCTTTTTATAGGCCTTTCGAGTGTAGTGGTCGTGGTTGCCTGGAAGAGTGAAAACTTTGAACTTTTCTTGACGCAAAGTTTCGATGAACTCTTGGGCCAAAGCGAATTCTTTCTCATGCGAGGTAGACGTCAGGTCCCCTGTGATCAAGACAGCATCAATGTTGCGTTCTAAAAAGACGGGGAGCAAGCTTGTTAAACCACCCGGGTCGAAGGTGTGTTTGCGAGCAAGGGCCAGGTTCATGTTCCCCAGCCAGCGTTTAGAAAAAAATTGAGAAGGACTCCAAGTAAGCTTCGAAAAATGCAAGTCGGAGATGTGCGCCAGGCGGAAATAAGGTTTTTCTAATGTGCTCATATGACAATAGTTAATAGGCCCAATAAGGGGAAAAACCATTATATCCTACCCGTCATTAAAATACTTACTTTTTCCTACCTCGGTGATCTGCAATGACGCGATCGCTCAAATTTTGTTTGATAATTGTTTTGATCCAGCGCTTACCTTCGCGGTTAGCATTGCCAGGAGCAAAATCATCCACATGCTGTGAGCCGGGAGTAGTTCTTTTGGATGCTTTTTTGGTGGATTTGGCTTTTGCATGCCTGATCTTTTTTTTCAGCGCTTCTAGCAGAGCGGCTTTTTTCTTATTAGGTTTTTTGGGGAATTTCACCTGCATTTCCTTCGCAGTCTGTTTATCTTGTAACTTTACGCCTTCTGGAGAAAGATTTCCCACCTGCGAGTCGCGGATTATTTTTGTCATTTTTTTGCGAAGCTTAGTCGTCATTGGACGCTTTGATCTATTCATGAAACACCTTTCTATCGGTTAAGGAGCTGATGGGCAAAGAGGGTTTAAGCCTTCTCCCTCACTCTATAATGTAAATATATTTATTGAAAAGAGGTCTCTCATAAAAAAAATTAACTAGTGCTATTAATAATTCGAATCATTAGATTACCACGCCTTTAAAGAGGAGAACCTTAACTTTATGGCCGCCCCTATCCACAAAAAAGCATTAAACTTTATTTCTCAAGAGACAAGTCCATTGATCGGACAATGCGAAGCAATCGCAGTGGTAGAGCACTACATCCAGCGGATTGCCGCGGGGTACTTTGATCGAGATCAAGCACCAGGTATTTTCTTATTTTCTGGATCTCCAGGTGTGGGTAAAGTGTCGATGACAAAAATCATAGCTCGGGTATTCGATTGCCCTTTATATCGCTTCGCTATGTCATCGCAGCTCAACAGTCCAAAACTCATCCCATTCGGCGATTCACAAAAGCAGCTCTCATTGGAAAAAAACCCGTACTCGGTGATTTTGCTGCCTGAAATTGAAAAAGCTCAGAAAAATGCCAATGAACTTTTTTCTGAGCTTTTTGAGCAGGGGCCCTTGATCGACACTTGGGGAAATGAGATCTTTGCAAAGCGTTCGATTGTCATCATGACAACAAATTTATGTGCTCGCATCATCCAACAGCAGCAACGCGGCTCAATCAATGATAAAGTTAGAGCGTTTTCTATCCTGTATTTCTCACAGGGTTTTGTAGATCGCCTGCATGCAATTGTTGTTTTTTACCCTTTGGATAGCACATCCATTTTGGAGATCGCGGAAAAATATTTGGAAAAGATGGCCATGGACATTGAAAAGAGCAAACAGATCAAAATTACTTGGGACGATAGAGTCATACCACTCCTTGTCAATCAACACATCGGGAAGACAATGAGTGCACGTGTTGTGCAAAAAAACGTGCGCGAAGGCTTTTACAAGGCCCTTGTAACCCGTTTTCCCGATGGCGAGTTAGAAAAAGGGAGCTGCATTCAGTTGTATGAGGAGCGTGAAGGAGTGATAGGGATTACCAAACCCCTACAAGCTCTAAAAGATGCTCTGGAGACAGAAAACTATTCTTCTTGTTTTCCAACAGCTAAATTATAAGAGATCATTCGTTTTCTCAAAAAGGTTTATAGAAGGAATTTAGGACTTGTCTCGCGCTAATGAACTTCTGCCAATGCGTGCGTAAAAATTTCCATTTCGGAAAGAAGCGCGATGGAAACACAAGTTGACCTTGCATCCAATCGGGTCGCCACAAGCGCATGCGCTCTTCTTCATCGGCAATAATGAGGGTTGGGATGTTGAGATTCGAAGCGAGATGCCCCGGCAAGGAATCGTTGCCGATGACAAAACCTGATTCATAAATGAGAGCGGCAAGATCTTCTAAAGAAGGAGTAATCGCTAGGGGGAATCCCTTGTTTTCCCATTCTTTGCGCTCAGAAGGGGAAACGCAAAATAAAGGTTGCCATCCTTGCAAAGCGAGTCCTTTTGCTACTTTGAGGAAACCCTTCGCCTTCCAGTTTTTGGTGGAAACACGGCTGGTAGGATGAATCAAGATACGATTTTTCTGTGAGCGATGCTGGAGGTTTGGCCCTGGGGTAAGACCATTTTCTTTGCTCGGAGCCACATTTAACAGACTGGCTGCAGCTTGAGAGATATTCTGAGCCATTGGGCAGTACGAATCAAACACGAAGTCCATAGGAGCGAGAGGGGCATGTTTTTCTTTTTTATAAGTCGGATAAAAAATGCTGAGGCAGTTGCGATGTGACTCGATAAGAGATTTTATTTTGAGAGAATTGTCATTCTCGACGACGATGAGATCGTAAGAAGCGAGTAAAGCATCATCGTAAACGGGTTCAAGATTGTGACCAGGGAACCAAGAGCTTAATTCGGGAAGATGTCTATGGAAGGTGGTGACCTGATAGCCGTTTAATTGAAGTTGGTGGGAAGCAATCATCATGAGAAGCCCATCCCCGATCCCAGGCGCAGGGATCACTGCCGCAGTCTTCATTCAATAAACTCCACTATATATATACCGGTTCCGTTTCAATCGGCTATAGAATTTCGATTTTAACAACCCCCTTTTCCGATCCATCAGACAGAGCCTGAAAGTTGGAGTTTTTGCTTCGTCAGCTTGGCAGCCAATTTGATCTTTACTCGTGCCTTGCCTCTCCGGCAATGGTCACTTGCTCCAGACACAAAAATTTGCGCCGCTTCCTTGCAAAATTCTCCAGCCTTCCAGCATCAGCAGTATAGGCCCCTTTGTACAGGGGCCCAAAATGTCAAACATTACTTCTCTTCTTCTTCGGGAGCATTGCCCATCAGAACTTCTGAAAGAAGGACGATTCCCGCGGATGAAGCGGCGAAGCGCAGAGCATTTTTGATCACCTTCGCGGGGTCGACAACGCCTGCCTGAATCAGATCTTCGACTTTTTCTGACAATGCATTAAAGCCGAAGTTTAGGCCAGCGCTTAATACTTCGTCGAGGAGTACGGAGCTGTCAAAACCGGTATTGGAAACGATTTGCTTGAAAGGTGCTTCGCAGGCTTTCAAAACGATTTGGGCGCCGATCGCTTCTTCATCGGAGAGATTGAGAAGGATAGACTTTGAAGCTCTTAAAAGAGCGCAGCCTCCGCCGATTACGATCCCTTCTTCGATCGCAGCACGCGTGGAGTTCAAGCTATCTTCGAACATTTGCTTTTTCTGCTTCATTTCAGGTTCTGTGGCCGCTCCGACACGGATCACTGCAACGCCGCCGCTGAGCTTTGCTTTGCGCTCTTCGAGTTTTTCTTTATCGTAAGAGCTCGTCGATTTAGATGATTCCGATTCAATTTGTTTGATTCTTGCCTGAATTGCCTCAGAAGATCCTTTTCCACCAACAATTGTCGTCTTTTCTTTGTTGATCAAGATTTTCTCAGCCAAGCCGAGCATCTCGAGGGTTGCATCCTTGAGAGCTGTTCCTGTCTCTTCTGAAATGAGGGTTCCTCCTGTCAGGATAGCGATATCTTCGAGTAATGCTTTGCGACGATCTCCAAACCCAGGAGCTTTGACAGCTGCGACTTTAAGTGTGCCGCGCAATTTGTTGACAACGAGAGTGGAAAGCGCATCGCCTTCAATGTCCTCTGCAATAATGATCAGTTCAGAAGCCGTGGACGCGACGGCTTGTAAAATCGGAAGGATTTCTTGGGCGGAGGAAATCTTTTTGTCTGTGATGAGAATTTTTGCATCGCTCATCTCTACAGTCAGAGCTTCAGCGTTGGTGCAGAAGTAAGAGCTTAAATAGCCTCTGTCGAATTGCATTCCTTCGACCATTTCGATCGTTGTATCTGTTCCTTTGCCCTCTTCAATCGAGATCACACCTTCTTTGCCCACTTTTTTGAATGCATCTGCGATCATTTCGCCAATCGCAGCATTGCCGGAAGCGGACGCGATGGCGATATTCTTTGTCTCATTTTCATTCTTAATTGTAATGGCCGCTTTTTCAATCTCCTGGATAATAGCATCGACAGCTTTATCCATGCCGCGCTTGAGGGTGATCGGAGAGGTGCCGGAAGCGACATTCTTCACCCCATTTTGCACTAAAGCTCTCAACAGAAGAATGCTCGATGTCGTCCCATCGCCGCACTTCTCTTTCATCTTGCTGGCAACTTCTTTTCCGAGTGATACGCCCATATTAGCATAGGGGTCTTTTAGCTCGATGTCTTTAACGATGCTGTTGCCATCGTTAGTCACGGTGGGAGCTCCCCAAGAAGCCTGGAGGCCGACGTTGCGCCCTTTAGGTCCTAACGTCACGCCGACAACATCCGCAAGTTTGTCGATCCCTTCGCGAAGCTTATTTCTCGCTTCTTCTTCAAAAATCAGTTCCTTAGGTGTAGACATAGATTTATTCCTTTTTGGTAAGTTCAATGAGTATTTCGTGCAGCCCGACTAAAGTCAGGTGAGGATCGATGAGATCGACAAGCTCTCTCACGTCCTCAATAAATTCTTCGTTTCTCGTCGCGCCTCCGGTGGCGATAATTTTTATGGAGCTGGGAGAAAGCGCTGTAAGTTTGAGTTCAGCTATCATGCGCTCGATAGCGCCGAGCTGACCGTAGTAAATTCCCGCTTGAAGATGCGTTTCAGTGGTTTTCCCTAAAGGGGAAGAAGGTTTTTTAGGCGCGACAAAGGGAAGTTTATCCGTATACTCCGCGAGAGCTTTGGCGCAAAGTTGCGCGCCTGGATAGATCATCCCTCCTAAGTAGTGTCCCTCTTTAGCAATCAAGTCTGCGGTAATGGCTGTGCCAATGTCGACAACGATCGCATCATTGAGAGGAAAGCGGGCGAGAGCGCCGTAGGCATTTGCGATGCGATCTGCTCCGACTTGGCTTGGCTCGTCGACATCGAGTGTCAGTTTGAGCTGATGGCGATCGAGAAATGTGTAACGGATTTTCTGTGCGTCCAAAAAAGTTTTAACCGCATCATCTGCTTTTGTATTCACGGATGAAATCAACGCTTGCTCGATGGGTTTCCCTTTTAGGCGCCCTAATAGCTCTTCTGGGGAAAAGGGATGCGGTGTCGCGAAGAAAGTCCCTACGAGTTTACCTTCTTCAAACAGTCCCACCTTGATCAGCGAGTTTCCAATATCTAAGACGAGATTGAGTTCCATTTCTCCACCCTAAGAAACCAAAGTATAGAGAAAGAAAAGTTAATCCGCAATCCCTTAACGTCACTCTTTTAGCAAAGAGAGATTCTGTTTGCTAATCATTTGTATACCCAACGTGATTGAAAATTTTGATTTAAGACCGAGCCAAAGCCCCGGGATTGGACGATCGAATCTAGCCCCTATTTCTAATAGGGGCGACGATTCAATCGCGCCAATCGCGGGAGCTTTCGCTTTGGTCCTAAACCAAATTTTCAGTCACGTTGGGTATAAACAGTTTGTAAACATCCCGCTTTGGCAAATGGCGCATTTGGGCTGCCATCTTGATGGCTTCTGACTTGGCTAGGCCTAGATCTTTTTGGAGCATAGCGACGAGCTCTTCCAAAGAGAGTTCCTCAAAGGAAATTTTTTTTTCCGCAGGACTGATTAAAAGCACGATCTCCCCACGCGGAGGATGTGTTTCAAAGTGTTTCAAAAGTTCTTTCGCTGTTCCTAAGAGACACTCTTCATGAAGCTTTGTGAGTTCTCTTGCCACACAAAGTTTTCTTTCTGGCGCAAGTTTTGCCGCTGCTTTTAAAGTCGCTTCAATTCGATGGGGAGATTCGTAGGCGATGGAAGTTCCTTGATAAAGAAGCGTTTGGGAGAGAAATATTTCGAGTTCCTTCTCTTTTTTAGGCAAAAAACCGACAAATTGAAAAGGGGATGGGGAAAGTCCCGAAAGGACAAGGGCGTCGATGACTGCGCAAGCTCCGGGGATGGCTGAAACTGGGAGACCTTCTTGACGGCATCTGACAACCAGTTCTTGGCCTGGGTCGGAAATCAATGGGGTACCCGCATCAGAAATCAGAGCAATGGTCTTACCATTTTTCAAATCTTCGATCACCCGATCTTCTGCTTTAGCTTCGTTGAACTTATGGAAAGCATGGAGCTGGACCGTAATTTCATAGTGATTGAGAAGAACGCGGCTATGGCGGGTGTCTTCGCATAAAATGTAATCGCATTTTTTGAGAGCTTCGACAGCCCTGAAGGAAAAATCAGAGAGGTTGCCAATAGGCGTAGAGACGAGATAAAGCACAAAAAAATCATTAAATTGGAGGTGGCACCCAGGGTCGAACTGGGGTATGGAAGCTTTGCAGGCTTCTGCCTTACCACTTGGCTATGCCACCAATTTGATTTAAAAAGTATGCTAAAACGGAGCATATATCGTCAATGCCAATCAACCCGACTCCCTTAAAGGATCGGGTTTTGCGACGGAAAACGGATGAAAGCTCAAGTCGGACTCAACAAAACATAGCATCTGAGTCAGACGTGCTCTCTGATTCAGTTGTTTTTAACTGGCTTTTCCCTTTTTTTATTTTGGTTATTCCACTTCCATGCTTCTATGAGTATCGCTGAAATGCTAGCTCTTGTGATCTGAAACTCTTCAGTAAAATTTTTTATTAAATCCTGATTAGGGAGATGTTTTGTCATGCTGGCCACCCACTCGCGCTCTCTATCAGGAGACACAAAACTTTCCGAAAGTTCATAAGCTTTAAGGACCAGGGTTTCAGCTTCACTTAAAGAGGGAGGAAGGTAAAAATTAGGAAGTCGACGATTATGACGTTCAAATTCCATTTGCTTTTCGGCTCTAGTTATTTCAAGATCTTGGTAGTTTCGATACTTTACATATCCCTCATCACGTGGGAGTTCAAGTTCATTCTTGCAAAGTTCGGTCCATTCCAAAAAAATATTTGTGCTATCTATATCCGTTAAAGTGTCTGGTAATTCTCCCGATTCCCTCCACTTCAGAACGCTCTTTTTTATTTCTAACATTTCTTGGAGAGGGAGTTCTTTTAGAGAGTCAAAAAGTTCTTTTTGTCGGGATATATGATCTATATATAGAGTCCCTTGGATGGATACCCAGGCCTTGTTAATTGGAGATTCGGGATCTTCGGAATGAGAACCACAAATCTCTTTAAGTTTAGATTCACAATCCCTTTTCTTTGCTTCGACTGCGCCGCGTATAGAAGGAGCTGCACACTCCTTGAAAAACGCGAAGCTGATTTTTGAGGGATGCTCTGAATAATAGAGTTGATCCATAAACACACAAGTCATTTTCCAGCAGTAATGCGGCAGAAAAGTAGAGAGATGCTTAAAACGGGCTTCTTTTTCCTCATTTACTCTTGTTTCTAAACAGGGATAATGGCTAATGAGATAAGATTTAAAAAACTCATTCGATAAAGAAATCTGAGCTATTTTAGATACTCGACTTAAATTCACAACGCTTACAGCGTTTAGAAAGTTTTTAATCATTGGTTGTTCTATTTCTACCCACAATCCTGGAATTATTGTCCGCGTACTCATCATGTCCCCATTTAAAATGATAAAAAAGATGGGGCGCATTTATAAACTCAAATTCCCTTTTTATCCATAAAAAAGCTTGATTTAAATCGCCTTAAACAACTACGTATTCGTTATACCGAAACCGATTGAGGAGGAAAGTATGTGGGCAAGAGCAGTTCTGTTTGTATTGGCCATAGGCGTTTTCGGCTTTGCAAATGAACCCTATGGAGATGCAGTGAAAATATTAAGCACAACTCCTCGGATTTTTCTGATTGAAAACTTTCTCACTGCTTCTGAATGCGATTATATGATTCAAAAAGCGCGTCCCGATCTTAAGCGTTCTACCGTTGTGTCAAGCGTTGCTAACTATGAAGAAACGCACGAAGGAAGAACAAGCAAGGGGATGTTCTTTGAGCAAAGACCCTCTGATTACATTTTAAGGAACATTGAAAGACGTATTGCACAACTAACGATGATTCCCGAAGAAAATGGAGAGGCCATCCAGGTGTTAACCTATGGGCGTGGCGAAGAATACCGGCCCCATTTTGATTTCTTCGACAATAGCACTCCTGGAGGAGCTTTGTGCTACAATCGCGGAGGACAGCGCATTGCAACTTTGATCATGTATCTCGCCGACACAGAGGAAGGAGGAGAAACCATTTTTCCGAAGGTGAATGTGAAAGTCAAACCTATCAAAGGAAATGCATTGCTCTTTTACAACTGCACGCCTGATGGAATGGAAGATCCTCTGTCGCTACATGGAGGCGCTCCCGTTATCAAAGGGGAAAAATGGATTGCAACTAAGTGGTTGCGCCAAGGCGTTTTCTACTAAGCCGCATTCTTGCAAGCTTCGGGATCTTCAGATATAGTTCTCCTTTTAAGAAGGTGAGAGAGATGGCAGAATTTGATTTTTCCCAAATTGCAGATTGGCTCGGATGTGATGTGCAAGTATCAGGGACAGTTTGCGGTTTTAAACAGGACAGCAAAGAGATCCTTCCGGGTGAGCTCTTTTTTGCATTGAAAGGGGAAAAAGTCGATGGCCATTTCTATTTGGAGGAAATCGCTTCTAAAGGAGCAATCGGAGCTGTCGTTTCTAAAAAGTATCAGGGAGAAACGTTTGGACTTACCCTATTGCACGTTGATAATGTGATGGATTCTTTGCATCGCTTAGCAAGAGTGATTCACAATAGACGTCAAACCCGAGTCGTTGGGGTTACAGGATCAGTGGGTAAGACGACCACAAAAGAATTCATTGCTACACTTCTCGAAGGAAAATATCGCGTTCACAGAACTCCTGGGAACGCAAATTCTCAAGTAGGTGTGCCTTTAAGCATTTTGAACGCGGAAGGAAACGAGGAGATTTTTGTGCTAGAAATGGGAATGAGCTCTCCTCACGAGATCCAAAAACTTGTCGCTATTGCGCCTCCCGAAGTGGCAATTGTAACAAAGGTGGCTCTCGCTCATGCGGCTTTTTTCCCCGATGGCTTAGAAGGGATTGCTGCAGCTAAGACTGAAATTTTCTCCCACCCCATGACAAAAATCGGCATTTATAACTATCAAGTCGCTCAGTTTCGCTCTTGTCAAACAGGCTCCTGCAAAAAAATGTCTTATTCTTTGAATAACGATGCAGGAGATAGTGATTTTGTTCTTTGCTGCGAAAATAACCATTATTACGTCAAAGAAGGAAAAGAGACAACCTTTCCTTTTACACTTCCTTTTTCTGCTTCCCACCTTTGTGAAGATTTCATGGGAGCTGCCGCAGTCGCAAGAGCGATGGGTATGCAGTGGGCTGAAATCTTGCCTCAAATCGGCAAACTGACTCCTTTTAAGCGCCGTTTCGAGAGAATTGAGCGCGATGGCATTGTATTTATTAATGATTCCTATAATGCGAGCGCGCTATCGATGAAAGCAGCTTTAACTAATCTTCCAGAGCCTAAAGCTGGAAAAAAGCGTGTCGCTGTTCTTGGAGCGATGAAAGAGCTCGGAATTCATACCGAACAAAGTCACCGCGAAGTGACTTTAACCGCCTTAGAAAACGTCGATCATTTATTATGCCTCGGCGAAGAGTGGTTAAGTGTGCTGGACATCTTTAAACAAGGCAATAAACCCGTTGAGTACTTTGACCATTTTGATGCTCTCAAGTTACGCGTTCATGCCCTTGCGGAGAAAGGGGATGTCGTTCTACTAAAAGGAGCAAATTCAAAGAAGTTGTGGCTTATCCTTGAATAGAAACCTTTCTTTATCTTTTTAATTATCAGTTATTTATAATAAGCATTTATATAATATAACTAATTTTGTTATAATATTTAATAATATATTAAAATAATTGGTGTTTTGTATGTCGATAAAATTAACTCGTTCGCTTGAGGATAGATATTCTAAGCTTTGTTTCCCTGAAAAGGTGGATCTTACACAAAGTAATGGTTTCCCTGATTTCTTAGAGCCAAATGAACTGGAAGTTGCAAAAATTAGCGACCACTTAAAGTTTGGGAAGAGGGGATACCTTGTCTGCGCGGGTGGACCCGAGAGGCCCTTTCTTAATCTGATGTTTAGTCCTCAAAGGCTTTGTGCAGGAGTGATTGTTTGCGATACTAACCCCAAAGTTTACGCCTATGGAAATTTCAATTTATTGGTGATCCGTCTTTCTGAAGCTCAAGAGGAATATGAAGCGTTATCGCGTACGACAAAAACAGACGAAGAGTTTGTTCAAAGGATTCAAATCATTAGTGACAAGGTTGAAAAAAGCCACTTACCCGAAAACCTAAAGAAGTTTTGGGATCCCACTCGTATCAATGATTTTGGAGCTATCTATTTAAAAGCTGAAAAACTGTGGAGAGATTCTAAATATTTTTTTCATGAATGCAAGTACCACAAAAATGTCATTCAGTTCAACAAACTTAAAGGCTATGCAGACGCAGGAAACATCATCTTTATTCCTAATAGCGATATTAACAATTTAACGTTTCTAAAAGGGAAAACCATTTCTATCATTGATGTGTCGAATATTCCTCATTATAGGTTTTTAAATTTTCAGGGGATAGGAAAGTTTTGCCCACGCGTGATCTGGACCGATATTACTATTAATAAGCAATTTTGTTATCAGTCTTATGTTTACCAACCTTTTACTCCCAGACAACATGAGAGGTTTGATACTTCGTTAAATGTCATCAAAGGATGCACTTTTCCTGAAAAACAATATCCTCACGGGGATGAGTATGCTCTATGGCTTATTCGAGAGCAGAGATTGCAAAAGAAAGATCCTTTTAACGCCGATTTAGGTCCGTTTCGAACCCAAAAAACGTTGGACTTTTTGGATTGGTACTGTTCGACATATCTAGTTTCGCTTCCCAAAGGGATTGTCAATATGCACACAGAGGATATTCGTGCACTTAACGCATATTCTGTTGAAGAGATTGAAGAGGATTCCATGGTGGAGTGGGAAGAGCTTCAGCCCTTCACTAAAGAATTGGTGCAGGCCTGGAAGTGCTTAGATCCTCACGTCTACTTTGCGTTTAGCCAAATGAAGGGATGGAAGGAAAGCTTTGAGCGCTATTTTCTCACCCATCCTTCTGAATTTGGTGAATTTTTGGATCGGATGAGAGGAGATTCTTCGTTTGAAAAATTTACCCTTGAGGCAAGTCTTGAGTCTTTAAAAAAAACAAACGTTTAAAACCTAATTCTTTAACTACACTTTAATGATGTCAACTCAACATTCCGGCACAAAATATAAGACGCATCAAGATCACTTTTTCGGATTTCCTTATCCAGCACGCGAGAATCCACCTGTCAAGCCTCTAGTTAGAAAACTGAACGGACTTGAGAAAACCTATGAACAGATCTGCTTCAATGTGAGTCGAGAAAAATGCAATTTTCCCGATTTTTTGGATCCCAATGAGAAAAGGCCTATGGAGATGTCTCCGCATTGCGCGCTTTTGGAAGAGGGGGTTGCTGTGGTTGCAGGTGCGGAAAGATTGTTTTTCCTTTTATGTCGACTGGATGCAACGAAATGCCGGGGAATGGTGGGTCGGGATATTAATCCTAAGGTTAAAGCCTATATTGATTTTAATGTTCTTCTGGTACGCATTTCTTCCAAATTAAAGAAGTATTTAGAATTGGCGGAAAGTCTTCAAGAAGGCGAGTTCTTGAGTAGGATCAATCGCATTGCCGCTAAATTGAAAGTGGCAAGGATGCCGGACAAAGTGAAGAGCTATTATCAAATGCATTTAGAGGAATTTGGAGATGTGTACTTACATGCCTCCAAAAAATGGAGGAATGAAGATTCATTTGCTGGATGCGATTACTACAAATGCGATTTCCTCTTTAAAAAGGTGAAGGCGTTTGCGGATGCGGGAAATATTATTTCTACGACAGGTCCGATCAATGACTTGCTATTTTTAAGAGATGTATCCTTTGTCGATACATCAAACATTCTTCAGTATTCTTTTCTGCATTTGAAGGTAGCAGGTCATCCGCGGGTTATTTGGACTTTGTTTAAAGAAACAATTGATAATTATCAGTATCGTTCTTACTCACACTTTCCACTGAGTGATGTGCAAACTATAGAATTTAATGAGCTTATTGGTTTAATTAGAAACTGTGTTCGTTTAAACTATCGAGCAAAGTCGCATGTGGATGAGTATGCGCTTTGGATGTGCAGTGTTCTTGGCGAGTTAGATTGTTTCAAATCTGATCTCGGCCCCATTTATTCTGAATCGACTCTGAATTTTTTGAGACAATTTAAGGCGGATAATATTTTAGTACTTCCCGAATTTGGCAATGTCGATCTCACAAGTTCTGAAGATATCAAAAGGTTGAATGCATTAGATCCTTTACAAATTGGAAAGCTTTGCAAAGAGAGAAGAACAGAAGGATTTGTAAGAAATTTGATAGGAGCTTGGGAAGAGTTAGATCCTGCCATTTATCTGGAATTCAGTTGTTTAAAAGGATGGAAAGAATCTTTTGAGATTTATTTTAGCTCAATCGATGACGGGTTAGAGGAGTGTTTGAGACGTATCGATAATGCAGGCTTATATGAGAATTTCTTGCAATTTTTTGGAGAGGATCGACTACAACTTCTATGCGAAACTTGAACCTATCCGAAAAATTTTATTCGGATAGGTTCTTGAGTTGAAAATGTACTTTCTTAAAGTTAGCACCCTTGTCTATACTGGTTCCACTTAAAAGCTGGAGTTTTTGCTTCGTCAGCTTGGCAGCCAATTTTTGATCTTCACTCGTGCCTTGCCTCTCCGGTAATGGTCACTCGCTCCAGACACAAAAATTTGCGCCGCTTCCTTGCAAAATTCTCCAGCTTTCAAGTGGAACCAGTATATGTCGACCTTTAATTCTGTTAGCAAAATGTTGCCCTATTCATGCCCCGAGAATTATTCCTGCAAACCTTTTGTTAGGGAACTGATCGGACTTGAGAAGGCTTATGAACCTTTCTGGTTCACAGCAACTCGAGAACAATGCAATTTTCCCGTTTTTTTGGATCCTAATGAGAAAAGGCCTATTGAGCTGTCTCCTCATTGCGCGCTTTTGGAAGAGGGGATTCCTGTGGTCACAGGGACAGAGAGATTATTTTTCCTCTTATGTCGTATCGATGCAATGCGGTGTAAAGGAATTGTAGGCCGAGATATTAACCGCAAAGTTAAATTATATAACGAGTGTAATACCCTCTTGCTGCGTATCTCTTCCTTAAGGAAAGAATATGTACAATTGTCAGGAACGCTTCAAGAAGGAGAGTTTTTTAGTAGAATCAAGCGCATTGCCGATAAATTGAAAGTGGCAAAGATTCCGGACAACGCAAAGCGCTATTATCAAATACATTTGCTGGAAATGGGCGACGTGTATTTGAACGCTTCAAAGGAATGGAGACAAGCGGATTCATTTAAAGGTTGCGATTATTACAATTGCGACAGCCTCTTTAAAAAAGTGAAGTCGTATGCGGATAGAGGAGATATTATTTCTACGACAGGCCCCATTAATGATCTGGAGTTTTTGAATGGGATAAATGTCTCTCTTGTCGATATCTCAAACATTTCTCAGTCTTCCTTTATCCAATTGAAGGTCGCAGGTCGCCCCCGCGTCATATGGACACTTTTTAATGAAGCAGGAGATGATTACCAATACTGTTCTTATCGCCATCAACCATTGAGCGATGAACAGACTGTAGAATTTAATGCGATAGTAGACCTGATCAGAAACTGCATCCGACTCGAATATCTCATTGAGCCGCATGTTGACCCTTATGCACTTTGGCTTTACGATCTTAACCAAGAAGTGGAAGATCCATTCAAAGCGGATATAGGTCCGATTTACTCGGAATCGAGTCTGAATTTTTTGAGACGATTTAAAGCGAACCATATTTTGATAACTCCCAAACTTGGCTATGTCGATCTCACAAGCTCTAAAGACATCAAGAGGCTGAATAGATTAGACGCGTTAGAGATTGCACACATTTGCAATCAGGAAAGATCAGAAGAATTTGTAAAAAACTTAGTGCGAGCGTGGTATGAATTAGATCCTGCCATTTATCTGCAATTCTGCAGTTTAAAGGGGTGGAAGGAAGCCTTTGAAAACTATTTTCTCTCGATCTCTGAGGAATTTGAAGACTGTTTGAGTCGTATTAAAGACGCGGGCTTCTATGACAAGTTCGTGTATTTTTTTGGAGAGAAGCGGCTGCAACTCCTGCACGATCAAATATCTAATGATTCTTTTGCCGAATGCGACTGAATTTGAATCACTCTCTTTTTTACTTTTGCATTTTTTCGGTTCTCGGTAAGATGACGTGATGTACAGACGTGTTTTCAAAGTAGGCTAAGTGCAAGTTTTGAATCGCGTTCAGCATGAATCTTCACCCTCAACTCCATCAGACAAACGTGATTCTACTGTTGTATCAGTTTCTAACCAGTTCTATGGGGATGAAAATTCCTTCCGCATTTCTCTATTCTTCTACGCGAATGATTCTCGCTGCTTTAACTTCGCTTCTGTTATCCATTCTGTTTGGACCCTGGTTTATTAAAAAGCTTTATGAGTTAAAAACAGGTAGCTCGATTCGTGTTGAAGACTGTCCTCTGCTTGTCGAACTTCATAAGAAAAAAAAGGAGACGCCGACGATGGGAGGAATTCTTATCCTCTTTTCTATGCTCGTATCCTTGTTTTTGTGGATGGATCTCAAGAGTAGCTTTACCTTGATCTTGTTTGTGACCACGCTGTGGTTTGGATTTTTAGGGGGGTATGACGATTACCTCAAATTGAAATATAAAAATTCTAAGGGGTTAAGTGCTAAAAAGAAATTCATTTTGCAGAATTTGTTAGGGGTTTTTATTGCGCTTTATCTTTTTTGCCCTTCCGTTTCTAAGCTAATTCATGTGGGAGATTGGTTTTCCCCACCAGCAGCAAAGGAGCAAGTCACACTTGTTAAAAAAGAGGATGGGAAGCTCGAGTATTCGGGAACGTTACTGAGTTCTCAACAGTTCATGAGCCACTATTTTGTTCCTTTTTTTAAGGATCCTGTAGTCATTTTAAAAGGAGTGGGGATCATTTTTGGAATTCTTTTTACTCTGTTTGTCATCTCAGGCTCTTCCAACGCAGTCAATCTTACGGATGGTCTTGACGGCCTTGCTTCGGGGTGCGCCGTCATGGCTGCAGGTGTGTTGGGTCTTTTTGCATTTCTATCGAACAACCTGGAAATGTCCCGTTATCTGAATATCCTATATATTGAGCAGAGCGGTGAAATAGCGGTTTATCTCTTTGCTTTAATCGGCGCTTGTCTTGGATTTTTATGGTACAACGGGTATCCTGCGCAGGTATTTATGGGGGATACCGGATCGCTCGCATTAGGAGGGATTCTCGGAGTAAGCGCCGTATTGCTTCGCAGAGAGGTTTTGTTTGCAATTGTCGGAGGGATTTTTGTTGCTGAGACCCTTTCCGTTATTTTGCAGGTGGCTAGTTATAAGTTGCGGAAAAAGAAACGCATTTTCCTCTGTTCTCCGCTGCACCACCATTTTGAATACAAAGGATGGCCTGAAACAAAGGTCGTCTTGCGTTTTTGGATCATCAGCTTAATCCTTGCAATCTTTGGGATTGCATCTCTAAAATTTCAATAACTTATGAAAAAAGTGACACTTGTCGTAGGTCTTGGAATGAGTGGGTTAGCCGCTGCAGAATTCCTGATTCGAAACGGTCATCTCGTTTTGGGTATCGACCACAATCGCACCTTGTTGCAGACGAATGCCCAAGTACGGTATCTTCAATCTTTAGGGTTATTTGTTCAACACGATAGCGATCCTGTCTTTTGGGAAGAGGTAGATGCCTTGATCGTCTCACCAGGTATTTCTCCAAAGCATCCTCTCTATTTGGAAGCCAAGAAAACCAGAACAAAAATTATTGGAGAAGCAGAGCTAGCTTTGCCCCATTTTCAAAAGCCGCTTCTCGCAGTAACGGGAACGAATGGCAAAACCACGGTAACTCTTCTTGTCGAGCATGTTTTAAATGCAGCAGGGATCAAAGCAAAGGCTTTGGGAAATGTCGGAGTTCCTCTTTGCCAGTGGTTGCTTGAAGGGGGTGATGAGCAAGTGTTTGTGGTTGAGCTGAGTTCTTACCAGCTGGAAACGATGCAGACACCCGTTTTTGAAACTGCAGTGTTATTGAATGTTACTCCCGACCATCTCGATCGCTATGCAAGCGTGCGTGAATATGCTCAAGCAAAATTTCACCTTCAGAATTTGGTAAAAAGAGAGAAAAGATTTTTTGTTCAAAAAGAAGCTGCAACTCAGTTTGCCGATTTGCTCACTTCCCAGGATTTTTTTGATGATACCGATTCATCTCTTTCCCTTGAATGCCTAGATAGTGCGCATGATCGAGAGAATGCACTTGCTGCATGGGCCCTTTGTCGTTCATTAGGGATTACTTCTGCGCAATTTTGCAACGCTCTGGCTACATTTAAAAAACCTTCTCACCGAATTGAGTTAGTGCGGGAGATTAACGGTGTTTCTTTTTTCGACGACAGCAAGGGGACAAACATCGATGCGGTCGTTAAAGCGGTAGAAGCGATGAAGGGGCCTGTCGTCCTGATCGCTGGAGGTGTGGACAAAGGGGCTTCTTATTTGTCATGGAAAGTGCCCTTTTCAGGAAAAGTGAAAGAGATCATTGCAATCGGAGAGGCTGCCGCAAAAATATATAACGAGCTTCATCCATACTTTACGGTAAAGCTTGCGGATAGCCTTTCTGATGCTGTGCAGATCGCCATTCTGGGGGCAGAAAAGGGAGATGCAGTTTTGCTTTCTCCAGGCTGCGCGAGTTTTGATATGTTCCGCGACTATGCACACCGAGGTGAAGAATTTCAGAAGTGTATACCCAACGTGACTGAAAATTTGGTTTCGGACCGAAGCGAAAGCTCCCGCGATTGGCACGATTGAGTCGTCCAATCCCGGGGCTTTGGCTTGGTCTTAAATCCAACTTTTCAATCACGTTGGGTATATAAATAAACTTTTATAATAAGGAGAATAACGTGAATCGCAGAGACATTATTATAATTTCAGTGCTTATCAACGCAGGCGTGCTGATTGTGCTCTTTGCCAGTGCGATCAAGTCCTCCCCAGGCGAGGAACTCGTCGCTACTGCAGAATCTCGTGTACAAGAAACGATCGACGTCCCTTTCAAAAAAGAAATTCCTGTGGCTGCTGTCGATGAGGTGGATCAAGCGCTGCACCAATACTCACAAAATGCCATCGTGGCTGCTTCAGCAACTCAAGTCCCAGAGCAATCTGCTCAAGTATCTGCTTCTACAAGCTTTGCGGAAGATTTAAAATTAATCGCGCAGCCGGAAGAGGCTCCTTCTGTTCCCGCTGCACAAAAGCCTTTCACGCAGACTCTTGTCGCTCCTATTGCACCCCTATCCAAAACGGCCCCAGATTTTACTGAAATTAAGGTTAAGAAAGGCGATGTCCTCGAAAAAATTGCAAGGCATCATCATACGACAGTCGCTGAGGTCATGAAGATAAATAAACTGACAAGCACAAACTTGCGCATCGGCCAGCTACTAAAAATCCCGAATAAAACTATGAGCAAAGCAGAAACCTCTGCGATTTCCTTTTCTGCACCCGAAGCCTCAAGCTTGACCAGCGAGACAGGAGCTAAGTATTACACTGTAAAAAAAGGAGATAGCCCTTGGACCATCGCTGTAAAAAATCACATTAAAGTGGAAAATTTGCTGAAGCTGAATAATATGAGCGAGGAGCAAGCGCGTCGACTTAAGCCCGGCGATCAGCTTCGCATTCAATAAGATTCCTATGACTAAATACGCTTTAAGCTTATTGCTGTCGGTTGTTCTTTTGTTTGCACTCGGATTGACGATGATTTTCAATACGACATCCGCTGAGGTGCTCGATCGATTTTTAGATAGAAGTACGCATCACGCTCTCATTAAACAGCTTTTGTATGCTGTTGTAGGAGGTATTGGTGCGATCGGCGTTTGGTTTGTCGGATATCAAAATCTAGTGAAACTAAGCGGCCCGCTGCTTATCGGCGCTACAATCTTGCTTGTTTTGGTTTTTCTTCCAGGGATTGGCCAGCAGATCAACGGCGCGCATCGTTGGATCAATGTTTTTGGCAACTCATTTCAGCCTTCCGAATTTGTCAAATTTCTGATTCCTCTCTATTTTATCCATGTGATCTCCCAGCGTTCACAACCGTTAGAGCTCATTCCTTTTATGCAGCTACTTGCCAAGCTTGTGATTCCCATTGGATTGATCCTTGTCGAGCCGGATAATGGGACTGTGGCCATTATCTTTTCCGCGTTTGTGATTCTTTTCGTTCTTTCACGACAAAAATGGCTCTATTGGGCGCTTCCTTTATGCATACTCCTTTCCTGTGGGGTTATCGTCGCTTCACAGATGAACCACGTTTCCGATCGAATTAAAGTCTTTATGAACCCGGAATACGATCTTAAGGGAAAAGGACATCAGCCTTATCAGGCAAAGATTGCAGCCGGTTCTGGAAAACTTCTCGGCAAGGGTTTCGGAGAAAGTTTACAAAAGCTGGAGTATCTTCCTGAAGCCAGAAGCGATTATATCGCAGCGATTTTTGCAGAGGAAACGGGTTTTGTGGGAATGACAGGATTGATCCTTCTCTACATGGGGATTAGCTTCTGCGGATTCTCCATCGCACAAAGAGCGAAAGATAATGAAGGATTTTATGTGGCTGCGATTTTCACATTTTTAATTTGCTTTCAGGCTTTCCTTAACTTAGGCGTTGTTTCAGGACTTCTTCCAAGCAAAGGAACCAATCTTCCCTTTTTCAGTCAAGGGGGATCCTCTCTTTTGGCCAACATACTCGCCTTATGCGTGCTTCTCAATATCTCTAAACAATCCGAGAGGGAGTATGAAAAAATCTAAGATCTTGATTGCAGCCGGAGGCACAGGAGGACACCTCTTTCCCGCACAAACTCTTTCGGATCAGCTTTTAAAAGAACATCCAGATTTAGAGTTATTTTTTGCGGGGGCAAAATTAAGCAGCAATGCTTATTTTGATCAGAAAAAATTCCGCTTTTATGACATTGCAAGCACAACTCCATTTCGAGGAGGTCCTCTCGCTGTACTTAAGTCCATTGGAGTTCTGATCAATGGCATCAAAGAAAGCGTTCATTTGCTTTCCAAAGAAAAACCGATGCTTATCGTAGGTTTCGGCAGCTTTCATGTCTTTCCGATTCTTTTCGCCGCTGTGATCAAAAAAATCCCTATCGTTCTCTTTGAGTCTAATGCAATTCCAGGCAAAGTCGTCCGTCTTTTTTCCAAAAAGGCTCAATGGACAGGAATTTATTTTTCTGCAGCAAAGGACTACCTTAAAGGAGCGACGCATGAGGTTGAGATTCCGACAAGAGTTGAGACAAACCTTTGCATTTCAAAGCAAGAAGCACGGCGGCGGTTTGGTTTGAATCCCGATACCCCGACTCTGCTTATTTTTGGAGGATCTCAAGGCGCTCAAGAAATCAACAACAAGATCTTGCAGATGCTTTCTCTCCTGAAAAACGAAAAACTTTCTTTTCAGCTTATCCATTTGACAGGATGCGACGCCATGGCGATGCGCGTAGAGCAATGCTGTAACGAGTTGGGGATAACTTGCTATGCAAAAAAATTTGAAAAACGGATGGAAGTTGCTTGGGAAGCCGCCGATATTGTGGTCTGCAGGTCCGGAGCGATGACGCTTGCCGAATTGCTTTTCCATGAAGTCCCGGGAGTTTTAATCCCTTACCCTTTCGCCTCCGACCAACATCAGCTTAAAAACGCTCTTTTCATCGAGAAAAATGTAGGCGGTTCTATGCATCTGCTCGAAAGCGCTCTCACTCCTGAGCTGCTTACAAAAACAGTTAAGGAACTCATCGAACCTCATTCGTCAAGAGCAAAGGGGATGAAAAAGGCGATACAGAACTATAAATCACAGCAAAAAAAACAAGACTTATCCAGACTCATCTTGGAGTTGTTATGATGCATTATCATTTTATCGGCATCGGCGGGATCGGGATGAGCGCACTCGCTCAGATTTTGCTGGAAAGAGGGGCGAAAGTGTCGGGGAGCGATATATCTTCCTCACAGGTTACTCAGAAACTAGAAAAGCAAGGCGCTAAAATTTTTATCGGTCACTCATCCGATAACATTTCTCATCCGTCAACTGTTGTTTATAGCACAGCAGTCACCGAAGAAAATCCCGAGGTGAGAAAAGCCAAGCTGCAAGGTTTTCCTTTTTTGCATCGCTCTGAGTTGCTGCGCCATCTGATGGAAGGATACTCCCCCTTACTGGTGACAGGGACGCATGGCAAAACGACGACATCTTCTCTGCTTGCTCATCTGCTTGTCGATGTGGGTTGTGACCCCACATACGCCGTCGGCGGCATCATCAGCAGCTTGGGCACAAACGGCAGTCACGGCAAAGGGACCTATTTTGTTGCGGAAGCGGATGAGAGCGACGGCTCGTTTTTAAAATATTCTCCCTATGGAGGCATCATCACCAATATCGACAACGATCATTTGGACTATTGGAGAACATTCCAAGACATGGTTGAAGGATTTCAAAAGTTTATTGGCTTCGTTCGCTCTCCTCAGCATTTGCTCTGGTGCGGAGACGATGAGACTTTGCGCTCCCTTAAGCCAAAAGGGTGTAGTTACGGATTTGGCGAGAAAAATGAGTTATACATCCAAAACTTCCGCCAAGAGGGCTGGAGGAATGTTTTTGACATGTCTTTGGATGGAGTTAACTATTTGGAAATCGAAATACCGCTTGTCGGCGCTCATAATGTCCTTAATGCCGCTGCTGTTTTCGGTTTAGGAATTAGAACGAAAATCGCGGAAGAAAGAATTAGAAAGGCTTTCTTTAACTTCAAAGGGATAAACCGAAGAGCCGAATTCAAAGGGGAAAGTAAAGGGATTGCAATTTTCGACGATTACGGACATCACCCAACAGAAATTTTTGCGACGTTGCGGGCGATAAAACAAGCGGTCGGGCATCGTAAGATGGTAGTTGCTTTTCAGCCGCATCGCTTTACACGCACGCGCGATTGTTTTCATGAATTTGGTCCTGCTTTTGATAAAGCGGATGAGCTCATCCTTACCGACGTTTATGCAGCAGATGAAAATCCGATTGCAGGCATTACAAGCCAGGCTATCCTCGCAAAGATCCGAGAAAACTCTAGCTTAAATGCTTCTTATGTTCCCAGAGAGAAAATTGCACAATTTTTGTCTGGACACTTGCAATCTGAAGATGTTCTTATCACAATGGGCGCAGGCGATATCACTAAAGTTGGATCTGAGGTCTTGCAATTGTTAACTCATGAAAAATAAAAAGAAAGCGGTTTATCTTCCTTTGACACATGCGCTTGCCTGGATTGTGGGGTCAACTCTCATTTTTAGCGGAAGTGCGTTTGCAGGGGTGAAGCATTATCTCAAAATGCAAAGAGAGAAGGCCTCTGATCCAAAATTTGTTCTTCGTACAATCATTCAAACGGGTCCGCAAAAAGAAGCCCTTAAAACGGAATATCTCGCTGAGCTTTTAGGCATCGCCTCTGATCGTCCCTGTAGCGCAAAAGCCTTTGATTTGAAACGAGCAAAAGAAATTCTTTTGAGCTCGCCTTTGATTTCTCACGCAGATGTGAAATGGATCAAGCCTAGTACTCTTTATATCGACTACACCGTGCGTCAGCCCATTGCCCGATTAGAAGACTACAGTAATGTGGTTGTTGATAAAGAGGGTTATTTATTTCCCTTTACTCCTTTCTTTACGCCAAAAAAGCTTCCTGGAATTTATTTAGGTTTAGGGCCCTTTGGAAAATCTCTTTCTAGTTCAGACGGAGAAATTGCAGATTGGAACACTCCTTTGCGAGGAAAATATTTCAAACTTGCATTAGATCTTCTCTCTATTGTGACCGATTCCAAGGTCGCCGACCTCTTTGCTGTTAAACGGATTGATGTTTCCAACGCCTTTTCCGAAAGTTATGGGACGCGCGAAATTGTTATTATCACAGAAGACTCAATTTATAAGTCTCTGAACGGGAATCAGATACAAATTACTGCGCCTCGGATTTTGAGACTTAGTACTAAAAATTATTCTCAAGAGCTTGGCAATTACCTCAAACTGCGCCCTCAACTTTTGGAAGAAGAAAATAAAAATAGCTTGTCGAGTAAGCGTCTTAAAGAAAAAATAATCGACTTCCGTATCCCAAAATTAGCTTTTATTGAAGATTGAAAAGATAATTAATTTGTGGTTAATTTGGTTTTTATGCTAACTTAGATAAGTTAATTATTTAACTCGATGTTGCTATGCCACATAATATTTCCTCGACTTCTCATACATTTTCCTTCGATTTTAGCGACTGCAAAAAGATAGGCTAGACGGGACGATGTTCAAGCGGCTGCATTTTGGCTTGATAAGGCTCGGGGCCGATGCCGTTCCGCTGCAAAAAGCGCTCAGTTTCGTTTAATTGAGTCTTGGATCGACTTAAGAAGAGCGGGTTCGAGAGGAGCTAGCTTTCATTTCGGGGGAAGAAATGCAAATGCAAACGCACAGCGACAACGCGCGCACCAACAATCTGAGCAAGCGCGCACCCATGCTGAAGAACCCCGCGCTCAAAGAAGGCAAGCCGAAGTGGCTTCAATTAAGCTAGAGCTAGTCAAAGTTTTGGGAGAGTTTTCAACGACGGTTGAGCTGCATCAAAAATGGAGAAGGTGGTGTTTGAAGGCCCACCCAGACAAAGGCGGAATCGAAGCGGAATTCAAGCGTGTCACTGACCTTGTTGAAGCCTACAAAAAATTAATGCCTGAAACATAATTTTTTTATTTCGAACGCGTTTCGAAGCACTGACGAATGACCTCTCCCCAATGAGCATCGCTTACCTGATCTTCTGTGTAGTTCCCCTTTGTGTACTCATGAATTGTTGTCCGCCAAAAAGCGATAGCTTCTGTGGCGGTGGGAATCTGCCGTACTTGCCACGGTCCAGGAAATAAATCAAAAATGGCAAATGCCAATTGTTTGCCGACTCCTTGCTTGCGATAACAGGGAAGGATGTAAAACTCGGCAATGTCTGAGCGCCCTTCGTCCGTTTGACCTCTAATGACGAATCCAAGGGGCTTACCTTTCGTGAATGCATAAAATCCCTGATTAGGAGCCTTCCAATCAGCCTCTAAAGCAAAGCGACCCTCCGCATTGGGTTCTTTTCTCGTGACAGCTGAAAACTCGGCCTCATAGTCTTGTGTAAAGACTTCAAAAATGTGATGGTTGGCTGAGGTAATAGGAATGATGTCCATTCCTACCATCTACCCTAGAAACGATTTTTAGTCACTTTCTTAATCTTTCAAGGGGACATTATAAAATTTTATAATGTCTTGTCCTCTGATCTTTCAAGAAAGCTGAAAGCATTTTTATAGGCAACTTTTTCAAGTTGCTCTGGTTCCAATTTGAGCTTAGATTCGAAGAGCTTAAGAACGTGAGGGTAAGCGGATGCGTCGCTCAGTTCTGGGAAAAACGCTGTTTCCCTTTGGTATTTCTCGCGGATAATAGGAAAGTCATTTTCGCAGAAAAAATCAGCGCCAAAACAAAGCGCATCGGCAGCTCCGAGATCCAGACCGTATTCGACATGGCGTGCGATGACAGAAGGGTCATTTTGATGAATGAATGGAGCGAAAAAATTAAGACCGATCAATCCTTTTCGGCGGATGATTTCTTTAGCGATGTCATCGGGAAGATTGCGCGGATAGTTGGAGACAGCTCGGAAGTTAGAATGGCTCGCGATCACAGGAAGTTTTAGTCCTTGCTGCTCGATAAAGTCTAGAATTCCATAGGCTAAAGGATCGGACGTGTGGCTCATATCGATGGCGATGCTTTTGCTGTCCATCCACTCGAGTAATCGCTTTCCATCTTCTTTTAAACCTACAGAGGAACGATTGCCGCCACCGAAGCGATTCGCGTCATCCCAAGTCATGCCGATGTAGAGGGGAGTTCCGATCTTTTCGATGTATTTTTCTAGACGGGCGATGGCATGAGAAAAGGGCTCGGTTTCGCTGGCAAAAGAAGAAGCATTTTCAATAGCAGGGATGATTTGCACTTGAGGCAGTGGTTCAAAAGAAGAACGGAAGGGGGTGTACAGCAGGGGATAATGCTTCAAGAGCTTGAGGTACTCCTCAACTTGTAATTGTCCTTTTTCTATCGATTGACTTCCTGTGATGCTAAAGATAGCAACCGCTTGTAATTTGACTCCGCCTTGGGTCATTTGCGGATAGGAACTGCGAGAAGCGGGATCGTCTGGAGAACGCCCTTCTGCATGGGTAAGATAGGAGAGCAAGTCGTTGTGAAGATCGATGATCATTTAAACCTCTTGGATTTTGCTGAAATCTAGCAATTCTTGGAAATAGCTAAACACCTTTTGCAAGAGGGCGATGCGGTTATTGCGGATCTGGGGATCATCCGCGAGAATTTTTACTGAGTCGAATAATTGAGCAAGAGGGGCTTGCAGTGTGGCGACCATACGGAAAGCTTCGAGGTATTTGCAGTGAGCGAGCGTTTTTTCCCAGTTTTGATGGAGATTGTCTAGCGCTTTCACTAGGTCTTTTTCAGCGGGCTCTTGGGCTAGAGAAGGAATAAATGCTGTTGTTGCGGGTTTTTCGAGCTGTCCTTTAGCGCGCTTATAGACTTCACACAGTTTGGAAAATTCTACTCCTGAGCTTCGGAAAGCGTGAAGAGCTTGGACTTTGCAGAACTGATCATAAGGATTGATACATATGCCTTGCAGCGAAGCATCGATTTCATCTTTTTTAAAGCCGTAATCTTCAAAGACGGATTTTGCCCTTGCCGTGATGAAAGCGAGAATTTCTTGGATAAGGGCGTGCGTGAATTTTTCATCCTTTTTGAGTCTGGGGAATGCTTGCACCGCTTCTTGGAGGATTGTTTTCAGGTCAACGCTCTTTTTTCCTTCGATAAGCATTTTGAGCAAACCGATGGATTGCCGCCTCAAGGCATACGGATCACTCGATGAAGAGGGCTTGAGACCTACGCTGTAGCAGCCGATTAGGTTATCGATTTTATCGGAAAGGCTTAAAACAATGCCTGTTGCTGTTGCGGGAAGAGGAGCATTTTCCGCTCGAGGCATCCAATGCTCATCGATCGCTGCTGCGACTTCATTGTCTTCTTTTTGATGGATGGCGTAATACTTTCCAATAGTCCCCTGCAGCTCAGGAAATTCTCCCACAAGCGTAGAAGCGAGATCTGCTTTACAAAGCTTTGCAGCTCTGCTCACCTTTTTCGGATCAGCACTCCGAAGGTGCGCATTGACAACGTTTGCAATAAAGCCAATGCGCTCGACTTTGTCAAACATGGAGCCCAAGTCTTTCTGATAGGTCATGAGGCGCAATTTTTCATTAAACTGTTCAAGAGGGGTTTCCAGGTCTTGCTCGTAAAGAAAGACACCGTCGGCAAGACGAGCGGAAAGCACTTTCTGATTTCCCTTGCGGATGAGATCGCTAGGTTTGTTGTCCGCTGTGATGATGAAGATGTTTTTCAGATGACCTTTGCTGTCGGCGATAGGGAAGTACTTTTGGTGTTCGACCATTTCAGAAGTGAGGACTTCTTTAGGCGCTTTTAAAAATGTAGCATTGAAGGTAGCAGAGGTAAGCTGCGGCCATTCGACGAGATTTAAAACCTGTGGGATCACTTTGTTGATTTCAAGTGCGTGGCCTTTAAGCTTTTTTTCAAGCGCTTTTAGTTGTTTCAAAATGCTCTCTTTTCTTTCTTCGACGCTCGCAAGGACAAAATGTTTTTTGAGTTCTTTGGAATAGTCTTTCGGTAGTTTGATCGAAAATTTGGTTGGCTTAAGCTGGGCATGGCCAAAAGAGAAGCGTCCGGAGTTAACATCACCGATTTGAAAAGGAATGACTTTATTGCCAAAGAGGGCAAGGATCCAGTGAAGCGGACGAGCGTAGCTGATATCCAAATCTCCCCAGGTCATTTTTTTGGGGAAGTCAATGTTTAAAATGAGCTTGGGAAGCTCAGCAGCGAGTATCTTGAAGGTGGATTTTCCTGGCTCTGAAATCGCTGCAAAGAGATATTCGACATCTTTGATGCGATCGACTTTAAGCTGTTTTGATTTTCCTTTGCGGATGTTGTCCAAAGTCACATCAGTGATTCCCAAAGACTTGAGAAATCCTTCTCCTTGTGGAGTGGGGTGGCCTGAAGCGTCAAAAGCCGAAGTGATCGCCGGCCCTCTTCGCAAAGTCGTTTTATCCTCCGTTCCTTCGACGAGTCCTTTCACCAGAACTGCTAAGCGCTGCGGCGTTCCGAAAACCTCAAGGTCTTCAAATGCGAGGGAATGATCACTCAACAATCGACGGATTCCTTTTTCTAAATGCAAGCAGCCAATGGGAACGAATGTCGCTGGCAATTGTTCAGACCCAATCTCGAGAAGGAAATCTTGCCTTTTTGCAGGATTAAAGGAGGGAGCAGTTTTGATTAAAGGAACTTTCTTAAGCGACTTGCTTTTCTGTTTGCTCAAAAGTGGAAACCCGAGCTTTTCCCTTGAAGTCACGTATTCCAAAGCAACAAGGCGGGCTAAGTCGCGGATGCGAACGATGTAGCTAGTTCTCTCAGTCACAGAAATGACGCCGCGTGCATTCAGCATATTGAAAGCATGAGAGGCTTTGATCACAAAGTCGTAAGCGGGGATAGGGAGATGACGGGCAATCAGATCTTTGGCCTCTTTCTCAAAATCTTCGAAATGTCGCAGCCACATTGACGTCGAAGCCTCTTCAAAATTATATGTGCTCCATTCGACTTCGCTGCGATGCGCAATGTCGCGGAACGTAAGTTCGTCATTCCATTTCATGTCGTAAAAGCTATCTTTGTTTTGAATAAACATTGCGAGGCGTTCAAGTCCGTAGGTGATTTCCACGCTGACAGGTTTTAGTTGTTGGCTCCCGATTGCCTGAAAGTAAGTAAACTGTGTGATTTCCATGCCGTCGCACCACACTTCCCAGCCCAATCCCCATGCCCCGAGCGTAGGAGATTCCCAATCGTCATGAACAAAGCGGATGTCATGCTTTTTCAAATCTAAACCAAGCATTTCGAGCGATTCGAGATACATTTTTTGAATGTTGCTTGGGGATGGTTTGATAACAACTTGAAATTGGTGGAAAAGTTGCATTCTGTTCGGATTTTCTCCATATCTTCCGTCGGAAGGGCGACGGGAGGGCTCAACATATGCTGTCCTATAAGGCTCAGGCCCTAAAGCGCGCAGAAAAGTCGAAGGATTAAATGTTCCAGCTCCCACTTCCAAATCGTGACCTTGGTGGATGATGCATTTCTTCTTTTCCCAAAACTCATTGAGGCGGTGGATGATCTGCTGGAATGTCAACATGGTATTTCCTTGAAATTTTTTCCTCTCATTCTATAGGGATTCTTCTATTTTTCACAAAATCTTATGGTGATGAAGAAGAGCGAGTTTATTTTGAAAAAGAATTTTTTTGTCTTAACCTATTAAAAATAAAAGACTTGGATTTAGATGGAATAGAATTGCTCTTTAGATGAAGTTTCTTTAAAATGGGGGGCAAACAAAAGCGAAGGGGAAGACAATGATCAAAGATGTAATTTCTGTTGGAAAAATGGAGGAGTCTTACTTTCTGCCAACTCTGAAAATCACGTCGCTGAACGATGTGATTGCCCTGCGACTTTTTATTCAAATGCAGCGGGAAACAGAAAAGCTGAAGAAGAGAATTTCTCAAAATATGTTTGACGACCTTCAGAAGCACAGAGCGGCGCTTAACGTTTTAAGCAAGCAGCTTTTCGTCAAAGGTATACCCAACGCGACTGAAAATTTGGATTTAAGACCGAGCCAAAGCCCCGGGATTGGACGATCGAATCTAGCCCCTATTTCTAATAGTGGCGACGATTCGATCGCGCCAATCGCG
>JAJPIB010000012.1 GCA_021324995.1 Chlamydiia bacterium | reverse complement strand
TTTTTTGATCCATCAAACAGGGGCATTATTCGAGCAATAAGACCCTGTTTGATGGATCGGAAAAGGGGGTTGTTAAAAATCGAAATTCTATAGCCGATTGAAACGGAACCGGTATATTCATTTTTCTCGTCTTGATCAACCGGCGATCGATCACCGCTGCGTCTTCTTAAAGTTTCCATTAAGGTTGTTTTTGTTTTTGGTTAATTGAATCATTTGTTAACTTTTTCGTTTCTCCTTTTTGCGCACGCATGCATTTCATGCAAATGCGCAAAGGTCAATGGAGGAAATAACATTTTAACACAAACCCAGGCAATCCTATGGTCTATAAAAAACTGCTTGTTCCAACGCTTGCAACCGTGTTGTTTTTCAACAGCTATCTCAATGCGGATGAAATTGCACAAGAAAATACGGAAACATCGATTGAAGGTCACGTTCCTGTGCGCGATCGAGAAATGGATCCTGAAAAACGCGAGCAGATGCTGCGTTCAAGAACAGCGCAAAACGATGAAGAAACTAAAGAACAAGCAGAAGCCAAGCTACCGGTGAAAAATGCTAACCATCGCTTACATGCTTCGCAAAACTCATTCATGCTGGCGCCACGCCAAGTGACTGGGCTTGGAGTTACTTTAGCCTCTCATAATTATGGCGGTTATAGCTTCCCGATTAACTGTCACTGGCTGACTAGCATTGCCGACAGCGGTCGTTCCCTTGAGATTGAAGATGGGTCGCATTGGGAAGTCTCTCCTACTGATGCTTACGTTCTCCGCAACTGGAGACGCGAAGATTCTCTCATCATCACACCGAACAGCAGCTGGTTAAGCTCTTATGATTACTACATCACTAACAAGACAAACAACTCTTACGTCAGTGCTAACTTGTTTGTAGGACCGATGGCTTTCGGCCCCTACTCTCATTGGATCGTCGACATCGATTACTTCGGCGGACACGTTTATCTTGAGAACCAAATGGTATGGTGCGTCAGTCCGCAAGATAACTATCTTTTAAAAGATTGGGCTGTCAATGACCACATCATTTTCGGCCTCTACGATTCTTGGTTTTCTCCTTTTAATCACATTTTGATCAATGTCAACATGGATAACTACGTTCACGTCAAACAATACTAGAAAGTGAGGTAAATATGTCTTTAAGTTCTATTTCTTCTCAGCTGCCACGCACTGTAGAACAGACTCAAAGCATGGAGCATCATCTCAGAGCAGGTCCTACGGATAGCAATTCAACAATTGTAAAAATAGCTGCTATCTTTTTTGGCGTGATTATCGCAAAAGCTGCCTTTGCGTTTGGTGGCACCTTGATCGGTCTTGTTACTCTTACTCTTTGTGGGGTTGTCTTAATTCGACTATTTCAAAGGTCTGTAAATTCGGGACTGCGGTTTCTTAGTGGGAATTTCCCCCCAAACCATCAGCATGGTCCGGGACGCGGAGGGCATCCAGGTCCCTACGCACCTGGGCATGTTGTTGTCGGCGGAGGCCATATGCACCCTCCAGGACCTGGACATATTCCACGCGGAGGACATGTAGGCGTCGGCGGCGGGCATGGCCATGCTCCTGCAGGACATCCCCCACATCAGCCACACGCACCTGGACATGTGCCCGTCGGTAGAGGACATGGACCTGGTCTAACAGGGGCCCCACCTCCTGCGGGTCCTGGTGGACATGTTCCTGTAGGACGACGCGGATAAGCAGTTTTTTGAAGCCGCTACAGGCATGCTCTGCAGCGGCTTTCAAATTCTATTCCCATCTAAAAGCCATGTGGTATATATTCACTTGTGTGGTTTTGATTTGAATACATTGCTGACGCTTAAAAGCTGGAGAATTTGCCAACGCTGAAGGAGGCAGATTTGTATTCTACTCATGGATGCCAAGATGTCCCTTTCGGCTAAGGCAAAACTCCAGGTTTTAAGCGTCAGCAGTGTATATCAAAACCAAGGATGCATCACATCTTAACTTGTTTCCCCCGAGGATGAATCATGAGCAAAGCAAAAGAAGTAAAAAAAGAAGAGCGCAAAAAGCCAACGAAGACATTAAAAGAAAAACGACTGGCAAAACAAGAAAAGAAAAAAAACAAGTAGACTTTTCTTCCGAAGACGTTCTTTGTGTCATTTCAAAGAACGTCTCTATACTTAACGTGATTGAAAATTTGGTTTAGGACCGAAGCGAAAGTCCCCACGATTGGGCTCGGTCTTAAATCAAATTTTCAATCACGTTGGGTATATAGGACATTAATTCTATTTTCCCACTGTTGCGAAAAGGAAAACCGACTCCATTTCGTCTGGAGTAAGACCTCCATGAGCTCCATAGAAATGTTGCTCAAAGCGGTGCTTTTCGAATGCCCAAAAAACGCTCTCGTTAAGGTAGGGAAGAATGAGCAGATTACCGATGCGGTCTTTCAGTCGCTGAGAGGGAGGCGCGCTTCCAAAAAAACCCTGAGAGAGCAATTCTTCGACAAAAACGACTTCCGCTGTTCCCTGAAGCTGTTTTTCCAAGAGACGCTGGGCTTCAGCAAGATGTTTATCTTCAATATGCATGAAAAAGTCACGACAAGATCCCGCTGGAACAAGGGGCAAGCCGATTTCATTTCTTTTCACCATGTTGGGAAGTTCAGGACAAATGTTATTGAGAAGGAGCGTCGTTTTCGGGTCTACGGGACACATTCCGTGGTCTGCGGTGTACATGACTGCAATTTTACTCGGACAGGATTGAGTTTTTTGCCAAAACTGATTTTCCATCGAATTCCAGCAAAAATCGACGGCATCAGAAAATTGTGGCGAAGTGATTCCATGCCGATGCCCCATCGAGTCAATATCCCCAAAATAAACAAAAATATATGTCGGCACAGTAAACGGTTTCTGGCACATCTCCGCTAGGAGATCTAATGCATCGACTAAATGCGTAAAAGGAATCACTTCGGCACCTGCGAGCAGTGCTTTTGAATAGGGAGAGTGGGCGATGCCAGCCTGTTGCATCACAAAGCTTTTTACCCCTTTCTTCGCAAGCTTTTGGTACAGCGTCTCGAACGGAAAGATCGCTGAAGGACTATATCCATCCTTGAGCAATGTCGCGCTTTCATGATCCCCCGCATAAGAAAAAAGAAGAGGGGCAATCATTCGATCGACAATAGGCTCGTAATAAAACCATTCATAAATCCCTGTTTCCCCAACTTCTTTTCCCGTATTAATGCTCGTTACATGCGCCGCAGTCGTAGAAGGAAACTGAGAAGAGATCTTTGAAGCGACGCCTTCTTTTTCAAAGCGGCTTAAAAAAGGGTACTTCCCTTGGTAACCTTCAAAAAATTTCCAGCCAAAGGCGTCGATTAAAAATAGGATTGCCGCATCAAATTTTTGATAGCTGCCTCCAACGACATCTTCAGAAAGAAAATTTTTTCCTTCCTCTGTTAAAAGTTTAGATACAGTGTCTGGGATAGAGGAAAAGGCGTAGTCCTTGTACAAAGGACGGTTAAAATGGGATGTCCACTTTGCTTTCTTGAGCGCAGAAATTGATTTATCATTGATCATTTCGGTCACGTTTGGCATAACGTTTATGCGTTTATTGCCTAAACGCTATATGTAAACTATTGGAGATTTAATTAATAGGGGTTAAAGTCCATGGGAGACTCGTCACCAAAAATTCGACGCACGCTTTCCGTTTTTACTTTAGCAATGATTAACATGGCGGCCATTGGCAGCGTCAAAAACTGGCCTGTCACTGCAGAATACGGGTTTTCATCGATTTTCTATCTTCTTCTGGCAGCAGTGATTTTTTTCATTCCCGTTTCCCTTGTTGCCGCAGAACTCGCCACCGGTTGGCCTAAAAGCGGAGGAGTGTTCGTCTGGGTTAAAGAAGCCTTTGGTCATCGGACAGGTTTTTTAGCCATTTGGCTGCTCTGGATTGAAAACGCCATCTGGTATCCCACAATCCTCTCTTTTATCGCCGCCACCATTGCTTATATTTTTGATCCCTCTCTTGCAAACAATACGACTTTTACCCTTTCTATCATTCTCGTTTCCTTCTGGGGAGCAACGCTTGCAAACCTGCTTGGCATGAAAATTTCAGGATGGATCAGCTCGGTGAGCGTCATCTTAGGAACATTTATTCCTGGGGGGTTGATCATTATCTTAGGGCTAGTATGGTACTTTACAGGGAAACCTTTACAAATCGCGATGACTTGGGACAGCTTGATCCCCAATATGGGCTCTGTCGAGCAGATCGTCTTTTTTACAGGTGTTCTTCTCTCTCTTTGCGGAATGGAGATGTCCGCTATTCACGCCCGCGATGTAAAACATCCGCAAAAAGACTACCCTAAAGCAATTCTTTTATCCGGTCTATTGATCATTGGCATGTCCATCCTTGGAGTCCTTGCGATTTCCAGCGTCATCCCGCAAAAGCAGATCAGCTTAGTTGCAGGTTCCATGCAAGCGTTCTCCTACTTCGTCAACGCCTACAATTTAAAATGGATGACCCCATACATCGCACTGCTCATCGCTCTGGGCGCTTTTGGATCCTTGAGCACATGGGTGATCGGGCCGACCAAAGGTCTTCTCGCAGCCGCTAGAAGCGGTGATCTTCCGCCCTATTTCAGGGCTGTCAACAAAGAAGGCGTGCCCAAGCGCTTACTCCTCGTCCAAGCTATCTTCGTCTCCCTTTTGTCGCTTGTGTTCGTCTTCATGCCGACAGTCAGCAGTGCCTTCTGGATTCTTTCTGCTGTCGTCGTACAGCTTTACCTTGTCATGTACATCCTGCTTTTTTCAGCAGCAATCAAGTTGCGTTACAAAAGACCCAAGATCGAGCGCCCCTACAAGATCCCCGGCGGAAAAGTGGGCATGTGGGCAGTGGCAGGTCTGGGTATTTTGAGCTCTTGCTTTGCCATGGTCATCGGATTTTTCCCCCCGGCGCAAATTGAAACCGGGAGCACCCTTTTCTATGTGCTTTTCTTAATTCTCGGAGTCATCCTGGCGAGTTTTGCTCCATCGATCATCCTTCTCTTCCAAAAACCAGGCTGGAAAAAGAAGCTGGGTCACGAGGAAGATTAACAACAATGAGCAGACAAGACGATACGACTTGGGAAACCTCCTCGAGCTGGTACGATAAGATCGTCGGCACTCAAGGGCATTATTATCATCAACAAGTCATTCTCCCCAGGGTTCTTCATCTTCTTGAAAAAGAAAAGAGACCGCACGTGCACCTTCTCGATCTGGCTTGCGGTCAAGGGATTCTTTCCCGCCGTTTACCCAAAGGGATGAAATATCTAGGAATTGACGGCTCAGCCTCACTTATCCGCTCCGCAAAAAAATACGACCCCAAATCCCCTCATCAATTTGCCGTCCATGATCTCTCCCATCCTCTGGACCTTCCTTTTAAAGAATTTTCTCACGCAACTTGCATTCTAGCTGTGCAAAACATCGCGGATCCTTCCGCTCTTTTTCACACAGCTTTTGCCCATTTAAAATTAGGATCTCCTTTCATCATCGTCCTCAATCATCCCGCCTTCCGTATTCCACGCCAATCGAGCTGGGGCATCGATGAATCGAAGAAATTACAATATCGCCGGGTCGATCGCTACATGACCGAGCTAAAAATCCCCATCCAAACACAGCCCAGCAGACAGGAAGCTTCTGAGCAAACCTGGTCGTTTCACCACCCCATTTCCTATTTCAGCGCTGAGCTGAAAAAAGCGGGTTTTGTCATCGATGAGATTGAAGAGTGGTGTTCTGATAAAAAGAGCATTGGCAAGACCGCCGCGATGGAAAACCGCAGCCGTCAGGAATTCCCCTTGTTCCTTACGATCATTGCAAAAAAAAATTAATTAGTTGCGCTTCGGCGGCGCGAGCGCTCTTCTTTTTCCTTCTTTCTGTGCTGCCGCCGGATCTCTGCCTCTTCGTAGCGCCTGATTTCTACAGGAGTTTCAGGAATGACTTTGGGAACGGGAACGGGCTGCAGATGGTCATCGACAGCGACAAAGGTAAAGTATGCGGATAAGATGTGCTTGGTTTCGCCAGTCATGTAGTGTTCGGCGATCACTTTGATTCCGATTTCCATAGAACTCGTCCAACTTCGGTTAATAGCTGCTCTAAAAATAAGAATATCTCCTCGGCGCGCCGGGGCGAGAAAATGCATCGAATCGACGGAAGCGGTCACACAGATCTTTTCGGAATGGCGTTCGGCAACAACGAGCGCCACTCGGTCGAGGATCGACATCACAAGTCCCCCAAAAATCGTGTCATTCGAGTTCAAATCATTGGGAAAAACCTTGTAGGTTTGATCGTCGATAGATGATTCGGAGACTTTTTTTGGTTGTAGATCCGACATCCCTATCCTATAATATAATCTTTATTTTAAGATAGCAGGTATCCAATTTTAGGTCTTCCTATTCCATTTATGAATCGGTTTTGATATAGTTCGCATTAAATTAAAAAGGATCTCCTCTATGTGCGGCATCTTCGGATACATTGGACCTCGCAATCCTTCAAACATTTGCCTTACGGGTTTGAAAAAGCTTAAGTACCGCGGGTATGACTCTGCAGGTATTGCTGGCATTCTCGAAGGAAAAATTTTTGCCTGTAAAGAGGTCGGAAAGCTTGACTCCCTTGAAAACGCCTTGGAAGAAAAACCGATGCGCCTAGACTTAGCAATTGCCCATACGCGCTGGGCTACTCATGGTAGACCTACCCGGGAAAATGCACATCCCCATTTCGATGAGACAGAGTCAGTAGCAGTCGTTCATAATGGGATCATTGAAAATCATTTTGCTTTGCGCGAAATGCTCGAAGCAACGGGGAAAAAATTTTACTCGGATACGGACACGGAAGTTGTTGCCCAACTCATTTCTCACTTTTACGAGGGGGAACTTCTTTCTGCAGTTCAAAAAGCGCTGTCGATGCTACGGGGTTTTTGGGGAATTGCTCTTATCCATAAGAATCATCCCAACCAAATCATTGCCGCTGCAAGAGAAAATCCGATCGCGATCGGCTTTAACAAAGAAGCCTCTGAAGCCTTTGTCTCTTCCGATGCAAATGCCTTTTCGGAGCCGAATCTGGATGTCATGTTCTTGCGTAACAATGAAATCGCTTTGATCAGTCCGGATAAAGTCGAAGTGTTTGACCCATCTTCTACTCTCGTACACAAGAATACAGAACGCCTTGAGGGAATCCATAACTGCATCTCAAAAAATGGGTATCCTCATTTCATGCTTAAAGAGATCTTCGAACAACCACAGACGATTCAGCAGGCTTTTCACAATCGCTTAGTGCCTGAGTTCGGTACTGCGGAATTTGAAGACTTAAATTTTTCCCCTTCTGAGCTTCTCGCCGTGCAAAGGATCGTCATCTTGGCATGCGGGACTTCTTGGCATGCGGGGGGGATCGCCGCTTCCCTCTTTGAAGATAAGGCGCGCATTCCTACGCAAGCGGAAATCGCATCGGAATTCCGCTACAAAAATCCTATTCTGTCGAAAGACACGCTTGTCATCGCGATCAGTCAATCGGGCGAAACGCTCGACACAATCGCTGCGGTGCGCGAAGTTAAGAGCAAGGGCGCCAAAGTTCTCGCCCTCTGTAACGTCCGCAATTCCACTCTGACACGGGAAGCCGATTGCACGCTCTTTTTGCGCGCAGGTCCCGAAATCAGCGTATGCTCGACAAAAGCCTTCACAAGTCAACTCACGACACTCTCGCTATTCGCACTCCTCATGGCAAGACTGCGCCACATGAATAAAGAAGAAGGGCAAGCATTTCTCGCTGAAATCCAATCTCTGCCGCAAAAAGTCGAGCACGTTCTCCACCACCATGACGCAATCAAGAACCTTGCTAAAAAGTATGCCCGTTACAATAGCTTCTTCTTCCTTGGGCGCCACTACATGTTTACAACAAGCCTCGAATCTGCGCTCAAACTGAAAGAAATCAGTTACATTAACGCCCAAGGTTATCCCGCTGGAGAAATGAAACACGGCCCCATTGCCCTCATCGATGCAGAACTTGCCGTCGTTGGACTTTGCGGGAATAAGCACACCCTAGAAAAAATGATCAGCAACCTCATGGAAGTTAAAGCGCGAGGAGGCCCTGTCCTCGTATTTGCCCCCGAGGGAACGCCTGAAATCGACAAAGTCGCAACAGACATCGTCTATCTCCCCTCCATTTGCGATGAGCTTGCTAGCATTCTCTATTCAGTGGCGACTCAGCTTCTCGCCTATTTCATCGCTTTTGAAAGAGGGACAGACATTGATCAGCCCCGGAATCTGGCAAAATCTGTCACAGTCGAATAGATTTCTAATTTATTCATTATCAAATACTTATAGACAGATAACTATTTTTTATTATCAGCCTTTAAATTAAATGATTTTTTATGTTAAAATAAGTATAAATCATAATTAACATTTAATAACAAAAGGTAAAATAATGGCAACACCAACACCACCTGTTCCAACTCCCGCACCCACCCCTTCAGGGCAAATCGAGCTTGTAGCAAGACGATTGTCTATTGTTACTGTCAGAGGCGTAAGCTATGAATTCACGATTAATGGTTGCATCAGCGACAAGCGCTGCGATGAACTGGTCAAAAACCACATCCAATATTTGCTCATAGCATCTGGGCGCGACAGCTTTGACAGCATTAAAAGCACTCTAAAAAAGAATAATGACTTAAGTAGTGAACCTTTTTCCCTAGAAAAAAGCGAAGTGACTTATTTAACAAAAAGCGGAAAACAAAAAACGAAAGATGCAAATACGACTTTTCTTGCCAATGTTCCCGCTGAGACGAAGGAAAAAGTCCAAAGGTTTTGGGAGTCAACCCAAGGAGCATTAGTAGAGTTGACGAGTGGTGCTTCGGCTCCATTGCCGCTTACTCCTCAACCTCCGGCAAATCCGCCTCCAACGCCACTTAATGACCCAGCAAACCCCGATCCAGCAAATCCTGCGCCGCCAATAAGACAACCATCGACTTCGCCCACTGTCTTAACACCGTATAAGAATCGCGCAAAAAGATTACCCGCAACAACCGCCTTTGGTCAGGCCGATGTCGCCCTTGTGGCCCAGCTCCAAGCGATGTCCGACAAATATAAAGGGAAGCCCCCTGCAAAAGTTGCCCTAGAACTCAGAAAAGAGTATGTCAATCACATTGAGGCTAATCGCGATGATTTCTTAAAAGAACCTAAGTTCAAGGAAATCATGGCTAACTTAGTCAATGCGTTTACTAAGGACAATGACAAACTGATGCATCAATGTGGTATACTCAGTGCAAAGACTTTCGGAAACACAGACATTAACCGTGCCCAGCTTACAACTCTGCTTTCGCAGCATGCTCTTCCACCTACACAAGCGCAACAAAAAGATCTTATCAAAATTCATAACGCATACGTGTTAGACAATGGGTTATTAAACACAAACTCCTTTGTAGAAGCTTTTGTCAAGATTCATGACCCTGTAAAAAATCCGGATCAATTTGAAGTTGTTTTGATTGACCAAGACAATAAGTCTAAACTTTATCAGTGCCGCGGAAACAGCTCGACAACTCTGCCTATCATCGAAGGACGTTGCGCTTTCCTCTGCGTGAATGAGCACGGTCTTTGTGCTTCTATTCCTCGAGGAAGGAAGGCGCTTTTTAATGCCGTAGCAACCCCACTCGTACCCGCTTCTATAACCGATACAGAAGATAAAAACTATGAAGTTTTAGAAGCCCTTGTCGACCTTTATGACACCTATGATGAAGCCTCAATTCATCAGTATGTCTTAGCAGACATTGGCTTTAGAGCAAGACATAGCCATGCTTTCGATAGGTTGAAGGGCTTCATCTACAAACGTGATGTTAAAGATGCAAGACCAGGAGCAGATTTTAGCGATGTAGACTACGGCGGAACAAGACTCGCACAATTAAGTGCAGCTGAACTTGCAAGCCTATTAAAAACAAACCGAGACAATATCCTCAAACTTGCCGACGACGAAAATCACCCAATCGTTTAAAGGCCATGACAAAAACCCGCGCAGCTCTTATTGTCCAATTATAAGAATGTGCGGGGATCATGAAATACCGGACCAAGCTTTATCTTGCTTTGGCAGGAACTGCATTCATTAGCTCCTTATCGGGGTTCTGCGTTCTTCTGTATGAATTCCGCCATCATGCCCTTGCCGATGAGCAAACTAAGGCGCTCACCGTTGCTGCGACAACGGCAGCACTTCTCAATCCTGAACCCCTAAAAGAGATCTACCAGCGAAGCGATGAGGATTCCTCTGCTTTCATTAAGCTAAAAAAACAGCTGATCTCTGCTAGAGATGCTAATCGACGCAAAGACATCTACATTAAATTCATCTACATTTTAAAACCAAATCCTACCAACCCAGAGCAGCTGATTTTTGTCGCCGATGCAGAGGAGAACCCGACAGAGGTCAGCCATGCCGGTGAAGTGGACAAGAATGCTTATGTCAGCGGTAGTATCCGACACTTAAATGAGTATTATTCCCCAGGAAAATTCGTCGAAGATCCCCTTGGGAAATGGTTATCGGGCTTTGCTCCTGTCTACGATGCTGAAGGCAATTATGTCGCCACTGTCGGGGTAGACATTTCGATGGAGAGGTACCAGTATATTCTGCAGAGGCTCATTCAGCTCTTTGTCTTTGGCTTTCTTGTTTCCCTCTTCTTTGCTTTTGTCGGAGGCTACTTCCTCGCAAAACGCGTGACGTTGGCCTTGGGAAATCTCCTCGATTGCGTACGCGCAATCGGTCAAGGAAATCTCAATAGCAAATCCTCTGTAATGACACACGACGAATTTGAAGAGCTGGGCAATGAAATCAACGCGATGACGCAGGGGCTTAAGGAAAGAGAGCGACTCAAACTCAATTTTGCACGCTACGTTTCGCTCCATGTGATGGAAGGCATTTTAAAAGCGGAAGACGTGGCTAAACTCGAAGGAGAGCGCCGTAAAATCACTGTGCTGTTTTCTGATATCCGTCAGTTTACAAGGCTTTCCGAGGGGCTCCCTCCAGAACAAGTCGTCTCCTTGCTCAACGAATATTTTGGCGCTATGCTTGATGTGATCTTCCGCTATAATGGCACTCTTGATAAGTTCCTAGGCGATGGGATCATGGTGGAGTTTGGTGCTCCTTTAGACGATCCTGAACAAGAAAGACACGCGATCATCACAGCGATTGAAATGCAAAAGGAGCTAGTGAATTTGAATGCGAAATGGGAAAAGGCAAAAAAACCGACCATTCAAATGGGAATAGGAATTCATACAGGTCTTGCGATTGTTGGAAATATTGGCTCGGAAAAACGGGTTGATTACACAGCCGTCGGAGATACAGTCAACGTTGCAGCTAGAATAGAACAAACGACTAAAATGCTGAAAAAACCGATTCTGATCAGCGAAGCGACTCACAGCGCATTGCACGGAGAGTTCAAGTCGACATGTCTTGGACCAGTCATCCTCCCGGGAAGAAAAGAAGCAACTGTCATCTACTCGATCGATTTTATGGATTAACATCATGTCAAACGGACACAAAGAAAAGAGGAAATCAGTGGGGAAAATCTTGAGCAAAGTGTTGGGAATTTTAACACTTTTTGTTCTCGTTGCTTTTATGTGTCTGCCCTATTTTTTTTCCACAGCCACCGGGAAAGGAATTCTGATCAAAATCCTAAGCGAAAAAAGCGGGTGTGCGATCTCTATCCAAGATTTGTCTTTGAGTTGGCTAGGCCCTCAATCTGCAAAAAAAATTTACATCGAAAATCCTAATGAGAAAATGATCGGTTCATGCGACACAGCGATCACCGATGCCTCTCTTTTGAGCTTGTTAAAAAACGACGTCGGTCACCTGCAACTCATCACCCCCTATTTTCAAACCACGCAGATTTTTACCCCCTTCCCAGCGCAAACATCGAAAAAGTTTGAAAAGAAAAAGAGATGGATACCCGCTGCTTTCTTGGGAACTTCTCCCACAGTTCAAATCGCAAACATTCCTATTAAAGGACACATTGATGTCCAAAATGGAAAAGTGGAGCTCAATCCTCCCAATCTCGAGCCGATCCATTTCGGCCAAATCGCTCTTTCTCTGGATAGAAGAACACAAGAAGAGATCGCTCTTGCTCTCAGTTGCACTACAAGCCAGAAAGGTGCTTTAGGAAACATCGCGATCAAGAGCGCTGCTACCGAATTGCAATCCTCTTTTCCCAGTTTCACCTTGCAAGCCTCTATGACAGAGCTTCCTGTGCTAGGTATCGATCAGCTCGTCTCCATCTTTGTCCCGCACTTAAATGGGTTGATCTATGCTGCTTTCGGCTCAAAGATCGCTATGGAATGCAACTTAGTTGCTGCGAAGGGTAGTTTTGATCTGAACCTCAATACGCGCTCTCCCCTCATCAACGCGCAAATCGCTACAAAAACGGAAGGAGGAAAGGTTTCGCTGAAAAGTCCAGCGACATTGAACATGAGCCTTACCCCCGGCTTGCTGCAAAAACTTGCAAGATTCGCCCCTTCGCTTGCGGCCCTGGCTTTGGACAAGCCTGCCCTCATCGAAGGCACCCTTTCCCAATTCTCATGCCCTATGCCGACAAAGGCGGCAGACCTTCTTCACTGCGCGATTCAAGCCAAAATGGCAACTCAGGCGCCTCTTTCCCTTCAATTAAACGGAACTCCTCTTGTTCTAAATGGCCTGAACTTCACTGTTGGCAGTCCTTTGCTCGAGAACGAAGTTGCGCTTTCTTTGAATGCGAACCTTCAATGGCAGACACAAGCGGGCACATTGACCATCGATGGAAATCTCTCGAGTCCCTTTACCCCTACTCCGCGCGGAACCTTATCCGTCAACGCCAACAAACTTCCGACAGACCTCATCGGAATCGTCGCCAATAGCTCGGCAATGTTGTCTCCTTGGCTTGGTCCAACTGTCAATCTCAAAGGTGCGATCGACCTCAATAACCCCATTCCCCAATTGCACCTATCTTGGCAGTCGCAATTTTTAAATATCCCTTCCTTTGATCTCTCCCTGAGCAACCCATTGACGCTTGTATCCCCTGCCAAATTCACGCTCGGACTAAGTCCGCGTGCGTTTTCAGGAAGTGAGCTTCAACGCGTTCAAGCAGACTCTATCGAAGGAACTCTTCAAACGCTTGTGATCCCTTCTGAGATTAAAAATGCGCGAATGGAAGCTGTCCTGCATGCAAAACAGATCCGTCTCTCCGGAGACTTCCCCTTAAACATCGCCAACCTTCAAGCGACCCTCCGAGCCAATACATTAGAACAAATTCTTTTTACGATCCAAAGCGATCCCATTGAAGCTTCTCTATCGGGCGCATGGAAACCAAAGACCTCCGAATTCGTTTTAAACAAGCCGTTCACCTTAAAATACGCTGTCGATGGACCTTCTCTCAAAGCGATGTTCCCCACGGCTCCTTTGCTTGCTAAGCCCGCAGCTATCCAACTTTCCATAGACCCCCTTCCTATTCCCCTTTCCACTGCGAGATGGAAAGGAGTGGCATTGAAAGGCAAACTCTCTAGCTCTGAAGTGGTTCTTGGATCTCAAAGTCAAAGAGTGACACTTCAAAATATAAGCATCCCTTTTCAGTGGAATAGCGGATCAAAAACAGCAACCCTGCAACTTTCCTCTCAGATGAAAAATCCCTCGGGAAGCGCAGGGTCCGTGGAAGGACAATGCACCCTTTCTAACTTTATTTTGGAAAAGGGAATCGATTTCAGCCAGGCTTCCCTCTTCGGCACACTCGATCTCGATAATCTCTCTTCCGGACTCCTCGATGCGTTTTATCAAGACGCCTCACTCAGCGCAATCATTGGTCCCGTTTTTAGCAACAAGCTGAAGTTCCAGAGCACTCTGGAAAAGCAGAATATCGCTATCAAATGGACGAGCGCAAACCTCAATGTCGACTCCAGCTTTTTAATCGATTCTTCAGGTCTGCAGCTTCAAGGAGCGATGCATCAATTATCTTGGGTTTTAACGCCTGAATCCTACAAAGCCCTAGACCAAATCATTACCGCGCCCAAAGCGCTAGCCTTTAAAGCAGCTTTGCTACGGGAAATCCAGCTCGTCTCTTCAAAAAAGAAAAATCAAACAAAAAAAAGCCCCCCGCTTCCTTCCACTTTACCAAAACCTCAACCCTCTCCTTTTGAAATCAGCGAGCCCAGTACATTCCTCATTTCGCTTTCTAAACTCTCGTTACCCGGTGTACCAAAACCAGGATCGCGAATTCCAGATATCGTTTTTGACCTTACAAAACTTCAGCTCAATGCGACAGCTCGCAACTCCAAGCTCTCCTTCTTTGACAAAACTTCGAAGGAAACGATCCAACTTTCCAACATTGTATTCAGTTTAAATAAAACCGCAGACAAAGGTCCTCTCACTGCTTCTTTCGACAGCGGAGTCATCACTCACAGCGGATCTGCCGCCGCGCCAGAATTTGTGAAAAATGGATCGATCTCCCTCGAAGGAAAACTTCTACAATCTTCCAGTAACACCGCTTTTGACCTCAGCCAGCTCATCTGCAGCCTTCAGATGAAAGTGCAGCAACTCCCTTCACGCGCGCTTGATATCATTGCACGCGCAAGAGGACGTACCGATTTTCCTTTTTCGACCACCTTTGGAGAAATGATCAACGCGACAACAACGCTTGACGTGAAGAATCTTTCCGGTCCCTTTTCTATTAACCTCAACACGCCGCGCGCGCGCCTGGATCTCGAGGGAAATTTAGCCAATGGCGCTGTCCTCCTCAAAAACACATTGCACGCTCAGCTGAAGCTAACTCCCGAACTCAGCCGGCTCATCCTCAAAGAAGTCAATCCTCTTAACCTTTCTCATTTTTACTCCCGCGATCCCATCACCCTTGAGATTCCCGCCGCCGGATTTTATCTTCCCCTTTATCCCTTTAACGCTTCTAAAATCGTCATCCCCAAAGCCAAAATCGAGTTAGGAAAAGTGGCTTGTGGCAACGAGGGCAATGTACAGATCACTTTAGGATTACTGAAGAGCAACCAATTCGACAAAAATGGAGAACTTGCCCTCTGGTTTGCACCTATCGACCTCAGCATTAAGCAAGGCATTGCAGATATCGAGCGAACAGAAATCCTCCTCGCTGATACCTTTGACATCTGCGTGTGGGGCAACGTTGATCTCGTGAAAGATTACGTAGATATGGTCCTCGGCCTGACCTCTCAAACGTTGAGTAAGGCTTTCGGCATCCAAAATCTCCCTGAAAATTACGTCCTCACCCTTCCCATGAAAGGACCTTCCAACAACGTCCAGATCAACACGGGGAAAGCGACAACAAAAGTCGCCCTTCTTCTCGCCTGGCAAAATCAAAATCTCACAGGAATTGGAGGAAATGCGGGCGCCATCGTAGGCGGCTTGCTCGGAAAAATAGCCACACTTCCCGATTCCAATGCCAAAGTCCCCCCTGCAAAGCATCCCTTTCCTTGGGAAAGCGGCAAAGCAAAAAAGTCAAAGACCTCAACCGGTCCTCGCGAAAAAAAGAAGCAATTTAAACCCAAAGACAAGCCGCTTAAACAAATTCTTAAAGTTATTCGCTAAAAAAATTTATATACCGAAAAAAACTGAAGAATCGGGAAAAAGCATTTTTCAACCACCCGCGAACAAGGTTCGCTAGAGATCACAGAGCTCACAGAGGGGGATTAAATTTTAAAT
>JAJPIB010000080.1 GCA_021324995.1 Chlamydiia bacterium | reverse complement strand
TTTTTTGATCCATCAAACAGGGGCATTATTCGAGCAATAAGACCCTGTTTGATGGATCGGAAAAGGGGGTTGTTAAAAATCGAAATTCTATAGCCGATTGAAACGGACCGGTATAGACTATGCTGATTTAAGGATATCCAAAAAGCGTTCACTTAAGGAAGGAATTTGTTGTTGAGCGTTCAATGCAGCTTGCTGATCAAACTCAACGCTTGCCACAATGCGAGCTAAGTTCTTTTTGCTTTCTTGACGTTTGACCACGTACCATAAATTCTGCTTAAGCATCGTGTAATAGGCTTGATCGCCCATCTTTGCCACTGCAGCATAGATTGCCTCTACATTTTTCTTGGAAACGGCTTCAAAAAGTGCCTGGATTTCTAGCGCAATTCTTTTGCTTTCTTCAGTTTTTTCAATTGCCCACTTTTCCCAATAAAAACTAAGGGTTTTTCTGATACCGCGCAAGAGTAAAGCATGCTCTTTTTCCTCATTGAGAGCGTCAGGCGTTATTTGAGAATAAAGATATTGTCCGCCAAAGTCGAAGCTCCTATCTAATTTCTTATAAGCAGGGGTGAGCAGGGGTAGATCTTTGCTCATTTCGATGTACTTTTGCTTAATCGCGCACTTATCCGCTTTAGATAGCTTCTTAAATTGTAGCGCCGTCTTCTCATCAAGAGCTTCATCATCATTTGATTGGGACAGCGCATGGCTAATTGCCTGTAAGGTGGGGTGTTCCCACTTCCACTTTTTTTCCTTGTCGTTCACTTCAACGAATGCAATCCCGCAAAGCTCCAAACCCACAGCAGCAAAAATGGCTGTGAAAATGAGAGGGAAAATAGGTAATCCATAAGCAAGTGTTGAACCGATCGCTACTCCAAGAATCATAACGATCATCACTGCTAAAACGACAATGTAATGTTTATCGTAACGGCCAGGCATACCAGTGCCCCATCCCTTGTACATAAAATAACCGTCAGTCCCTAACATCCCTAAACAGAGCAGAAGAGTGACAACAATTAACAGCGTCCCGCTTACCGCAGTCAAAACCGGGAAAAAACCCACAATCGAAGCAACAATTCCTGTAATTCCGACAGCCAGCAAGAGAGCGAAAAGGATTTTGTTTCGCGTATTGGTTGTTTCTACTTCACCCTTCAATTGGTTGATCTCCTCAAGAGCAGCCTCTTTTACCAAAGGATTCTCCGAAGCCAATCGAGGACCTAATCCACGCTCTAGGGCTTTCTTGATCTGCGGTCCTCCACCGACGCGCGCTAATTTGGCGTCTTTTCTACTTTGATGTTTCCTCTCTTCTAATTTAAATCCCAGAAGTTCCAAAAATGAGAAATCGTATGCAGCGATTTGCTCTTGTTTGAGTCCCATAGAAGAGATCAGACTGTTATACGTTTCGCTGTTTTTAAGCGCATTTTCCTTGAGTTGAAAGAGAACATTTACCCATTCTTTAATCTCTTCTTTCGAAGGAGGGGCCTCATCGCCGCCTAAGGATTCCATCTGTAACCGCAAGAGATCGCTTATCGCATCTAGGGCCGCAGCAGCATATTTTTTCTTTACAGTCTCAACGTTGGGTATAAGCTTTCCCATTGGATTTGCAATCGATTTTCTTTGAAAGAATTTTAACAACTCTTCTTCTGTCTTACAAGCATCGAGCCCCTCTCTAAATTTTCCCATCTCGCGATACTCGTAGGCAGACCACGCGCAAATCGCTACGTAGAAGATATTAAAAAAAGCATTTCCAATCGTTCCCGTGGCAAAAGCAGCTTTTCCCAAAGGGGTGACCGCATTAAAAGCCGTGTTGACATTCTTAATATCAGCGGCAACCATCAAACCGCGATAGGCCAAATAAAAGGCCCCCCCTATAGATTGTGAAATTCCTCTGGGCAAATCGATACCGCTTTCAATCATACCCCCTTTATCTTCAATTGCATAGGAATCTTTAAAGCGATTCCAGGCTTTAATAGCCGCCCAAGCCCCTCTAATCACATTTTCCCCCGTGGTAAGACCTACCCATTCTGTACTGGGGGCTTCGGGCATCAATGTCCTAAGCAGCCAAGATATATCTGCGACTGTATCTCCCACACAAGTAGAGCCATTAGAAAAGACAGGCGGAACACTAGCGCCTAAGATTTTAAATAAATCAGTCTCTAGGAATTGTTGCAGCATTTGGACTGAGATGTTTTTAAGTTTTTCATTTAGAATGGGTTGTGCAGAAACCTGTTGCTCAATGCGGGAGGGATGACTTTGGGCACGGGTAAAATTTAGAGCTTGTGAAGGTGCGACTGACATCTTTATTTTCTTTTTATTTAATTTTTATAATTTTATATATTAAAAAAACGCAAATTCTATTGATACAATTATAAATGGAAAATGATTTGTTATAAACAATACACCGAAGAAAACCGTTTTTAACATACAAAATCGCCGCAGTCGAAGGCAATTAAAAATTTAAATAAATAAAAGCACATTAAAATGTTTTTCTCTGAGCAAAATTCGTTTCGTTAAATTCACTTTTCTGACAAAATGTTCAATCGTTTTGAAAAAATAAAATTTCAAACAAGAAAAACAAAAAGAAGAACGCAAAAAATTAAAATTTTAAAACGCCTATTTTTCGCGCAAAATATCATTACTTAATTTTTATCTATATTAGAACGTTATCATTTTTGATTTTAATCAGATGCGAACGCAAATTAAATTGAAACAAATTCGACTGTAGTATTATAATCTAATCGTAACGCAGAAAAATTGCTTCATTAAATCATTAGAATTAGTTTCGGAGGAAACACAATTATGATGCCAACAACACAAACATTACCAACTGTTGATGTTGCTTTGACAAAACTTACACAAAGCCACATTGAACAATCGTGGAAAGACCTAGTAACTGACAATAACAGCTACCTAGGCCTTGGAAAACTTTTCGGTATGGCCGTTTATGTTTTGAACATGAGAGAAAATCGAAAGAAAGACGAAACTGTCATTCTTTTCAAAGAGAAGCTTAGCGCATTTGTTTATGCTCTCAGCCTAAGAAATTTAACTCCTGCTGAAGCAGGTGGCCGTCCTCTTGTTCACAACAGCGGTGCTCAGCGGCAGATCGATATGCAACAAGAGCTTCATGCAAACAAAGCTGAAGAAGAGTTCTACAAAGTTTTCAAAACTCGCTGCCAACAATGCAGCGTTAGCGAAAACAGCCCAGAATTCCGCGTTTTCAGTAAGGCTGCTCTTAAGGCCGTTGCTAACTTCGTTGAGGAGAAGGGAAATGAGGTTAAATTTGCAGCACTCATGCCACTAAAGCTCCAAACAGTTTCTACAAACTTTGACGGCAGAATTTACAATGACATGGTCACAGCTTATGGAAAGCAAGATGTTGCTACTTTAACGCACGAAGGTTTTGTGAAGAGAGCTAATGAGATTCATGCGTTCTTCCCAAACACAGACATCCGTTACATTCATGATGCCATGAAAGCTGCTGTTCGCGCTGATGAAGCTAATCAAGCTAAAGCGGCGGAATTAGCGGATAAATACGGTGATTTGAGTGATGGTAACCAACTACTTAAAGATCTCAAGACAAATCTTGAGACAGACCTTAAAGCTCAATTGACTGACGTTCATGCAAAAATGCATGTACTTATCGGCGACAGAGGCAATAACGGTAAAATTAACGAAGCTCATGAAAAAATCGCGCCTGCTAAAAGAGCGTTGGACGAGGCTTTAAAAGCGTTTAGAACTGCAGCTGCTGGTGCGGGTACTATTGCAAGCTACTCCACAGTGGACCAAGTGCTCTCTATTGCTGATCTCACTGGTACTCTCGCATCTGCAGCCGTTCAAACCGCACACGAAGCGGTTAAAGACAAGGCTGCTGCTCTGAAAGCTGCTGAGAAAGCAAAAACTGATTTGGTGGCTGAACTTGAGCCGCTTGCTGAGTGGGACAACGGAAATATCGTCGGTGGAAAAGAGCACGAGTTGCAAAATAAGATTGCTAACATCGGCCAGACAGCAAAAGACACTTCTACAGCTAACGCTGGCTTATTCCGTTGGTTGGCGGCTAACTAACCGTAGGTTCATCTTTTCGATGACCTTAACAAGTCTGGGAGGGCGGGTTTTCCGCCTTTCCTTAAAAGGAGCGGTGTCAAAACCGCTCCTTTTTCATTTAAATGATTTCAGAAGCGACAGTATCATAAAATAATTGACCGGATCCGGTCAGCTTTAGATTCCCTTCATCGCGGTAGAGCCACCCTTTTTTTACAATGCGTTCTAAAGATTGTTCTAATGAAGATGAAAAGGCTCCATAGCGCTCCCTAAAAGCCTTCAAATCGACGCCATCCACAAGTCTTAGGGCGATCGCCAGCAATTCCTTCTGACTGCGCATGGGATCGAGCTTTTCTTCAAAATCGATAGGAAATCGGCTTTGGCCAATGGCATCGAGATACTTGGAAAAATGGGCAACATTGGAAAAACGGGAACCTTCCCAGTAGCTAAAAGCAGAAGGTCCAAACCCTAAAAACTCTCTTCCCGTCCAGTAACCTGTATTATGCCTGGAATGCATTCCCGGTTTGGCAAATGCAGAAATTTCATAACGTTTCAGGCCTAATGCCCCGAAGGTTTCTACTGCCACTTCAAGCATTTTCAGGCGCTCTTCGTCAGGAGGAAGCTGGGGGAGGAGTTCTTTCTGTTTCTTATAGAAAACAGTTTGTGGTTCAAAGGTAAGGTTGTAAAGCGAGAGATGGGTTAAAGGGAGATCTGCAAGGGCATGGAGTGACTTAAGCCAGCTTGTGAGCGTTTGGTGAGGCAGTTCGAACATTAAGTCGATCGAAATGTTGTGGATTCCCGCTTGATAGACTTCTTGGATAGCGGATAGGGAGCGATGCGTTGTATGAGAGCGCCCTAGGAGGAAGAGCTCTCCTTCGGTGAGGGACTGCACGCCCAAACTGACGCGGTTGATCCCCAAAGAGGCAAATTCTTGCATCCGTTCAAAACTAACATCTTCTGGATTAGCCTCTAAGGTAATCTCGCAGTCGGAGGCGATTTCGATGCCGGAGGTGCGGATGGCATCCAGCAGTAAAAAGTAATGGGAGGGATTTAATTTTGTGGGGGTTCCTCCCCCAAAATAAATCGAAACAATCCTTCTGTTTAGAAGCTGGCCAGTGCGCATTTCCCATTCTTTAAGGAGAGACGCTAGGAAAGGCTCTTTTAGCTTATCGTCGTTGGGAAGGACAAAGAAATGACAGTAAGGACATTTTTTAGAGCAGAATGGGATGTGAAAGTAGAGACTCACATCCCGCAAACAATCCCCTCTACCAATCATTGGCATCAGGGTCTTCGAGGACTCCACGGCGCCAGCGGTTGCGATCGCTAAAGGGATCTTCCTCTTCTTCTTCATCGGGAACAGCACCTTCCTCTTCGCCCTCTTCCCCTTCTTCGCCGGATGCTGTCGATTCGACATCAAAAGGCTCGGTTTCCATGTCTAGGCCCGCATCCGTAAAACCTTCTTCGGCGATGTCGATATCGGGAAGACTCTGAGGCTCATGCACAGGCTGTCGGCCCCCTGGACGCTTCGGAGCGCTAAACTCCTCCATCTCTCCACTTTCTTTAAGAAAGCGAAGCCGTTCCTTTTCTTCTTGAATTTTTTCCTGCAAGGCGCGCATTTCTTCTTTGTGCTTTTCTAGGTCCTTTTTAGGAACAAGGCTAAGCTTAAGCCATTGCTCCAGGTCTAGATACTCCGATTCCAGTTTTTTTAAACGTTCACTTTTAATATTCATCTTCTATACGCACCCTTTAGCAGCAGCTTCTATTGGTTAATATTTCTAATAGGCAATCCCGGATTGCTCTCGGCAAGAATGAGCAAAAAGGCGGCCTAGAAAGCGCCAAAACTCTAGGAGCTTTCCTACTTCTAGACAGTCTTTTGAATCATTTTTGGTATACTCAAGGCCTGTTTTTTATGCAAAGTAAAATAAAACAAAGATCTACCACGACGCGCTGAAAATTATCGTTGCGCTACCAATTAAATGCAAGAAGGCAATTTTTAGGAAAATTTGCCACCTGCTGGCTTCAGCCCTAGAGAGTACAGTTTTTTGATCCTTTCTAATAAATTAAAGATTTGATATTCGTGAAGTTTATGACGGGACTAGAAAGATGAGTGAAAATGACTTTTCCTATGCTAATCTGGCAAATCTTGCTGCGTTAGAACAGCTGCATCAAAGCTATTTAAAAGATCCAAGCAGCGTCGATGTCTCTTGGCGCCATTTTTTTGAGGGAATGTCCTTTGCTCAAAGCGCGATGCCTCATTTACCCGCGCAAGGAAAGGAAAGCCCAGATCTTCGCGTGTATTTATTGATCGATGCTTATCGGAAATTTGGCCACTTGATGGCGCGCTTCAATCCTATCGCTACAGCCCCCCTTAAAGAGCCTGCTGTGCTTAGTATCGAAAGAATGGGCTTCAAGAAAGAGGAACTCAATGCCTCTTTTCCAACCTTTGGCTTTCTTAAGGAATCTAATGCGCCTTTGAACAAATTGATCGAGGCGTTGCAAAAGACGTATTGCGGCACTGTGGGAATTGAATACATGGGCCTGGGAAATACAGAAATGGAGAAATGGCTACAGCTACAGATCGAACCGCTTTTTCCTTTGCATATGGAAAAAGAGGATAAGATCAAAATCCTTCATAAATTGAACAAAGCGGAGTTGTTTGAGTCGTTTCTGCATACAAAATATGCGGGACAAAAGCGTTTCTCGTTAGAAGGGGGGGAAACAGCAATCCCTATGCTTTCTTCGATCATCGAACTCGGGGCAAACGATGGCGTTCAGGAGATTGTTTTAGGGATGGCCCATCGCGGCAGGCTCAATGTCCTCGCCAACATCCTCAACAAATCCTATGCGAATATTTTCCACGAATTTGAAGACTATTACACTCCTGACCTGCAAGAAGGAACGGGAGATGTCAAATACCACAAAGGCTTTATGGGAGAATTACTGACTTCCACGGGAAAACCTGTCACTGTCACCTTAGTAGCCAACCCAAGCCATCTCGAGTCCGTGGATCCCGTTGTTGAAGGAATCGCGCGAGCCAAACAAGAGCAAAACAGAAACAAAGAGAGTCGCAAGCAAATTGTTCCCATTCTCCTTCATGGAGATGCAGCTGTCGCAGGGCAAGGTGTTGTGTATGAAACGATTCAAATGTCTAAGCTAGGTGGCTACGCAACAGGGGGAACGATTCATATCGTCATCAATAATCAAATTGGGTTCACCACCCTTCCTAAAGATTACCAGTCGACAATTTCTTGTTGCGAGATCGGAAGAGCCTTCGGTGCTCCTGTCTTTCATGTGAACGCGGAAGATCCGGAAGGCTGTGTGCGCGCTGCAAATCTAGCGATAGAGCTTCGTCAAAAATTTGCATGCGATGTTTTCATCAACATGCACTGCTACAGAAAATACGGCCATAATGAAGGGGATGAACCCACTTTTACACAGCCCTTGGAATATGCACTGATCAAGACAAAAAAAAGTATTCGCGAAATTTTCCAAGAGCAATTGATTAAAGAAGGGGTTCTTACCGAAGAAACTGCACAGCAAAATCAGAGTCAATTTAAGCAAGAGTTGCAGACGGCTCTAGAAAAAATCCCTGCGATCGCCGCAGAGAAAAATACTCCTAAAGAGCAGCAAGTGCAGCATGCGCAAGAAACAGCGTCTACTGCTGTCGATGCTCGGGTACTTCTTTCACTCGCAGATAAGTTTTGCTCGGTTCCTGAGGAATTTAAGATCCATCCCAAAATTAAAAAGTTGCAGCAAGAGCGGCTCCTGATGCTTCAAGGCGATCCAAATACTCCCCGCATCGATTGGGGAATGGGAGAGCATTTGGCGTTTGCCACACTTGTCGCTGAAAAAATTCATGTGCGACTCTCCGGCCAGGATGTGCGCCGAGGAACATTTTCCCATCGCCATGCTGTGTGGGTCGATCAAGTGAAAGACCAGCGTTACTTTCCCCTATCCCATTTGAGTGAATCGCAAGCGCCCTTTGATGTCTTTAACTCGCATCTTTCGGAATATGCTGTTCTCGGCTTTGATTTCGGCTACAGCGTCGCCTATCCGAAATCCCTTGTGATCTGGGAAGCGCAGTTCGGCGATTTTGCTAATGGAGCTCAAATCATCATCGATCAGTACATCGCTTCTTCCGAGCAGAAGTGGTCACTGAACTCCAATCTTACTCTGCTGCTTCCACATGGCTATGAAGGCCAGGGTCCCGAACACTCCTCGGCTCGCATAGAGCGCTTTTTGCAGCTGTCAGGACATGAAAATATGCGGGTGACAAACTGCTCGACCCCGGCACAGCTCTTTCATTTGTTGCGATCGCAGGCTTATCTCTCGGTCAAAAAACCCCTCATCGTCTTCACTCCTAAAGCGATGCTCCGCCATCCGTTGTGTGTCTCTAGCTTGAACGATTTCGCCCAAGGTAAGTTTTTAGAAGTCATCGATGATTCCTTTGCACAGAAAGCGCGAAAAGTCTTCTTTTGCAGCGGAAAAATCTATTACGAGCTGTTTCAAGAAAGAGAAAAGAGGAAAGTAAGTGACATCGCTTTTGTGCGGATAGAACAGTTTTATCCCTTTCCGAAGGCTCGTGTGAAAGAGATTATTGAAAAATACAGCTCTTCTGAAATCTGTTGGGTACAAGAAGAGCACTCCAATATGGGATCCTGGTCTTACATCCGTCCTTTTTTTAATGAACTTCTTGGCACAAAAGACGGAATAAAATACATCGGCAGAGATAGAAGCGCTTCTCCCGCCGCCGGATCAGCTGCGCTGCATAAAAAGCAATTAGCACAGATCATGAATGAGGCATTTTCATGAAAGTAGACATCAAAATTCCCGCAATGGGTGAGTCCGTTTCCGAAGCAATCATCGGCACGATTCTCAAGCCTTCAGGCAGCTTTGTCAAGCTAGATGAAGAGATCTTAGAATTGGAAACAGACAAGGTAAACCAGGTCCTCTACGCACCTCAAAGCGGGCAGCTCACGTTGACTGTCAAAAAAGAGGACACGGTAAAAATGGGCCAAATCATCGGTTTTGTGGAGACAGAGGCAAAATCGCCTGCTCAAGAAGCTCCAACGCCACCGCAGCCTGTTGCCCCTGCCAAGATCACAGAACCGACCCCTCCTGCATCAGCACCTCCCTCTCCTCAACCCTCAGGAGAAAGCGCGCGCGTCATGATGCCAGAATTTGTGGCATCGATCCAAGAGGGTCCTAAAGCGTCGCCAGCGCCCAAAAAGGAAACACAGATCCTTCCGCCGCCTTCTGGAAATGCAACCCGCAAAAAAATGAGCTCTCTGCGGAAAGTGATCGCTACGCGTCTTGTCGAAGCCAAGAATACGACAGCCATGCTGACGACATTCAATGAAGTCGATATGACAGCGATTATAGAAATCCGCGCTAAAGAGAAAGATGCTTTTCTAAAAAAACATGGTGTGAAACTTGGATTCATGTCCTTCTTTGTGAAAGGTGTCGTCGCCGCGCTGAAAGCGATCCCTGAAGTTAATGCCGCCATCGATGGAGAGGAGATTGTCACCTATCATACCTACGACATTGGCATCGCTGTCTCTACAGAGCGCGGACTCATGGTTCCAGTTGTGAGAAATTGCGATGCGCTTAACTTTGGCGGGATCGAAAAATCTCTCGAAGGCTTTTCTAAAAAAGCGCGAGAAGGAAGCATCGCGATGGATGACTTGCGCGGAGGCAGCTTTACGATTACCAATGGCGGGGTTTTTGGATCGCTTCTGTCCACTCCTATCCTCAATCCTCCGCAAAGCGCCATTTTAGGCATGCACGCCATCGTCAAAAGACCTATTGCGATGGGAGAACATGTCGTCATCCGACCCATGATGTATATCGCGCTGAGTTACGACCATCGAATTATAGATGGAAAAGAAGCCGTTCTTTTTCTTGTGCATTTAAAGCAAAGCTTAGAAGACCCTTCGCGTCTTCTTCTCGACTTATAAAGGATTTCAATGACTGAAAACTATGATGTCGTCGTCATCGGTTCTGGACCTGGAGGCTATGTCGCTGCGATCCGATCTGCGCAGCTTGGGTTAAAAACGGCTTGTGTAGAAAAAACTCCTGAGCTAGGGGGCACCTGTTTGAACGTCGGTTGCATCCCTTCAAAGGCGCTTCTCCACTCTTCAGAGCTCTACTGGACACTCACCCATCATGGGAAAACCCATGGCATTGAAATCTCTGAAGCGCATTTCAATTTTGAGCAAATGATGGCGAGAAAAAAAAAGATTGTCTCTTCATTCAATGAAGGGATCGCAGGTCTTTTTAAGAAGAATAAAATCACGCGGCTCACAGGAACCGCCACCCTGCTCAATTCAACGACAGTGTCGATTTCACAGGGAAGTGCCTCTCAAGAAATCACGGCCCGCAATATCATTTTGGCGACTGGATCTGAACCCATCGCACTCCCCTTCCTACCCTTTGATGAACGGAAAGTTCTTTCATCGACGGGGGCTCTCTCTCTACAGCAACCTCCTCAAAAACTCCTCGTCGTCGGTGCGGGAATCATCGGCGTTGAGCTTGGATCTGTCTATGCACGCCTGGGCTCCAAGGTGACCTTCGTCGAATTCCTCGATCGCATCTGCCCGACCTTGGATGAAAGCCTCTCTAAAGAGCTACAGCGTTTACTGCAAGCACAAGGGATGCATTTTCACTTATCTTCCAAAGTAACAGCTGCAACGCTCAATGAAAGGAATCTCTCTTTAAAAGTTCAAATGCCTGATCAATCCCTTCAGGAAATGAGCGCGGACAATGTACTGGTGTGTATCGGAAGAAAGCCTTACACCGAGGGATTAGGGTTAAACAAAGTGGGCATTGCGGTGACAGAAAGAGGGTTTGTGAAAATCGACGGAACATTCCGGACAAATATTCCCAACATCTTTGCCATTGGCGATATCGTCGACGGTCCGATGCTTGCGCACAAAGCTTCTGAAGAAGGGATTGCTGCTGTCGAGATCATTTGCGGCCACCGCCCCAAAATCGAGTACGCCGCTATCCCAAATGTCGTTTACACCCACCCCGAAGTCGCCTCTATTGGAATGACAGAAGCAGAGGCCAAAGCAGCTGGGCTTTCTTTCACGACGGGATCTTTTCCTTTCAAAGCCAATTCGCGCGCACGTTGCACTGGCGAAGAGGAAGGCTTTGTCAAGATGATTGCAGAAGTTAAAACAGGGATAATTATAGGAATCCATATCATCGGAGCTCATGCCTCTGAACTCATTGCGGAGGGAGCACTCGCGATTCAAAAAAGGGCAACGATTCAGGAAATCGCTTCGACACCACACGCTCATCCTACGCTTTCGGAGGCGGTGAAGGAGGCTGCGCTTGCCGTGGACAAGCGCGCAATCCACAAATAATTAGTAGCTTTGGGACTTCCCACAGCCGCAAGAGCCTTTAGCATTTGGGTTACTAATTTTGAAGCCAGCTCCATTGAGTCCATCGACGAAGTCGATCTCTGAGCCTCTCAAGCGCGAAACATCCGCTTCATGGACATGGATTTCGATGCCCTCTGACACAAAGACGACATCATCGCTGTTTGCTTTTTCAGAATAATCGAGGATGTATTCGAACCCGCTGCAGCCCGCTGCTCTGTCGCCAAAGCGCAGACCCCATCCCTCTTTTCCTTCTTCTTTAAGAATTTGGCGGTATTTATTTGCAGCTCTTGGAGTCAAAGTAATTGTTGTGGGATCGGTCTCCTGAGAAAGAATCCCATTGAGGCGCTCGACCATGTCATCCACGTCTTCTAAAGAGAATCCATGACTGAGCATCCCCGCTTCGAGAGTTTCCCATACAGCGGCACCGCAGCCGACGCAGTTCAGACCACTGCTCGTCATCTCTTGAGCAAGTTTTTGGCTCTTTTGAGGAAAACGGGAAAAGATCTCTTCGATCGTCATTTCCTTGGAAATTTTTTGAATTGTCTCTTGAGGCATCGTCAACCTTAATTTTAATATTTAATTCTTACACATCCGCCCTTGAGCCTGCACTGGCAGGCAAGGCGTTCGCGATCCTGGTCGCCTAAGAAATCTTTTTCTTCTTGGGTAAAATCAGAAAGGTGTTCCATGCCTTCGACAATCTCGATCACGCACGTTCCGCAAACCCCTTCGGTGCATGCAAAAGGAACGCCCGCCTCTTCACAGACCTCGTGCAACGCTGCATCATCGTCGAGTTCCTTTTCTTCTCCTGTGTTTTCAAAAATGAGTTTGGCCATTCTTTTTGCTCCAATTTAAGTGGTAAAAGTACCACAAACGCGCTCAAAAGTAAAGAAATAGCCAAATGAAAGAATCGTTCCTTGGGGTGCACAAATGAAAAAGGGGCGGATTTGAAATCCACCCCTATTAATGAATCGCTTTAATTTTCAATCTCTTAGATTAATTCGGGACGTTCCTTATTGGAATTTAATTCAGAATCTTCTGCAAGAAGTTCTTGCACAGTCTCTTTGAGTGTTTCTACACCTTCATGAAATCCACAACGAATTAGCATATCGTTTAAGTAAGAAAGCTCTGATTCAAGCATATCTACTTTACTCTCGAGGCTAGCAACCCTGGCCTTAAGTTGATGTAACGTATTATCCATAAGTTATTACCTTCCCCTTTTAGGGGTTTTATTATACTGACACCTATCATAATTATATCAATTTTTAACTATATACTCAATCATTACACACCCTTATTTTATCTAATTCAGCAATTAAAAAGTCTCAAAAACATTCGCTTTTAATTAAGACAATATAAGTAAAAAATATGCTATATAATAACCTAATTTTAAGGCACTTAAATGTTGTTTTTTACTTGCAAATCATTAAATTGATTAATATAATAAAAGTCACCTTGATAATTAAACTTAATAAAAAGAACAAATAAAGGAATAATAACTATGATACCAACTCACCCTTTGTCACCTTTACCAAGTGCCCCTCCTGTTGATGATTTTGAGTTGCTTGCACAAAATTTCCAATCCCAAGCATTTCTTTCAACAATGAGCTCAGCACTCGATCATCAATCGATTTATCCCGATTTTTCAGCTCCTGTACCTGTTCAGCTAGATGTTAGGCAGTTCTATACCGATTCTTCAAAACCTTATACCTATAAAACCGAACATCAAGCGGCTATACCTTCTATAGATTTAAACAGTATGCCTATACACCTTACAACGACACCCTTTAATCCCCATGAAATCTCAGAAGATGACCGCTACATGCTCCCTTGGATTAATAGCGTTGCTGATATATTTATTAAGTCCCATCAAGGAACTTCAGTTCTGGAAACACTAAAATTTGCCGAGGAGTTTGTCAATCGTTTTATCTTTCAAATGATTCGACACTATGGCACAAGTGCTTCTATTTCAGATCAGCCCCTTTTCCCATGCTTGGAAATAGCATTAAGGGCGCAATTATTTCATAAAATTATTGAAAAAGAGCGGGCTATAATTAGCCAAACTTTTAGGGAACATAATAAATTTCCAAATGACTTAATAGAAATAGAGAAGAGGTTATTCAAACTTTTAACTAAAGACTATTTTTTCATTTGCATGGAGTTCTCTGTGTTCGACTCTTCCTTCAATTATAGCCCCCTTTTTAATGGGTTCGTTCTTGCAGATGTTGTAGTGCCTCTCAAAAAATCGTATCTCTCAAAAATTGCTTCGCTCCCCGCATCTGCTGCTATCGACTCTGCGGAAGTTGATCTGACACAGATATTGAAAGATTGCAACCTGCCTGAGAACAGCTCTACCACTTTAGTTGTCAATTTTTTGCTAAGACGGGAATTCGGCCAAGCACTGATTGAAAAACAAGTTTATGAATTTAAGCAGCAGTTTCACAAAACTGGCACTGTCTCGCAGGAGAATTTCGACATAACAGCCGGAAAAATTAATTCTTTTATAACCGCTCAGGGGAATTGTCTAATAGGTTACTATGTAAAGGGTGCAATTTTAACTCAGCTATTTGATTTAAATATGCAGTCCAATAATCCCTCTGCCTTTCAAGCATTGGAAAGCCAAAAGAATGTACAAATCGCTGCGTTGCCTGTCCCTTCTAGAGCCGCAAAGTTCTTTTCTTCTCTTTTGCCCTCTTCCGGGATTTCTAAACAGCAACTACTACAAAATCAATTGGGAACATTAGGTTGGGCAAGAAGTGAGTGGGAAGCATTATTCAATCCACCTACGATTCCCGAAAGCGTTGCTCCTCCTCTAGAGCCATTGGCTAATGGTTCAGTACAAGAGGTAGCAGATGCGGACTTGGACGGCTGGGCAATCGTAACCCCACCTTCTTCCTCAGTTTTACTTGCCAACGAGCCTCCCGCTGTGATTCAACAACCTGCTTTGCCTTCCGAGCAACCTGCGCCCATACAAGAACCCCCTGTTAAGGCTTTTCGTCCGCCAATGCCGTTGCCTATCGAACCTCCTCTTTCTGAAGTATCTTCAGCTGAAGTACAAAAACCTGAGCCTGCTCGATTTACCGTCAACAGTTTAGATATTCCTCTTGTTTCCTATATCAATATTACCTGCAGAGAAGCGATCAAAAATGCTGGAGACGATGTAACATTTTGGAATTCTCTTCCTCCCTTGATCCAAAGAGACGCGTTGAGGCATTGCTACTATTTATTCGATTATCGGGGAAAAGCTGAGGAGGTTGCAGTCCGTATATTCAAACAAAGTTACGTGGTGAAGAGCGAGATCGACCGATTGGAAGCCTGTATGCCTCCACTACCGCAAATACGCAATCTAAGCCATGCCTTTATTGAAAAAGGAGAACGTCTGCTCGCTCTATATTATTTAAATCGAGACCAATTCTTTAAGGAATTTAACTCGCTGCCGGGAGAACCTCTCTTCTATCAGTATGTCTATGAAATGGCAAAAGAAGCGGGCGTACACATTGAAAGTTGGGATCGCGAATTTGGAAAATACAATTGGAACAAACCTACGATGATGAAGCTGTCTGTACAAGCGCTTGAAAGATGTTTACATACAAATAATCCTTAATACTTGGGAAAAATATTATGACGTACCTAACTTCAAGTTCTTTTTCTTCTCGGCTCTTTCAAGGAATGAGCACACGTCCGCAAGACTTGGCTACCGCAAATTCAGCTTTAGTCTTAGAAGCAGCGGCCCGGATGATTCCAACGCAAGTGAATGCAGCATCGATAGAAAAAAGACTCAATGAGATGTATGCTGAAGATCCATTCAATACCAAAAGAGAGTTCGAGTATCACTTGTGCCAAGTCGTCGGAGAGAAAAAAATAGCAAAACAAGTGGAGCTCTTTAAGGATCAATTTGAAAAGACGGGAATTATCACTGATGCCGCATTACAAGATGCCTCGAATTCTATTGAGAGAGTGATGAGTGGAGAAGGAAAATTTTCCAGCAATGCCAGCCATCTTCTTTTTTCCCGCACACTCAATGAGTTACAAAAAATTCATCCCCCTGCTCCTGAAAAGACCCTGACTCAAAGACTGCTGGCATTGACATTAATCCCCACAAAGCCTTCAGAGAAGGATCGCAATCGCAGTGCAACGATCGAGCTTATCAAAAGATTAATGCCAGGTGCTCTAGAGATTAGCAGCGATGACCTGATCGAGCCTGAAGAATTTAATGTCGACAAATGGAGTTCTTCTTCAGAGTCTTCGATCGACGAAGAGGATCTTACCTCCATTTATTCTGCTTTACCTACACAAACGCTCTACCCTCAACTGGATAATCGACTTGTTACGCTACCCCCTCTCGACAAAAGCTGGATGTCAGAAACTCCGGTAGTTACTGACCCTGGTATAAGGTTCCATTTACTCGTTTCGTATATCGATCTCTCCTTCGCCGCTCTCCTTAACTCAGGGAAGATGGACGGTCAAAAATGGGATTCTCTGCCAGCGCTTGTAAAAAAAGATGCCCTTCGCCATTGCATTCATCAGGAAAGCTGTAGCGGAGCAGCGGAAGAACTTGCCAACCGCTTATTCAAGACTCCAGAAAACTTTGAGCTCCAATTGAAATTTGCCAACTTTATCTCTTCTCCTATAGAGACAGGACTGAGCCCAGAATTCGTTGAAGAAGGAGAAAGATTACTCGAACTGTATTACTCCGACAAATACAGCAGAACCAATTTGCATAAAGACAAGCTTATTTGTTTGGACTTCTACCAAGAATTCCTTCAATTACCTCCAGAACCGCTTTTTCTTCAATACGTTTTTGAAATAGCAAAGGCAGCCGGCGTCCAAACTGCAGATTGGACAGGGAACCATTGGAAAAAAATCGACATGATTAAATTGGATATTCAGGCTTTGGAGAGATGTCTCCATACAAAAAAAGAGGGATAGAATGCTGGCGCAAAAGCATCTGGTGTTTGAATACTTGTGCGATGCTATACCGAAAATGCTTAAAAAGCTTGGAATTTTGCTGCGCTGATCTGCAGCAAATTCCAACAAGGATTTGCGAAACAAACGTGACTTTTCTAACAGGTTTTCAGAAGTCTGAACGCCTGTTTGTAAAGCCGCGGAATACTTCAAGGGAAGCCTCTTGCAGCTTTTTCTAGTACTCACTTTTGTTGTTCCTCGGTCTTCAAAACCGGGGACTTTTTATACCTGAATCCCTCGATTCAGATATACTCAACGTGATTGAAAATTTAGATTTAAGACCGAGCCAAAGCCCCGGGATTGGACGATCGAATCTAGCCCCTATTTCTAATCGCAGGAGCTTTCGCTTCGGTCCTAAACCAAATTTTCAGTCGCGTTGAGCATATAAGCGCGGAATAAAAAAACAGTCGGACGCTTATCGATTTCGGGAGCAGCGCTTTTTTTCCAATTTCCTATTTTTTTTGTCTGAACACTTTGCGCGGGAGAGGTGAGATCGCAAGCGATGCAAAGCAGAGTAGAATCTTGAAGTGTATCCAAGAGCTTGTGGAACATCTTGACGTTGCGATAAGGAGTCTCGATAAAGAGATGGGTCGACTTCTCCCTTGCTGAAAGCTTCTCTATTTTCCGCAATTCTTGCACAAGGAGTGTCTCTTCTTTAGGCAAATAGCCGTGAAAGGTAAAGTGCTGCCCGCTAAGTCCAGAGAGTACAAGCGCCATGAGAATGCTCGAAGGCCCAGCAAAAGTGTTCACCTCTATCCCTTGCTCTCTGGCCATCAAAACAAGATCAGCTCCCGGGTCGGCCAAGCAAGGCATCCCACAATCGGAGATAAGACCCCAAGTCCCCTGCCTGATCTCTTTGAGAATCTCCCTTTTGTCAGCCTCTCTACTATGTTCATTGAGGAGACGAAGAGGTACATCTCGAAAAGTCTTTGGAGGTGCAAAGGCAAACCGGCGCAGAAACTTGCGCGCCTGTTTTTCGCTTTCTGCAATGAGGCCCGTGAGCTGCGCTACAATCGCATCAACGCTTGAGGGAAGTTGGTTTGCATGGGAATCTTCCTCGAAAAGAAGATTGGGCAATAGGTAAAGCATACGCGCTAAAACCTTTTGAGCAAGGTTATCTTGCTCAAAAACAGATCAAGGATCACAGAAGGCTCCAAAGAGCTGTTTTTAGTCATCAGCTCCATCTCAAAAAGAAGGTTGAGCGCGCGCTTAAAATAAGCGCTTTTGCGCACTTTAGCATGAGGTAAGATCTTATCGAGAGCAGCGGGTTTAATCTGGGGAACGTGTTGGGAAATTTCAGAGTATGGCACTCCCCTTTCGATTAAAGAGGATAACGCGAGTCCTTGCTGAAATTGTGCCCGCAGCTGAGAGATGAGAGGAAGGAGCAAGCTTAAATCTACATTTTCTTCGAGCTTAGGAAAGGAGTCTTTCCAGGCAATGGCATCGCTAATCTGCCAAAGAGTAGAGCTTTTTTGAGTGGCACAAAGGGTTTTCACATCTTGAAGGGTGAGGATGGGGCGTTCAGCCGCATAGGAAACCAGCTTTTCAATTTCACGCTCAAGACCTGGAACATTCAATCCAACATTTTCAAGCAAATATTCCACAGCATCAGAGTTTAGTCGCTTACCTGCAGCAGCAACCCCAGCGATGACAAAACGTTTCAATCGGTCTTTACGCTCCCAGGGCTTTTCATCGCTCAAATCACAAATGATCAACTCTTTTTTACCTTTAGCGAGAAGATCGGATAAACCCTTTGCAGAGCTGGCTCCGAGAAAAAGATAAGAAAAAGGGGAGGGTTTAACAATATAGTCAGCAAGAGCGGTCAAATGGTTTTTTTTGAGTTTATCGATTCCATCGATAAAGAGCGCTTGCTGCCCTGTGAAAAGGGATGCTGTGTTCAACTCTTCAATGAAAGCTTCAACAGAGCTCTGTGAACCCTCTTTTATATGAAAAGAGGCTTCTCCTTCCTTCTCTTTGACAGCCCCAAAAATTTTCTCAGCAATTTTTTTACGCTCGGAGGAGCAAGAGGCAACGAGAAGGAAAACTCTCGAGAGTTGGACCTTGGCCGCTTGTTCCAGATGCTTTTCAAATGCGAGCAAACTCTGATACTTCAATCAATTTCCCCAATGATAGGTGAATTCGAACTTCATGTCGGGATGTAAGCTATTATACACAGGACAGTTTTCTGCTGCATCGATCAATTTTGCAATTGTTTCTTCAGAGGGTCTGTGCGGACATTCAAAAGCGATGCGCACTTTGCCAATGCGACGTTTGGGAGCGACCACCATTTCCTTGATGACTTTGGCTCGCATTCCTTTAATGTCTACGTTCAGTCTTTTTGCTGCGATACCCATCAACGTGAGCATACAAGAGCCTAAAGCGGCGACTAGTAAATCGGTAGGGGAAAAATCCCTTCCACGCCCCTGATTATCTTTAGGAGCATCGGTGCGGAGTTGCACTCCACTCTCCGAGTGGATGCAAAGGGTGGAAAGCTCCCCCTCATAAGTCATATCAATTTGTGTCATTTTACACCCCACTGAACATAAAAAAATAAATTGACTTCCCCGCAATTTCAAGGTAAATTGAGCTTAAGAGGGTGTTGACGAGGAGGACCCATGATCTCGAGATTCTTCAAGAAAAAACCAAAGGCGACTTCTCCAAAAAAACCGACCTTAGAAAAATCAAAACCTTCTGAACCTAAAGAAGTTGCATCTTCCAAAGGAAAAACGCGCCCTACCCAAAAACTGCTTACCGCTGAGGGTTGGAAAAGGATGATGATGCGAAAAATGGCGTCCAAAAGCAAGAAATAGTTTTCCTTCATCCCTCTTTCTGTTATGATTCTCCTTTAATTTCATTTAAAGGGGACGATCATGTTATCCATCAATCTCAAAGGAAAAAAAGCGTTTATTGCGGGTATTGGAGACGATCAAGGCTATGGTTGGGCAATTGCTAAAGCACTTGCAGAAGCTGGTGCGGAGATCATCATTGGAACATGGACCCCCATCCTGAAGATCTTTACCCAATCCTGGAGCCTAGGCAAATTCGACGAGTCCCGCCAGCTTTCGAATGGCGAACTCATGCAGTACCTTAAGGTCTACGCGTTAGACGCTTCCTTCGATAAGCCTGAAGATGTTCCCCAAGAGATTAAGGATAATAAACGCTATGCGGACGCAACCGGTTACACCATTTCGGAAGTGGCTGCCGCAGTGGAAAGAGACTTTGGGAAAATCGACATCCTTGTCCACGCCCTTGCTAATGGTCCAGAAGTGAAAAAGCCCCTTCTCGAAACATCGCGAAACGGGTATCTGGCCGCAATTAGTTCTTCGAGCTACTCCTTTGTGAGCTTACTGCAGCATTTTGGTCCTGTCATGCATGACAATAGTTCCTGCATTTCGCTTACCTATATGGCATCGGAAAAAGCGGTCCCGGGTTACGGAGGCGGCATGAGCTCTGCCAAAGCCGCTCTCGAGAGCGACACGCGCACCCTTGCGTTTGAAGCAGGCCGCAAATGGGGTATCCGAATCAACACGATCTCCGCTGGCCCTTTACGCAGCCGCGCTGCCCGCGCCATTGGATTTATCGATGATATGATCGAGTACTCCAAGGCCAATGCTCCTCTGATCAAGGATCTGAAAGCGGAAGAAGTCGGTAATGCTGCAGCCTTTCTCTGCTCCCCTCTTGGTTCCGGCATCACAGGAATTACGCTCTACGTCGATAATGGAATGCACGCTATGGGCCTTGCCGTAGACAGCCAGGCTCTCCATAAAGACCTCTGCACTTCTCCCTGCTAAGTCACCTACCTCGTGCGGCTGAAAATCTGGGTCTCAAATACTGGATTTTCAGTTACTTTTGTATAAATCTCAGATATACCGAAAAAAACTGAAGAATCGGGAAAAAGCATTTTTCAACCACCCGCGAACAAGGTTCGCTAGAGATCACAGAGCTCACAGAGGGGGATTAAATTTTA
>JAJPIB010000009.1 GCA_021324995.1 Chlamydiia bacterium | reverse complement strand
CGTTTCAATGGGCTATAGAATTTTGGTTTTAACACGACCATTTTTTGATCCATCAAACAGGGGCATTATTCGAGCAATAAGACCCTGTTTGATGGATCGGAAAAGGGAGTTGTTAAAAATCGAAATTCTATAGCCGATTGAAACGGAACCAGTATATACCCAACGTGACTGAAAATTTGGATTTAAGACCGAGCCAAATTTTTAGTCGGGTTGGGTATAAAATCGAAATTCCATAGCCGATTGAAACGGAACTAGTATATTATCAATTACCTTGCTATCTTAAGAACGTTCGAATTTGGAGGAAAGCATGGCAGATATCACCCTTAAGGGCAAAACCACACATACAAGCGGAAATCTTCCTTCTAAAGGATCTCAAGCTCCGGATTTCAAACTCACCAGCGGAGATCTCAGCGATCGATCGCTCAGTGATTACAAAGGCAAACGCAAACTCATCTCGATTGTGCCTAGCCTTGATACACCGACATGTTCTCTTTCGACCAAAAAGTTTAATGAAAAAATCAAAGAGCATCCCGAAGTCATTGTTCTTGTCGTTTCAGCAGATCTTCCTTTTGCCCAAAAAAGGATGTGCGCAGCTGAGGGCGTCGAAAACGTGATTCCCCTTTCCATGATGCGCTCTAAAGATTTTGCAAAGTCTTATGGCGTCTTAATCGAAAATGGTCCTCTGGCGGGTGTTTGTGCAAGAGCCGTTATTGTTATCGATGAGAATAACAAGGTGATGTATACCCAATTAGTTCCTGAGATTACTCAAGAGCCTGACTACGACAGCGCGTTGAAGCATCTTCTGGCTTCAAGCTAAGAAGTCTATACTGGTGACGTTTCAATGAGTTATAGAATTTTGGTTTTAACACAACCATTTTTTGATGGATCGGAAAAGGGGGTTGTTAAAATCGAAATTCTCTAGCCGATTGAAAACCGGTATATTCTCTCAATCACTGGAACTTTTTTTGCGACAATAAATGGGGTAATCGGGCAACCACATGTGGCTTTCGACTTTCGCCTCTATTTCTACTTCTGTGGATTTGGGGACAAGTCCATCTTCTTGGGCGATATGACAGACAGCGACAGCGATTTGCCGGCTTACGCTACGCAATTGCTCCAAGCTAGGAAAAAGACTTGCTGTAGGATCTTTGAGCATAGGAGCGTTATCGCTTAAAATATCGGCTGCTTTGATAAACATCTTGTCCGTCACCTTAGGAGATTGGCAGGAGACAATCCCAAGACCGACGCCTGGAAAAATGTAGACATTATTGCACTGCGCAATCGCATGCGTTTTCCCATTATATTCTACAGGAGCAAAAGGACTACCTGTAGCGATAATGGCTTTACCATCCGTCCATCGGAGCAAGTTCTCAGGGGTGGCCTCCGAACGAGATGTCGGATTAGAAAGAGGAAAAATAATGGGGTGTTCTGTGTAGCTAGCCATTTCTCTAACCACGTCTTCCGTAAAAAGGTTGGGCTGCGCTGAAACACCGATCAACACTGTCGGTTTCGCATTTTTCACGACATCTAAAAGAGTCACTTTATCCTGTGAGGACTTTTTCCAGTCTTTTAATTCTTCATACTCCCTAGCAAATCGCTTTTGGTCTGGATCCATGCCGTGCAGTTCGGTGTGAATAAGCCCGCCGATATCGATGATGTAAAAATTCCCCAAAGCTTCTTTTTCACTGCACCCTTCCATTTTCATCGCTTCAACAATCATTCCTGCAATGCCTAAACCTGCCGACCCTCCCCCAAACATCACAATTTTTTGCTCTTTCAGCTTTGATTTTGCGAGCTTGACAGCACTGATTATTGCAGCCAGGGCAACAGCAGCTGTTCCTTGAATGTCGTCATTAAAGGAACAGATTTGATCGCGATATTTTTCGAGAAGGGGACGCGCGTGCGGTTTCGCAAAGTCTTCCCACTGCAACAGAACATTGGGAAAACGTTTTTTAATGTGTTTTATAAAAGCATCGACAAAGGCGTCATATTCGTCACCTGTGATTCTAGGATGCTTCCATCCTAGATAAAGCGGATCATTGAGGAGTTTTTGATTGTTAGTGCCAACATCGAGCATGACCGGAAGGACTTTTCCAGGATGGATTCCCCCAAATAACGTATAGAGAGCAAGCTTTCCTTGAGGAATAGCCATCCCTCCAACGCCGACATCTCCGAGTCCTAAAACTCTCTCTCCATCTGTCACGACGATCACATCGATCTCTTCGTTGGGTAAGTTCCAGATAATATCGCCGATTTTATCCTCAAGAGGATAAGACAGATAAATTCCGCGATGTTGGCGATAAAGGATACTGTAATGCAGGGAGACATCCCCTACCGTGGGTGTATAAATGAGAGGAAGCATCTCTGTCACATGCTCGTAGATAAGGCGGTAAAAGAGAATCTCGTTGCGGTTTTGCAAAGCGGAAAGAAAGATGTATTTGGAGAGGTTATCCTGTCGCTCTTTAAAATTCTCATAGCGGCGCTGCACCTGCTGCTCAATAGTAGAAACATGGAAAGGAAGTAGTCCATGCAACCTCAAAGAATCCCTCTCTTCAGCTGTGAACGCTGTCCCCTTATTTAAGAGCGGATTATTAAGGATTTCCTCTGCTTCAAGTAAGAGTTCAATGAGCTTCATATGTCTCCTGCTTTCACTGAGATATCGTGTTGACACTTCAAAGGTGGAGAATTTGCCAACGCTGAAGGCGGATGCAAAGATGCCCCTTCGACTAAGGCAAAACTCTAGCTTTCCAGTCGAAGCAGTATATAACTCGTATAGCAACGAAAGTCAAATTCTTAAGGCTTAGAAGGAGCAGGCATGGTCTCTTTGAAGAGGAAGAACACGGTTCCAATCCATAGAGCAAATAGACAAATATTGGCCCAGTTAAGAATGGGCAAAAAGGCAGCGCCAAGCAACGTTTGAAGTCCGAGAATGAGAACGGACACGAATGCTTTGGAAGTGCGATAGGCAAAAACATCGATGACCGCTTTAGCTCGGAACTTCTCGTCAGGTTTCAGCGGGATATAAAGTACTTCTTTGATGATCCCAAAGAGAGAAAAATCGCAGCTCTTGATGGAAATGTAAGCAAACGAAATCACACCAAAAAAAGGAAAAATTTGAAAAACGATACTATTTAAACAGAGCAAAAGAGGCAGCGCAAGATGGCTTCTCTTAATTCCCAAATAATGAATGAGCATAAAACTGCCAAAAAGCTGAAGGGATATTGTCGTTGCGTGCACAATTCCAAAAATTCTCCCCGTATACTCTGTTCTTAAGTCTTTAAAGAGAATTGTTTTTTCAAGAATAGAGTTGAACTGAAATTCTAGAAGGGTCGATGCACTTTGCATGAAAACAACGATCAGCAAAATGAAAGTGAGATAGCGAGAAGCAGAGATCATTTTAAGGCCGTGAAAAAAAGCATTAAACGATGTCCTCCTACCCTCATCGTTGATCCGCATTCCTGTTCCCTCATCGGTATGCTTAAGCGCAAAGTAGTAGCAGCAACCGAGCAAGAGATAAATCGGAAGAGTGGCAAAGAGAAGAGACTCCGATCCCAATTTTACGGCAAAGAAACCGGGAAGAACGCTTCCGAAAGTAGCTCCAAGTGCTCCAACCCCAAAAAAGAATCCATAAAGGTATTTTGCTTTCCCAAACGAAATGGTCAAATGGATCACCGACCAGAGCTGTTGGAACATAAGCATGATGTAGACTTCTTTCCAGATATAGAAGAAAAAGGGCAACCAAGAAAACTGCTTGAGGAAAAGCGAACAAAAAAGATTGAAAGCCGTCACGGAAGAAGCGATGACGACAAACATTTTAAAACACCCCCACCTGGGCAAGTATTTGTTGTAGAGGGCAACAACAAGAAGATTGAGAGGGACGACGGCAAGCCAGGCGTAAGGAAAAGTGCCGGATCCGTAGGCGCTAAGGAAAACAGCATTGCTGACTGGGCGGATCACAGCATATTCAGAGGAGATAAAGAAACTGCATAACATTGCAAAAAGAATGAAGAACCGCTCTTGTGTAGAAAAGCTGCGCAGTTCATCCCTAATGATTCGTAGGGGTGTAGAAATTAGAGCCATTCTTCGATCGACCCTCTCCACGCCTTCTCATGCTCGGGAGCTAGATACACCCAATGCCCGTTGGAAGCGGGAATAAAAATTTTAGAGCATTGCTCCGCAGAAACGATATTACCGGACCGCAGTTTGACAGGAAAGCCAAGGCCTTTCTTCTCCTTTTTCGACTCACTTAAATCAAAGTGGATGGCTTCGGAAGGAATTCTTAATTGAGCTTGAGCATTTTTTAACTCCTTCTCCCCTACCCTCTCTTTAACAAAGATAGCTTTGAACCGCTTTTCTCTTCTCATGAGAGAGTCTGCGTCAAGATGTCCTGGATCAGTTGGATCTTTTGCTGCTTTTCTTAGTGCCGCGAGAACTTCACAATCGCTCAAGGAAAGGTATGCTTCCAAACTGCTTAAATAATCCCCTTTTGCAAAAAAGGGCTTCAGAAAACGCGCTAGATGGTATTTGTACGCTTTGACCGAGGAATATTGATAGACGCGCTGATGCATGAAGTGGCGGGCCAAAAGCAGCGCCTCACAAGAAGCCATCCCATTCTCTTCAATCCCCAGCTGCAACTGTTCGTCAAAGGAAACCACGCAAAGCATTTCAATCAGCTGATGATAATCAAAAAGCCCATAGGAAACGCCTGTGCATTGGGCGTCGCGCAAGAGATAGTCAATCCTGTCGGCCCCAAAGAAATCGCCTGTGACGATTTGAGAAAGCATACGTTCCACATTGGAAAATTCCAGGCTGGCTCCCATCTCAAAGAGTTTTTTTTCACCAATCGCCATCTTAAGAATATCGTTCACAATAGGGCGTCCCGGAAAGCAAACCTCCAGCTTGGACCAAATCGGCATCAGCTGCTCACTATCGATCGCTTTTCGCGTCCACTCTTCATGGCCAGCAGTTCCAAGCAGCGCTTTTTCTGCATCGTGAGAAAAAGGAAGATGCCCAAGATCATGACACAACGCTGCCAGGCGAATGATTTGGATCCAATAGTCAGCATTAGGCAAAGGAAACTTAGAAGCAATTCTCTCGAAAATCCGAGTGGCAAGCTCCATCGCCCCAAGCGAATGCTCAAAGCGTGTGTGGGTCGCCCCCGGATAAACGATGTAAGCGATCCCGAGCTGATGGATGTGATGAAGACGTTGAAAGGGTTCCGAGTCGATCAACATCCGCTCAATTTCATTAAATCGAATGAAACCGTGCACAGCATCGTAAATTTTCTGCTGGCGGTCAAAACATACACCCGAAAGTGCACGGACGCATGCCTCTTTGATATTCAAATCCACCCTCACATCCATTTTCAATGCCTCGCTATTTCCGGTCTCGGTTTGCTCTCATGCATGTAGCTTGGCGTCACTTCGACAAATTCCGCCTTCCGCTGCAGTTCTTTGATATTGCGCGCACCGCCATAGGTTAAACCGCTGCGCAAGCCACCAAGAAGAGTATTCAAAAGCTCTTCCGCACTTCCGGACACCGGCCCCCAGAAATCAATCCCTTCAGCCACCGTTTTCCCTTTCAGGCCGCCGTAGTAATCATTTTGGAAATCTTCGCTTGCCTGGCCGCGAAACTTCGCCTCCAACCCCGTCGGAGAATTTTCCGATGAGCGCTTTTGTGCTGCGCTTTCTTTCGTCATCGCAAAGAGCTTGCCGACCATCACCGTGCTGGCGCCTGCCGCAAGGGCGAGGACGACATCCCGGCTATTGCGGATACCACCATCTGCAATGAGTGGAACGCGAAGCTTTTCTGCAATCTTGGCGCAATCGTAGATCGCAGTGAATTGCGGAACGCCAAACCCCGTGACCATGCGCGTTGTGCATGCCGCTCCTGGCCCCACCCCTACTTTCACTGCATCGGCACCCGCATTGACCAGATCGTGATAAGCCATCGCGGTGCAGACATTACCCGCTATGATTTCCTTATCAGGATGCGTGCGCTTTAACTCCTGAATAAAGTGAAACATCCTGTCGGAATGGCCGTGTGCAACGTCGATGCAGACGCCCATGGCGCCGAGGTCTAAAAGTTTGCGGGTCTCGTCGATTTTAAGAATGCCGCAAGAGATAAAGGTATTTTCTTTATACTTCTTCACCCAGTGCTCTTGCACCTGCATGCTGGTGAAACGATGAAAAATCGGGATCGATCCTTCCTTCAGCAAAACTTCCGCAAGCTCTTCGCTGATCGCAGTGTCCATGTTCGAACAGATGACAGGAATGCTCATTTTGCGATTTTTTGTCAGCCAGGTTTCAAGAAGCGGCTCTGTGCGTGAAGGAACGTTGTTAAACTGTGGAACAAGTGCAACATCGTCAAAAGTATACGCTTTTCTCATAGACATCTCTTTACCCTCTTAAAAAGGCAAATATACCAGAGATCTCCTTCGAGGGGTAGCAAAATTCTTTCTTTTGTCTAAACGGAGCAATGCAAATTTTTATCTCTGGAGCGAGTGCCATTGCCGCAAAGGCAAAGCGCGAGTTCTGGACTAAAAATTCGCTGCGAAGTCGACACAGCCCAAAAAAATCAACTTTTGAATCATTCTCGGTATAATGCTATTCTTAGGAGATGATGATTACCGTCACAGTACTGACCAAAAACAGCCAGGAAACCTTGGGAGCAACTCTGCAGTCCCTTCAAAAATTTCCTGAAGTGATCGTCTACGATTCCGGCTCAACGGACGCCACCCTCCAGATTGCCCAAAAATTTCCTAACACAAAAATCATTTCCGGCACGTTTGCGGGCTTTGGGCCGACGCACAACATCGCCTCCTCCCTGGCAACTCACGATTGGATTCTTTCCATCGATAGCGATGAAGTGCTTACCCCACAACTTGCTGATGAAATTCTTGCTTTAAAGCTAGTCCCTAAGCACGTTTATCAAATCGACAGACGCAACTACTTCAATGGAAAATGGATACGTGGCTGTGGCGGCTGGTATCCCGATCCCGTCATTCGACTCTACAACCGTACATCCACGCGATTTACCGATGATGCCGTCCATGAAAAAGTCATTACAGAAAAAATGACATGCATTCCCCTCTTCTCTCACCTGGTTCACACACCTTACCGCTCCATTCATGATTTTCTTGCGAAGATGCAATCCTACTCCACTCTGTTTGCCGAGCAAAACCAAGGCAAAAAACCTTCATCGATGACTAAAGCGATTGCGCATGGCAGTTTCGCCTTTTTAAAAAGTTATTTTTTGAAAAAGGGATTTTTGGGAGGAAAAGAGGGCTTCATCATCTCTCTTTACAACGGGCACACTACTTTCTATAAGTACTTAAAGTTGGCTGAATTGAATAAGAAGAGGCAGAAACAGAAAACCTGCCTCTAACTAATGTTAGCTAGTCACGTAAACCCATCTGCCTGGAACTTCGGTCGGATATTTCAAACGGTTATTTGTCATATCGTAGGGCAAACAAGTGATCAAGCTGAGATAAGGGAAGATTTCAATAAATCCTCGGCAGATATTAGCAAGACCATGTAAAGAATAGACTGTAAAAAGCTTCGACGCTAATTTAAAGCCTGCATGGCGCATTTCAGAATTCCTAGTGAAAATAGAAGCAACCGCAACAAGAGCTGCAAGTGCTATGCTAGTGCAAACTAGAGTTTTGCCATACTGAATGCGCAGCGCTCCTGCTGTTATGCATAAGCCAAAAAGCGGCACATATCCTGCGATATTCAATCCCTCTTCGAAGCAGGCAAGAGCGTTGTCGACCTTTTTCTGAGCGGTCTCTGCTGCATTCCAAGAAAAATTTAAGCCTTGCTGGTAAATTCTGTTTAAAACCGTTTGACTCACAAAAAACCCCACAATTAATATCAAATTTCGCAAAAGAATAACACAACAGCAATTATTCATTAACTAAATTAGATAAAAATAATAATTATATCTCAAAAAGCAGAAGTATGACACAGGCGAGTAAAAATAAGGCAGGCGCCGCAATACGCGCAACCTTAGAGACATGGCGAAGATGAGGGGACTTCCTAAGGTAGAGGCGCTGCTCAACAACACAGCTAATAGCAACCATGCCCGCAAAGCCATAAGCGATAAAGAAAACTTTATCTATGAAGGTTAGATAACCAATTTTTGGCAAATCCTGGTTAAGAAGAAATTTTGTCGCAATAAAGACAAGAACGCACGTCAAAACAATATTCATCCTACTCCCCAGATCTTGGGGTTGCATGTAAAATACAGTGCAGCAAAGCCCAATCACGACGAGCAGAGGGAAAAATACCTGGTAGCTATAAAATAAAGGCGCACGCTGAATCTTGAGCGTAACGATGAACTCAGAGTAGCCCGATGGGGTTGGAGTTTCGTGATCGACGGTGCTACTATCGCTGACGCTTAAGCCTAAAATCCGGATTTCCTCATAGACAGCTTTCATCTTTTTAGCAGCCACGACAGAATCAGGAAGCGTCTTAAACACGACAACGTTGTTGTTCCAACTGAAAGAGCTTAAAATGATTTGCAGGGTTTGCGCGTCGAAAGGCAACTTTCTATAGTCAAACGTGTTGCGAAAATCGGCTGTGATCCCTTGATTAAACCGAACGGTGCCATCGGGATGAATCGCGAGATAACTATTCGTGATATCTATTTTCCCACAATTAACAAACTCAAAATCTGGCCACCAAATTTCCTTTAGCTTATCTGTGCAATCATCGTCGATGTAAGTTAGAGGAAATGCACCCTCCGGCGCATCATAAGCCAAACGCGGATCTTTCCACTCGGAGTAAAGATAAATGTCCGCAGTAAAAGTTTCGTCATACTCATTGATAGACACAAGGTGCAAAAAGTTTAATCCCACCTTGACCGTCACAGGAAGATCTGCAGGAGGTGAGGTGAGCATTTTAACACGGCCAGATTTCACATCGGACTCGCGTGCCGTCGCCTCGCTTGCAGAAAACAACAGCACAAAGCAAAGAACAAATAAATGAACGAGCTGCTTCTTCATCCCACACTCCAAGAATCTATCTCGGTAAAATTTGGTATATAATATAACTATCAAATATGATAAATCATTTTGATAAAGTGTTCTCCAGGAAGAGGAAAAATGGAAAATTATTCGAAGCTCCTAACTGTATACCCAACGCGACTGAAAATTGGGTTTAGGACCGAAGCGAAAGCTCCCGCGATTTGTGCGATCGAATCGTCGCCACTATTAGAAATAGGGGCGAGATTCGATCGTCCAATCCCGGGGCTTTGGCTTGGTCTTAAATCCAAATTTTCAATCGCGTTGGGTATATTGAGCTCTCTCGCCATTTCATCAATCTGTCACTCCCAAGAAACCGATCAGCCACAGAAAAAAAGTTGCTTGGGAGATTATGGAGCTTTTGCAATCCGCGGAGAAGCCGGTTATAAAAATTATCGGGGCGGAGCGACATATGGCGTCTATTTTTCCGACGATCACAGGTTCAAGGTTTCAGGAGAATGGCTCACCCAAAAACTCACCTATCACTTCCATCCTACTCGAGAAAAAAAATGGGTTTCCCAGTACGCCATCGGTGGTGAGTACCAATACCTCATTGGAAACAAAATCGTTCAAAGCATCGATCTAGGTTCCGCTTATGTCCACAGCGATGGACATCGCCTATCCAATAAGTCGTTCTACAACAACAAAAGGATCTTTCGCCATATCGCTGATTCCGATGGAACCCTTTCATTTCTCGGAACCACAGTGCGGCTTTGGAATTGCGCGCGGCTCACTGCAGAAGCAAACTATGATTGGGTAAAATACCACCGAAAGCACGAACTGGGAAAGCTTGCCAATGGCTTTGGAGGCTCTGCGTATTTTGTGCAACCCTTCGCCACGGATTTCAACTTTTCTTTAAGCGCGCAGTTTAGAAAGCCTTTTAATTCCTACCAAGGATCTTTAAATTGGAAGCATTTCTTTTCGGGATGGGGCATCGACGTAGGTCTGTTTGGAAATATCACCGACGGAAAAGAAGGACTTCCCGATATCCAAACAGTCGGCCTGCAGCTCGGCTTCTCTTTGGGAGGAAAAGGATGCAAACACCCCCCCTTCAACGACAAAAAAACAGAACAGACAGATTGCTACGCGAGAGCCTACTGCAATGTATCGGATTGGGCTTCCCGACCCGCTGTCTACGTCCCCATTGTTCTAGCCGTGGAAGATTCGAAAAAAGAGTAAAACTTCTTAATGCAAAATGGTTTGAGGGTAATCGCTAATCAAACCATCGACCCCCATTTTAACAAGCGCATGGGCGCGCTCTTTCTCGTTGACTGTCCAAGGGATGACCTTCAGGCCTGCCTTTTTAAGCACCGTCACTGCAGCCTGATCAAGCAGAACATGTTCAGGCGCAAGTGCCTCAGCTTGAAAAGAATTCGCGATATTAACAATGAGCTTTATAGGATTCTGAGGGGAAAAAGCCTTGGCAAAATTTAGGCTTTCTTTCCCAAAGATAAAAATGATCCGCGCCTTGGAATCTAGCGCCCTAATCTCTTTAAGCAATTCCGGACTGAAAGAAGAGTAGTAAATGCGATTGCTATACCCCTGACTTTGGACAAACTTCACTATCGTATGGGCCAGTTCCTTTGGGGAAATCGTTGCATTGGGACGTGTAGGGTTGTGCTTAATTTCCAAATTTAAACGCACTTTTTTATCTCTCACAAGGTCAAATAGTTCCTGCAAAGTGGGAATTTGCGCGGGAGCTAAAACCTGCATCGGGAACTCAGGGTTGAATTGGCTGCCGCAATCCACTTTTTTTATCGCAGAAAGAGGAAGATCCTTAATCAGCTTCCCATCAATCGCATCATCGTGATGGATCACAATCACTCCATCCGATGTAACATGCAGATCTAATTCCAATACATCGACACCGGCTTCCGTCGCCGCTTCAAAAGCGGCTAGCGTATTTTCAGGCCTCATTCCCCTACATCCGCGATGGCCATGAATTTCAATTGCCTCTACACAGATCGACAAAGCCACTAGCGCAAAGGAAACAAAACGGAACATAGAAAATACCTCCCAAGCAAAACAAAAGACACATAGCAGCTTAATTACATTAATCGCAATCCCAAGAACCTATCCGAATAAAAAGTTTCAGTCGAATTTCGGGTTCTTTTGAGCCGATCTTCGATCTAAATTCAGGGGTCAATATACGCAGGTTGATATTATACTCAACGTGATTGAAAATTTTGATCGAAGATTGGCCAAAATAATCCCGAAAATCGGCGAAAAATTTTATTCGGATAGGTTCAAGAACTTTATGCCATCCCCAATGACAGACATCACCGAATTAAAAATTTAACCTCATATTTAATACAATAAATAAATATGATACTATTTCAGTAAAATAAAAAGAGAATTTTATGTTTTCATCAATAGACGACTTAAAAATTAATACAAATGATTATATTGAGTTGTATAAGAAAAATTTTGAACGCCTAGTCCATCAAAAAGAGAGAAATAGGACTCATCAAATTGATCAAATAATTTCTGAAATATTAGATAAAAAAATATTTAAAATGGAAGGAGATGAAGTATTTCAAGAAAATGTAAAAAATAGCATTAGATCATTATTAAATGTTAAGCCTGGAAGATTACTTATAAAGGAATTAACGAGACTCGTTCGTCTATCTAGAATAGAGAACCCAGATGACTCAATTCTTATTAAAAATGGAAAAACAGCGTTCCGCCATTCAGACAGTTGGATTGATATGAACTTTAATCCCAATGATGATGACAATTATAATGCATTATCTGAGTCAAATACAGCAGTCTGCTCAAAGCCCAAAGAAATAACTCTAGGCCATGAATTGATCCATGAGTTTCATCATCGGGATCAAGAATTACAGGTAGAAGTAAAATACTATAAGGAAGGGAGAGGAAAAATACGAGGTCTACCCATACCAGAGCACTACAAGGACATTGAAATTTATCCTGATCCCAAAATCGACTCGTACACCTTCCAAGCATGGGAAACGCAACTCATCTTTAAAAATTGCAGTAATCTAGAAGAAGAAAAGACTATTTTAGGTGTAAATGTCCCCAACTTTTTAAAAAATAAAACCATCAAAAAAATAGATGTCTTAAGCGAGAATGCCCTGTTGTGCGCGTTTAATTTATTACCAAGACTTGATCATCAAGACCCTAAGAAAAGTCCTACTCAGGAGAATATCTCAACTTCAAACACCTTATCCTCATATTATTCATGGTTAGCCTCGCAATTGGAAGAAAGGAACCTAAAAGTCGCTACAAAGCTTTTGCGCGATTGAAATTACCAATGTAAGCTGAATTGGCTATATGCGCTGAGCATTTGACAACAGCTCAGACGCAAATAGACAGACGTGGTAGAGATACGTATTTCTGAGATTTCTCCACTCTTCCGCAGATAGACCTTTGGTTATAAGCTTTCCAATGCCAACAGCCAACATCCTAAACGCATCCGCACCATGACTAGCAAAGTTGTGAAGTGGATGGGAAGACCAACATCCGTGCCTATCGTTCCATTGCTTCTTGTAGTTTTCCAAAGCTGTGATTCCCTTGGTGCCTTTAGCTTCATCAACCCAACAGCGATTAAGCAAGTTGCGAGCAGCGTCTATTCCTTCATTGATGCCAATATCTGGAACTACGGTGAAATGGATACCATGATTTCTTGCTACTTCTACCCGAGATAAGCCTGTGCTGTATTCATGGACAGCTGCATCATGAGGCACGAGATGTTTACAAAACTATGCAACGAGAATGGATTTAGCACCGCATTAATAGCTGTAAATCAGCCGACACTAACCCGAAATTACTCCGTGACAAACTTACCAATCGACTGCCAAATTAAGAGCGATTGATTGACTAAAACCTATTAAATCGGTTATATAACAGATAAGATAGGTGAAATCATGTTAGAGTATCTGTTTGCGAACAAAAACGTCGAAAAAATACTGATGTATCTAAATCTTCATGGAAAAGCTAATGGAACAGAACTGAGCCGTTCTTTTGAAACTGCGCTTGACCCGATTCAAAAGACGCTTAAGAAATTAGAGGAGGGTGGCCTCCTAGCTAGTTTTTTGGAAGGCAAAACTCGCGTTTTTAAATGGAACCCCCGCTACCCTTTCTTAAAAGAGATTCAAAATCTTGCCGAAAAAGCTTACACTTTTCTCCCTCTTAGTATTCAGGAACGCTACTTCCAACAAAAAAAGCGAAAAAGACCAAGAAAATCAGGAAAACCTCTATAGATGTCTAAAACTGATTTCTCAAAAATAGACCTGAAAGATCTCGCATGCTTGATCTACGAAACCCTCAAAAGTAATGGCATCAACGCCATATTAGTTGGGGGCGCTTGTGTTTCCATCTATAGTGAAAACCGCTACCAATCCTACGATTTGGACTTCGTAACCCATGAAGAGTTAAATGCCATTGAAAAGGCTCTGAACAAATTAGGGTTTAAAAGGGCTGGGCGCTGTTTTTCACACCCCGAATGTCCTTATCTTATTGACTTTGTAAATCCACCTATTGCGATTGGACATGAACCTATACGCCATTTTGAGATGCTGAGCATGAAGGCAGGATCCTTACAGCTGCTCACACCTACAGACAGCGTAAAAGATCGCCTAGCATCTTATTTTCACTGGAATGATGAACAAGCGCTTGAGCAAGCACTTCTTGTCGCTAAAAATCACAAGATCGATTTAAAAGATCTTAAGCGGTGGTCCAGAGAGGAAGGATTTCTTTCTTCGCTTAAACATTTTTTAGAGCGGTTAACTTAATTTGAAAACCCGAGTCTAGACCTGGCAGTTCTTGCGATCAATAGATACCATTTCAACACCATTTGAGAAAAACAGAACTGACTGGGTTTTCTTTTAATTTGAAAGGATTTTATCTATGAGAATTGGATGGATAGCGGCAGTCGGATTTGAACCAACGACCCACGGATTATGATTCCGTTGCTCTAACCAACTGAGCTATGCCGCCAGAAAGATGTGATAAAAAATAGCGGGGGAAGGATTCGAACCTCCGGCCTTTGGGTTATGAGCCCAACGAGCTAACCACTGCTCCACCCCGCGATAAGGTGTCTTAAAAAGAAATAGGAGTTTATGACACAGGCGATTAAACCTCAATGGTTTTTCTAAAGTTTCTGAAAAATATATCCGAAAGTGCGTTGGGAAGATCCTTGAACGCTATGCGCAAGCTTTTTGCAAGCCTCGACATATTGGGAATGAATTTGGGGATTTTGTAGGATTTCGATGAGGGCGCCGGGAAGTTTTTCAAGAGAGAGTTCTTTGCCTGCGCGAGCATTCAAAATGAGGTCTTTAAGCTCAGGTTGGCCATGCATGTATGGGCCAAAGAAAACCGGGACGTTGAGGAGAACGGGCTCAAAAATGTTGTGGCCGCCGACATGCGTCACGAAGCTTCCTCCGACAATGGCGACATCGGCAATCTGATAGCATTGGTTAAGAAGCCCCATGGTATCGATGAGGACAAACTTTTCGTCAGTCATGTCGGTATAGCGGGAGCAAGCAAATCCCCTTTCTTTGATGAGCTGAAAAACTTCGTTGAATCTTTCGGGATGGCGTGGAACGAGAAGTACTTTGAGATTCGGGATGACTTCCCAGACGCTAGAGATGATGCCGAGCAGCCAATCCTCTTCTTTGGCATGAGTAGAACCGATGACTAGAACGCGGTCAGCGGGAGCGATTCTTAATGCATCGCGAAGGGGCTTTAGCTGCGAGGCATCCATTTTCTTGGCGGGTGCGTCGAATTTCAGATTTCCTGTTGTGAGGAGTTTTTCCGACGGAATTCCCATGGAAAGGAATCGGTCTCGATAAAGGTCGCTTTGAACGCAAAGAATGTCGAAATGGGAAAAAATGCGTCGGGAAAGAAAGGGAAATTTACGGAAACGATTGCAGGAGCGCTCCGAAATCTTACCGTTGACGAGAGCGACTCGGACATTTCTCTTTTTAGCGATGCTCAAAAGATGATGCCAAAAGTCGCTTTCGCAGAGGATTAGCGTCGTCGGGCGAATGCGATTGAAAAGTCTTTTAATGACCCAAGAGAAATCCAGGGGAAGAAAGAAATGGGCTTCTGCTTCTGGCATGCTGCGCTTAGCTTCGGCATGACCTGTTTCCGTCGTTGTTGAAAGGACGATGGCTGCATTGGGAAAGGCTTCTCGGATGAGTCGAAAAAGAGGGATGACAGCGCGCGTCTCCCCCATAGAAACGGCATGGATCCAGATTACCTGTTGTCCAGCTTTTGGACTGAAAGACGGGAGGGAAAAACCCAGGCGCGCACTTAGCGATTCACGGTATTTACCCAATACTAACCACTGCCAAAGCAATTTAGGGAGCGCCAAGATGGCGATCAGACAGAGTCCTAAGTCATAAATAATGCTAAACATCGCACACGATACTTAAAAGTTTATTGGGAACATAAACGACTTTGGTGATCTCACCTGTGAGATACTTTGCCATGGTGGGTTGATCTTTGATGAATTCGAGCAATTCCGCTTCTGGCTTATCTTTGGGAAGCATCCATTTGCCTCGCATTTTTCCGTTCACCTGGACGACGTAGAGAACGGCTTCATCGATGAGTAGCTCAGGATTGCAAACGGGAAAAGGAACGTAGGTGAGGCTTTCTTTCTCTCCGAGATGCTCCCAAGCTTCTTCAGCGATATGAGGAGCAAAGGGGTAAAGAATTTGTGTAAGCATTTTCAACGCAGTTTTTGGATACTTAGCGAGCGGTGAAAATGCGTTCATGAACTCCATCATCTTGGCGATGGCGGTATTAAACTGCATTGCTTCGATATCTTTTTCCACTTGAAATACAACTCTGTGCGCAAGTTTTAATGCCTCTTCCGTTTCTTCCTCGCATACCTTGTCCGACATGACAAGATCGTAAAAACGGTTGAGAAAGCGTCTGCAGCCGCTAACTGCGTCTGTATTCCAGAGTTTCTCTTTATCAAAGGGCCCCATGAACATCTCATAAAGTCTGAGTGAATCAGCGCCAAAATCCTCAATCATGTCGTCTGGTGTCACCCCATTGAGTTTGGACTTGGACATTTTTTCAATTTGGCTATGAAGCACTTCATTGGTTCCGATTTGAACGTAAGCGCCATCTTTTTCTTTGACTTCTTCAGGTGGAACATAGCCGCCATTGGGATGTTGGTAGGATCGCGAAACTAGAAGTCCTTGATTGCGCAGCGTTTGAAAGGGTTCCGACGTGCTGACAAGTCCGCAGTCAAACAGGACCTTATGCCAAAATCTGGCGTAAAGCAGATGGAGCACAGCATGTTCAACGCCGCCGACGTAAAGATCGACGGGCATCCAGTAATTTTCTTCTTCCTTACCCCAAGCCGCGTTATCATTATGCGGATCACAGAAGCGTAAATAGTACCAGCAAGAACCTGCCCACTGCGGCATCGTGTTGGTCTCTCGTCGCGCACTTCTCTCTGTCTTGAGGTCGACGATATTCACCCATTCTTCTACTTTAGCGAGTGGGCTTTCCCCAGTCCCGGAAGGTTTAAAATCAGAAAGCTCAGGAGGACAAAGCGGCAGTTCATCGATATCAAGAACACGCTTGGATCCATCAGGAAAATGTAAAATCGGAAAGGGTTCACCCCAATAGCGCTGCCGTGAAAACAACCAGTCGCGAAGTTTATAATTAACCGTGCGCTCCCCTTTGTTATGCTTTTCAAGCCAGTCGATGATGCATTTTTTAGCCTGCTCAACGGTCTGTCCGTTGATATTACAGCTTCCGCAGGAGCTATTGATCGCAAATCCCTCTTCCATCCAGCACTTTTCCCCGCTGAGAACTTGCGCTTTGATCTCTTCGGTGGAGTCGGGAGATATGACGGGGATGATGTCAAGTCCATAACTTTTGGCAAACTCAAAGTCGCGCTCATCGTGTGCAGGAACGCCCATGACGGCCCCCGTTCCATATCCCATGAGGACGTAGTCTGCGACCCAAATCGGAATCTCTTTACCGCTGACGGGATTGATCGCGTAGGCGCCTGTCCATACGCCCGTTTTTTCTTTCGCTAAATCGGTGCGCTCAAGATCGCTTTTCGAGGCCACTTTTTTCTTGTACTGTTCGAGTTCTGTTTTTTGCTCAGGGGTTGTGATCAGGGAGACAAGATGATGCTCAGGAGCCAAAACGAGATAAGTCACCCCAAAAAGCGTGTGAGGGCATGTCGTGAAAACGGAGAGTATTTTTTGGGTCTCTTTCTCTACAAAGTGGATTTTCGCGCCTTCGCTGCGGCCAATCCAATTGGTTTGGAGTCTTTTGAGATGGTCGGGCCAGTCGATCAAGTCGAGATCTTCTAGAAGTCGGTCGGCATAAGCCGTGATTTTTAAGATCCATTGGCGCAGTGGTCTTCGCTCAATGGGATACCCGCCTTCTTTTGATTTTCCTTCCTCAACTTCTTCATTTGAAAGTACTGTACCGAGGGCTGGACAGAAATTGACCAAGACTTCAGCCTCATAAGCCATCCCTTTTTCGTAAAGTTTAGTGAAGATCCATTGCGTCCATTTGTAGTATTTGGGATCGGAGGTGGCGATTTCCCGACTCCAGTCGTAGCTGAGTCCCAGAGATTTTAACTGGCGGCGGTAAGTGTTGATATTCTTTTCCGTTGTAACTGCAGGGTGCGTGCCTGTTCGAATGGCGTACTGCTCAGCGGGGAGCCCAAAGCTATCCCATCCCATCGGATGCAGAACATTAAATCCTCTTTGTCTTTTGTATCGGGCGAGGATGTCGGTGGCAGTATAGCCTGTCACGTGTCCGACATGAAGTCCTGCTCCCGAGGGATAAGGAAACATGTCCAGGATGTAGTATTTAGGTTTTGAGCGGTCGGTATAAGCCCTGAACAGTTCTTTATCTTCCCAAATCCTTTGCCATTTCTGTTCAATGTGTTGATGATCGTACTTCGGTTTTGCCATAATTTTTATCGATTAAGGTGTATTTAGAGAATGTTAGAAAAAAATCCTACACGATATCTCCGCTTTTGTCTAGGAATGTGTGTACCTATCTTTAGCGCACCACCCAATTTTTTATTTTCACATTTGGTTTTTAAACAAAAAAAATAAATAAAAGGATAAAAAAAGATGTTACTAAAAATAACCTTAAATTAAAAAAATAAAATTTATTAAGAACAAGACTCCTATGAAATCCATGCCGTATGCAGAGCGCAGCACAATGTGTTTTTATAGAGGATTGTCCACCTGAAAATTTCTTTGAAATAATTCGGAATTAAAAATTTAAAAATCTAATTGAAAAAATGACATCTTGTCACAAATCACTTAGAAAGTTATCCTAGCTCATTGAACGATAGTTGTTTTTGTATTTTTTAGGTTTTCTTCCATGCTCGAATCCAATTCCATTAAAAAGAATAAAATCACACTCGAAGATTATAACTATAAGCAGGACATTGAGAATCGTTTGCTTATGGCCCAGTTCACACCAAACGATATCATCGTTTTAGAAGAAATTCTTTTTAGTTCGATTAAAATTCCTATCCGGAAGCTTGCAAAGAGCGTCGATTTGGACGAAAATGCAATCCTTCCTATCCTTCAAAAAATCAGCAAAACGGGGCTTTTTGTTTTCGAAGATGACTCGATCGTCGTCGATAAGGAAATGCGTAAGTATTTTGAGGCTCAAGTTTTAAAATTCGATCCCGACTTTAAGCCTGGGATGGAGTTTCTTCAAAGCATTCTGCGAAAAGCACCTATTCATGTGCTTCCGATCTGGTACTCGATTCCTAGGACGTCGAACAACATCTTCGACTCTCTTGTGGAAAAGTATTTACTCACTCCACAGATCTTTCAGCGTTATCTTGCAGAGGCTAATTTTACAGACAGAATTCTTTCAGGGATCGTCCACGATGTCTACAACGCCCCTGGCTTAAAGCTTTACGCAAAGGACCTTATTGAGAAGTATAAAATCTCCCACGAACAATTTGAGCATTACATGTTACTGCTCGAATTCCACTTCCTCTGCTGCTTGGGGTATGAGAAAACGGAAGATGAGTGGAAGGAAGTCGTATCTCCCTTACACGAATGGCGCGAATATGCAAATTTCATCCAAAATACGGAACCTTCTCCCTTGCCTCCCCAAGTGGAAGTCCAGCGTTGCCGCTCTCAAGATTTTTCCTATGTCCAAGACTTGAGTCTCATCTTGAGTCAGGCAAAAAAGTCCCCTCTTCCTCTTGTTGAAGACAACAACAAAAGAATGCTGCCCAATAAAACGGTTTTAAGCGCATTGGCTGCAAAAATGGAAGACTTTGACGAGACAAGTCCTACATTTATGCATCATCTTGAGAGATTGATTGCGAAATTGCGCCAGCTCAAGCTTGCAGATATCGTCGATGGCCGCCTTTACGCCCTGGAAAGCGCGAATGATTTTCTCGACATGCGCATCGAGAACCGTGCGATTTTCCTCTACCGGCATCCTTTAAATCGACTAGTTTCCCCGCAGATCCCGGCCGACATCATCACAGATCGCAATCTGCGCGAATCGGAAAAAAGCATCCTCCGTGTTCTTCATTCGGGTTGGGTGTATTTCGACGATTTTATCAAAGGCGTTATCGTACCCCTAGGGGAAGATTCGATCATCATGCTTAAGCGCCAAGGCAAAAACTGGAAGTACTGTTTGCCTTCGTACAGTGAAGAAGAGCTTGCTTTGATAAAAGCGACTGTACTAGAGTGGCTATTTGAAATTGGCGTGACAGCTGTTGGTAAACACAATGGCAGAGAAGTTTTCTGCGTCACTCCTTTTGGGCAATCCCTCTTTGGTCGATAATGTCAAAAAAGAAAGCGGACTCTGAACTTGTCTCGAACCGTCGGGCAACTCATGATTATGAGATCCTTGAGACCTATGAAGCAGGCATTGTACTCTTAGGCACAGAGATCAAATCTCTCCGCAACCATGGCGGTAGCTTGCAAGACGCTTATGTTCTCGTTTCTGAGTCGGGAGATGTTCTACTTAAAAATGCATCGATTGCACCATATAAGTTTGGCGGTACGGCTTTTAATCATGAAGAGCGCAGAGAACGCAAACTTTTGCTTCACAAAAGAGAAATTGCCAAGTTAAGAAGTTCTTCCCAAGAGAAAGGACTCACTCTTATTCCTCTAGGAATGTATCTTAAAAATGGCTTCGTCAAAGTCAAGCTCGCCATTGCCAAAGGGAAACGCAGCTATGATAAGCGCTCCGCTCTAAAAGAGAGAGAGCATAAGCGCGACATCGACCGCGCTATGAAGGGCCATTCCTAAAGAAACCTTCTCTCTAGATCAAACATCCATGTAGCTTTTGCAGTAAAGAAGAGCCTGGATCCAAGCACCTCCCAACTCTCAGCAATTAAGCGGAATTTTGCAATTGGATCTTTGCTCTAAGTCAATTAAAATTTTCCCATCAGAAAAGGTCGCGTTGGGTATAAAGCAAAAAATAGCAAACATCCGTCTCTATAGACGGATTTTATCCGATTCGATATCATCCCAAAATATCCGACAACATGTGGAGGCTTACAGCCATGAAAGTCATCATTTCGCGTTTAGAACTCTTAGCGCTTATCAGCAAAATTCAAAATGTCGTCCCTTCCAAGCCAGCCATCCCCGTTCTTGCTAACGTTCTGATCGAAGCGATCGACGACCAACTCATCATCAGCGCCACCGATCTCACTGTCAGCATGCGGGCCTACATTAGCGCCAAAGTGGAAAAAGAAGGATCGATCACACTGCCGGCACGTCGATTTTTCCAACTTGTGCGCGAACTCACCGCTCCCCAAGTAGAAATCCACACGCTTTCTCCCGATATTGCGACGATCAACGCCGGATCTTCCCACTTTAAGATCAATGGTATGCACAAAAGCGAATTCCCCGCTCTTCCGGACCTTTCCGAAGGCACTCAATTCTCCATCTCTGCTACATCTCTTAAAGAACTGCTTTCGCGATCTTCATTCGCAGCTGCCCGAGACGACAGTCGCCAGGTGCTCAATGGAATTCTGCTTCAAAACACAAACCAGATGGCGACTTTCATCGGTACCGACGGAAAACGTCTTGCTAAAATCCATTCGCCTGTAGATCTTCCTAATGAATTTAGCGGCACTCATATCGTGCCATTAAAAGCTGTAGAAGAGATGGTTCGCATCCTCGATACCAAAGAAGAAGAGCCTGCAAAAGTGTGGCTGATGCCGGACAAGATTGCTATCGAATTGAAATCAACAACGTTGATAAGCAAGTTGTTGTCGGGACAATTCCCTGATGTCAGCCGTATCATCCCTCAGCAAACCGAGCAGGCCATTGCCTTACATCGGGAAGAGCTGATGTCTTTGCTACGTCAGGTTTCTCTTTTTACTTCCGATGTAAGCAGTTCAGTCCGTTTCTCCTTCACAACGGGAGAGCTGCATTTATCTGCGACATCGGGAGAAATTGGCGAAGGTAAAGTCAATATGCCGGTCAACTATGCCGGAGAAAAACTGGAAATCGCTTTCAACCCGGTTTATTTCCTCGATTTTCTCCGCCACAGCAAAGATGAAACCGTTAAGTTCAACATCACTAATTCCTACAATCCAGGACTCATTACCGATTCTTCAACAGCCCAGTTCGTCATCATGCCGATGAGGCTGGACTAGCGTTTTTATGTATTTAAAGCGCCTGCTTCTCAGGAACTTTCGCAATTATGCGCATGCTGAGGCCATTTTCTCCCCTTCTGTTAATTTAATTCAGGGAGAAAACGGCCAAGGCAAAACCAATTTGCTCGAAGCGATCCATTTTCTAAGCACAGGCCGTTCCTTTCGTACCAGCTCCCTTTCCGACCTTATCTCCTTTGGACAATCTTTCTTCTATTTGGAAGCGGAATTCTACAAGGACGGAATCGCACAGCTTCTTAAAATCTACTATGATGAAAATACGCGCAAGGTGCAATATAATGAGACTGTATACCCCACGCTGACTTCACTTCTTGGTATTCTTCCCTCCACTCTCCTCTCCCCTGACGATCTTTCACTGGTCAGCGGAAGTCCCGCAGAGCGACGTCGCTTTCTCGACATCCATATTGCACAAACCGATCCTCTCTATGTCCACCACCTTGGACGCTATTTCAAGGCGATGAAACAGCGCAACCACCTCCTGCGCTCTAAAAGCGCTGTCGCCATTGAACCTTGGGAGCAAATGATGGCTCAGTCTGCGACCTATCTCGTCGTTAAAAGAAACCAAGCAATTACCTCGCTCAAAATGCCCTCTGCAAAATGGATGGAAATTCTTTCTCGCGGTTTAGATTCGATCGATGTCCACTACTCCTCCTCTTTTTCTCCGCCTCAGTGCGAAGACTTAGCTGCTCATTTCCAAAAGATATGGCAGAAAAATCGTCCCAGAGAAATGCTCCTTGGGTCGACTCAATTAGGTCCACACCGCGATGACATGCTCATCCATCTTGCGGACAAGCAGGCTAAAGTGTTTTCAAGCGAAGGGCAGAAGCGGTGCTGCATCTCTTCCCTGCGCTTTGCGCAGTGGGAGCGCATGGCGGCGACTCTGGACGATGCGCCGTTGCTGGGAATCGATGATTTCGGGATTCAATTGGACAAAGAGCGTCAGATGCAGCTTAAATCTCATTTAAGCAAGTTCAGTCAAGTTTTCCTTACCTCTCCCCTTTCTCTGGAGAAAAATTTTGCCCAAGGAACCCCTCTTCAAGTCTTCACGATCGAAAAAGGAAACATTAGAGATGTTCGCTGAATTTGGGTAAGCGAATTATCTTTTAGCCGCCCTCGATGTGTTTGAGATAAGCCGCCCCAAGAGGAAAGCTTTTTGGGTCGATCGGCTTATTTTGCTTCAATGCGGCAATCTGAGCGATAATCTTAAGCGCTAGCTTTTTGCCGAGCTGCACTCCTTCTTGATCAAAGGAGTTAATATTCCAAATCATCCCCTGAAACGCTACCTTATGTTCATAATAGGCAAGAAGCGCTCCCATAGCATACGGATCGAGTCGCTGAGCGAAAAGAATACGATTAGGGCGGTTTCCTGGAAAAAATTGATTGGGATTGTCGCTTTGTTGGCCGATTGCTAAGGCGATCGACTGAGCAAGAAGGTTTGCAAGCAACTTTTCCTGGCAAGTAGTCCCTTGGACTAGGATATCGTCGCGGTACTGACTTTCGCGAAAACCGATGAATTCTAAGGGAACACATGTCGTCCCTTGATGGATCGATTGATAAAAAGAATGCTGCCCATTTGTTCCCGGCTCTCCCCAAATGATCGGCCCAGTGTCAAAATCGACAACATGGCCTTTCTTATCGATCCTTTTTCCATTGGACTCCATATCAAGCTGCTGTAAATGGGCAGGAAAACGGGAAAGGGCCTGTGAATAAGGAATCACGGCGACTGTGGGTAGCGCTAGGAAGTTGCGATTCCAAATGCCTAACAGCGCTGAGAGTAAAGGAAGATTGGCCTTGGGATCCGTGCGCAAAGCGACTTTGTCCATTGCACTTGCTCCCCGTAAAAACTCTAAAAATCGGTCCATTCCCAAAGCAAAAGCCAGGATCACCCCTCCTACCATCGATGTCGCTGAATAGCGACCACCGATGTAATCCCAAATGTAAAAAGAAGCAGCGTATTGCTGAGGGTCATCCATCGGGCTCCCCTTACCGGTAACAGCCAGAAAATGATTTTTGGGATTGATGCCTGCTTTTTTAAATTTTTCGCGAGCAAATTGCTCGTTAGTCAGAGTCTCGAGGGTGGTTCCGGACTTGGATACGACAACGACAAGCGTCTTTTCCAAATCGACTTGTTGAAAGATATGAGAACCATCGTCAGGATCCACATTAGAGAGGAAATGGACACGGCGACCTGGCTTATGGAAAGCCTCTAAGGCCATGTAAACCGCTTTAGGGCCGAGGTCAGATCCCCCAATCCCGATTTGAATCATGTCGGTGAACTGACCATTTTTTTCGATTTCGTTTAAGAAAGCGCGCAGCTTCTCGCATTCTTTATAAGCCAACTCTGTCGCTTCTTTTGCTAGATCGGAAGTGTTGCGCTGTTCGAAAAAATCGCGCGTTGCAGTATGAAGCGCAGGACGTTTTTCACTCTCGTAGCCATGGATGCAATTAACGATTTCTCCTGCCTGCATATCCACCATCTTTTTAATGGCATGCGTTTCTTCGGCAAGTTCAAACAGAGCCGTTAGAGAAATCTCTGTGATGCGTTCCATGGCGTAAAACAACCGAAATCCTAAAGCGCCGGCAATCATGGCATCAATGCGTTTAGGCGTAATAACCTCTTCTTGGGTTAAGTCAATCGGATCCTCAGCAAGCTCATTCAAACGAATGACTGATTTTAAGTGACGAAATGAAGTCATAGGAAACCGCTGAAAAATTACAAACTCTATACTAGACTATAACATGGCATAAAATATAACATCCCGACAAGTATTTTCACCAATGAGAAAGGCTTGCTACAGGTATAAAAATGTCTGAGACGCTGATTTTAATTCCAGGATTTGCCAATGATGAGCGCGTATGGAAGCACCAAATTGAGAATTTGAAAGGCGCCTTCGACGTCCGCGTTTTTGTGATGGATCGTTTCTCAAGTCGACAGGAAATGGTAGAATATCTGCTTAAGCATAGCCCCAAGCGCTTTATTCTAGCTGGACATTCGATGGGTGGCTGGGTTGCACAAGCAGCAGCTGCTTTCGGCAATGAAAGAGTGACAAAGCTTCTTTTGCTCAATACTTGGGCCACACTTGACTCTCAAATGATACAAATGCAAACACAAATTTCTCAGGCGTTAAAAAGAGGCAGGGTCGAAGAAATCATGCAACAATACTTAAAGATGCTCGTCCATCCCTCACGCCTGAGTGATCCTCATCTCATCCAAACCTTGCAGGCCATGGCGACTCACTTCCCCCCCTCTACCCTTTTAAACCAAATCAAAGCAATGCTCGAAGACAGCTCTTCGCTCCATTACCATTCTTCTATTCAGGCTCCGACGCTTGTGCTCTACAGCCAACAAGACGCACTCTTTCCGCAACAACACGAAGTTCTGCTGACAGGAATTAAGAATTCGATATCTGCTGCGATTGAAGAATGTGGCCACGCCTCCCTTGCCGAAAAACCGGAAGAAATCACTCGGCATCTTCTCTCGTTCGCACAAAAATAAAATATAAAATTAATTTGAGTTGTTGTCATTAAATTAGACAATAAACTAAGATCTTGCATCTCTAATCGGAGCATAGCGCAGTTTGGCTAGCGCAACTGCTTTGGGAGCAGTGGGTCGGGGGTTCAAATCCCTCTGCTCCGATTAGCTTTTCTCTACCCACTCTTTCTTTACCTTGTATAAATAAATTTTATGTGTCATAGATGGGATCTGCGGAGGCAATTCCATGAGAAAGCATTCCCCCATCTACAGTCTTTTTCATCAAGAGATTCGAGCATGTGCCGAGCATCTCTTGGAAATGAGCCAGCATGGCAAAGACCTCTGCATGGAAAAAAGTGCGGAGCATATTTTAGGCCGGTTGCGCGATTTGCATCAATTTGCATCCAAGGTGCGTCCCACTGAGCACTATCATCCGCTTTATGCCTTAAAACACTATCTTGAAAACACAATGCTTCCCTATCAGGACGAGGAGAAAAGTTACCAAGCGATGCGGCTGTCTGAAGCAGTTTCCTTGTTGGGGATTCCCGTTCAGTCAGATGTGCAATTCCAACCCGCCATCGTCAATTCTCTCACAAAGCATTTTGTTCAACATTTTCTGGAAGAGACTAAACCGGGCAGACCTCTGCACAGGAATCTGCACGACATCAAAAAGTTATGAATTCCTCATCGGGAAGCCCAATGGGGTCGCCGAGGGTACAGATCGATCCCCCTGCAGCGATAAATCCGAGCAGCTTGCGCTTTCCTTGAACACTCAGCGCTGAAGACGGGACGATCAATCGGTCCAATCCATCCCACTGTTCTGTGAGCTTTTCTTCGCAAACAATGCGAAAAGGGACAGCTTTTTGTTGCAAACTTGCGATCAAGCGATCCATTTTTTCCACTAAATCTGCGTGGATGTACTCGTCTTTCGGCAGATAAACTCCTAAAGTTACCTCAGGCAAATTGTCTGCAGCGCGCGCTTCTAGCCCAAGCCACCCCTGTCCTGATTTCCCTTCTTCCCAGCAAATTCCCGAAAAGGGAATGCAAGCACCTTTTAATGCGAGGTGTAAGTATTCAAAACGCTCTTTAGAAAAAAACTGAGCAGCCTTAAGCGGTGATGCAATCCCCGAGATATCGATTAGCGCAAACGGAAGAACAGAATCGGGCAAAAAAGAAACTAGGCGGTGGAGATATTCCGACAATAATTGCGCACAAAAAAGAGCGTAATCCGTTGTATTTGCTTCAGCGAAAGCGCTTTCCCAATAAGCTATCGGAAAGCTTTGCTGCGGGATGAATTTTCCGCGATAGAGAGCGACACCCAATGTTTTCGCTTGAAACTCAGGCCATACTTTTTTGGAAAATTCCTCCAATGCAACTGAAAACGCATAAAAAGAAGCGGTGTCATTCGGAAGGAATGAGAAAGTGCTCAGTCCCAGGTCGATCTCCCAAAGAATGTTCTTTTCCGCTTCTAGTGCACCTTTTGCCATTTGCATCTCTTGAGCCCAATCGAGATCATCGCTAAGAAGTGCAGGAAGGCGAACGACAATGGTGTTCGACCAAGAAAGCAAAGGATCTGCAGCATCCTGGATAAGAGGGAAAAAGGGAATCTCGTTGCGGTAAAATCCCTGATGGTCTGCGACAAATGATTCGCTCATTGCACTCCCCTGTTTGCGAATTGAATGTAGTGAAGCGGAACACCTTGCGTGCGCCAAAGCTCCTCAAAATAAGAGGCGCCATAACCCTCATACTCCGTGATGTAATGCGGAGAAGGAAAACAGGGAACCCATAATGGATTTTGAAGCAGAGCTTCAATGGTCTGGCGCGCGTAATCCGCGTGATCCGTGGCTACAGTTGTGATCGCTCCTGGAGAAGAAGCTCGAGAAATTTCAGAAAAAAACGGCTCCTGGAGCAGTCTCTTTTTGGCATGCCTGTCTTTAGGCCATGGATCTGGAAAATTGACGTAGGTTGCGGAAAAGCTTCCTGAAGAGACATAGTATTTGGTAAATGTCAGTCCCTCTCCGCATACCACAAATAAATTTTTCAATCCAAGATTCTGGATTTTCGACCAAATTTTCCTCACCCTTTCAAATTGAAGCTCGACAGCCACCCAATTCCGATCGGGATGAGCAAGGGCCTTTTCTGCAACCCACGCGCCATTTCCCGAACAATACTCCGCTTCGATAGGAGCTTTTCTCCCGAAAATTTCAGGACTCTCCCAGCCGGGAAAGGCGAATTCATGATGTTTATCGTAGTACTCCGGGACGTACAAAATGCGGTCGTGGATCATCGGCCGGCGCATCTTCCACGTAAAGGGACATTTCAAATTTTTGGGTCTCATAGGGATCAGGATTTTACACCGAGCAGGCTTTCTTCGAAATCCTTATCTTAAGAGTACAATTGCTTCTTGAAGAATTCTCATCGCTCTTGCTAATCTAAAAATTAAATATTTATACCCACACGTCATCAATTTCTATAGAATGGAGTTACATCTGCAATGAAACATTTTCATAGCATCATCCTCGCAGGACTTATGGTCCATTTTCTTCCTATAAGCGCTGAAAACTCTTTTATAGAAGAAGCGCTCCCTTCTGCTCTATCTGCATTGGGCTCTGAAAGCGATACGACTTCGCTTAGCCCGCTGGATGAAGAGCTGGCTAGGCTCGATCAGGAATTCGAAGAATTCGACCAAGAGCTATCCTCTTTACCAGAAATGTCAGAGAATCTGCAGGCTACTGCTCTAGTCGAAACGGAAGTCTCTCCGATCCTAGAGCTGCATGAAGAGCCCTTTGTAGCGATAGAGGAGGAGTTAGTCGCGCCGGAAAATCTTGGCATTTTAGAGAGCGACCCAATCGCAATAGAAACTTTTGAGACGCAAGTCGCGATTGATCTTAAGGCAGAAGCCGATGCCCTTCCTATCATCAACGACTACGCACCTGCGGTGGAAAAAGAAGCCGATATTCTTCCCCTCTCCGCATTAGAAACTGAAGTGGATTCCAAGCAAACAGCTTGGTCTGAAGAAGAGTTTCAACAGCAGGCGACTTTCAATATCCCTAAGGTAACATCTAACGAAAAAACTTCAGGTTCTCAGTCAATATCCGTTGATTTGCAACAGGCATTTTCTGGGGCTCCTGTGATCTATTCGCTTCTTTTGGCGATGTCTGTCTTTTCCGTATTTATCTGGCTTTATTCCGTCTATTCCATGCGTTCGTCGACACGCATTTCAACCACTTTTGTCAAAAATGTGCAAAATAAGCTCAACAGCAATCACTTCGACGACGTCCTTTCTCTTTGCGAAGAAAAAAAAGGGGTGTTTTGTAAAATGCTTTCGAGCGGCATCCACTCGCGCCGCCATGGCCTTCCGGTCATGATTGAAGCGATGAAGGCGGAGGGCAAGCGCTCCACGACTTCTTTCTGGCAAAAAATAGGTCTTCTCAATGACATTGCGATCATCGCTCCAATGCTTGGGCTTCTGGGCACTGTCCTGGGGATGTTTTATGCATTCTACGATGTAAACCGCTCGATGGAGAGCATCTCCACTCTCTTCGACGGACTTGGGGTTTCCGTTGGGACGACTGTTGCTGGGATCATTGTCGCCATCTTAGCGCTTATTCTGCATTCTACAGCAAAATATCGCCTTGTCACTGCACTTTCTCAAGTGGAAAACGAGGCACAAAGCTTGGCTGTTCTCATCGATGACAGAACTTCTATTCATAAGGGGTAAGACATGAGCATTATTCCTGAAGAAGAAATCAAGCGCTTTGGCAGCGTCAACCTGGCACCCATGGTCGACTTCCTCTTTCTCATCATTGCTGTTTTTGCCACCCTTGCTGTGACAAAAGCTGCCCTCTACGACAATGAGATCAAGCTCGTTAAGGTACAGCCCGCCTCCGAAAGTTCCCCTTTCATCGGACAAAATGATTACTACATCGTCAATCTCAGCGTGAACCAAGAAGGACAGTACAAGTGGATCACCGAATTTAATGAATATCTGATTGATGGTGTAAAAGGAATCCAAAGCGAGTTAAAAAAACAGCTCGATCTGGGTCTTTTACCTAAAGAAAAAGAAAAGACAAAAGTCCTGCTTCATATCGACAAAGATGCGAAATGGGAACCTATCGCCCAAGTGATCTTTTCCGTGCGACAATCGGGGTTCGAAATTCATCCCGTCTATGACTATGACGAGGAACTCAGCTCTGCTAGCTAAAAACCTGGTTTGGTTCCAAACCAGGTTTTTGAAATGATTTTATTGAGGCGGAACAATGGCCAATCTGGGCCGATCTGTCTTCGGATGAACCACTGTCGATTTTTGCTGCTTTTGCCAATCGACAAAATATTTAGAGTGATAGACTTCTTGGGTCTGTTCTTTAAACAAATCCTGCCAGTTTTTAATCAAACGGGAAAAATTAAGAAAACGTCCTGCATCATAAAGATCTTCTTCTTCCGTATTGTCTGGAAGCGCATGCAGCATTGTGGCGCCGCCGAAATGCTTGATCATCAAATTGACAGATAATGTGGCTAATTTGCGCGGGATAAAAAAGACAGCGTCTGAAACGGAAGTCACTCCATCGGTAATACGCCGTGGAGTTATCGCAGAAATGCCCAAAGCAGCCTTGCAAAACGCTTGGTTCACTTTATGCGCAGCCGGCCCAATCACTGGGATATATTTGATATCGGGAAGCATGTCAAACAAGGTCTCTTTGACTGTAGTCAGCATGGGAATGTCATATCCAGCCATTTTTGAAACGATACCCATTAAATTCGAACAATTTTGTCTTAAGAAATTGAAGCGAACATCACCTACAGCATTGAAGAACTCGATGATATTGTCTGCTCTCTGCGAAGAAAGGGGGATGCTTGTGACGAGGCGCCCTGAATGAGGTCTGAATTCTTCGTAATCTCCGGTTTTATTCACTTGTGCTGTGACAGTCCCGAGAAACTTAGCAAGTCCATTCTCCCATAAAAAGTTTTGAGAATCCATCGGCATTTCCAGGCCAACTGAGTAGACATCTCCATTCGGAGCTATGAGGCGCATCACGATATGCGTGTTAAGATTTCGTACGACATTGTCGAGCAGTGGGTTGTTAGGAAGCGGAGGGATTGAGGAGACAAATTGACGTCTTGGCGAGGTGTGGAACTGGATGACCCAGTCTTTAGGAATTCCCCTATCGACTTCGGCATTTGTATCATAAAATGTCTGCGCATGAGCAAGAAGACGATTGCGCTCACTGGCAGAGATTTTGTAAATAGGAACAACTCTATGGTGATTCAGCCGATCTTTCGGTTCTAAACCACAGGGATACAAGTAGCTCCAGCTTTGGGAAATAGAACCGGGATAAGAAATGGAAAGGATCTTATCGCTTTTTTCGTCATAAATAAGCTGCCGCTTAATCAATTCCCACCGCTTAAAGGCTCCCTGAATCTTGATCAGGGGATGACCATCTCCATCGATTTTTACATCGTGAGCATCTGCATCACCGCATGTTTCGCGGTATCCCACGATCTTAAAGGCCAGCCTACTATCCATCAAAAATCGCGCACAATCGGCGTGGCTTTCTAGAATAGATTTGGGCAGCCCTAGTGCCTCCCATATCTTTTCCATTTTTTCATCTTGTTCTTTGACCATAGCGTTGTCGGAAACCTTTTTTTGCGCGGCTTGACAAGCCATTGTTAGTCTGGAAAGGCGAGGCCTGAAAAGTTGGTCGATCATCGCTGCAGTTTGAGGGAAATCGGGCTGCGAGTTGCAGATGAATTGACCTTCTTTTAGAAGAGGTCCCAAACTCTGCATTTCCTTATCCATTAAGGAATACAGACCATTCTTTGTGATTTTTTCAAGCCGTGGAAAACTCTCATCGAATTTTTGGACCCAGTCGATAACCTTGCTCGGATAGACAATAGCCGGAGGAGATGCTGGAATCTTACTGCGAAAGCACCATTGAAATAGGGATAGAAAATTGCAAGCTTGGACGCCCATGTAACCTCTTAATTGTGATTTTCAAAATAGGTATTAGTTTGCTTTTTTTGCCATTTATACACATTTTTAGTCAGATCAAATTCCATCTTCTGGGGACTAAAAAAATCAAAAACGTTGGAAAAAATTGCTTTGATCTGATTTGTTGCAACAGCCCTTGGTCCATTTTCCACTTCATAAGTGAGATTTATTCTCCAGGCCCCAAGAAGCGTGAAAAAAGGCGCCCAAACCACAGAGTGAACAACTCGGGCTGCATGGTGGAAAACGCTCGTCAAAATGGTAGGCGTGATCGTTTCAAAAAACTTTCCACTCTTGCCTAATCCATAGCGAATTGTTTTGGGAAATAGAAACTTATAGATCATGAAAGCGAAATGATTTTTTGTGCATAAATCCACTATGCCTGCTTCCCGCAGCACGTCAGCTGTGCCGCCACAGCAGTTTGCGTTCACCACATTAAAGGGATAATCCTCTTTGCTTCTCTTCCTCACAATTTCGAAAAGCTTGATCATTTTTTCGTCAGAGATATCAATAGGAGTGATGCAAAAATCTTCCTTAAGGAATTCAAAACCGTCAGGACAAACCCACTTTCCGCGTAGTGTAGATAAAGGCTGGAGAAGGGAAAAGTCTCGCCATCTCGCTCCCCAGCCTAAGCTGTACACAGAGCCATCTTCTAACTTAGAATGGGGATTACGCATAGAATAGCCTAAGCCAGGGACGATTCGGAAAAAGGCATGGCGTGTCCCTTTGAGAAACCGGTCGCCCAAATGCCAATCCTCCTTGTGTGCATGGGTTGTAATGATTTCAATCCTTGATGCAAGCGGAGGTCGATTCAACTTAAACAGGTGGCGTGGCGTGTCAAAGTTGTGCTTATCCCATTGGGTAAGCCCTGTGTCGAGATACATCCAATACTTTTTCTTTCGATTTTCTATCGAATAAAGTCTTTCATCAGCATCTAGCTTGATCTTGTCGCTTATCTGAGACCAGGCAGTAAAACAGCCGTCAACAAGGAGATGTGGCCGATCCTCAGTAACGACCTGTCCTCCCCTCCAAACGCCAATGGGCTTCATCTCTATTTTATGATTATAATAAGGATGCGTGATGTGGCGATGTAGAAAAGACTTAAACACAAAATCGACGAGGTCAGGGCATTGCAAGAACGCTTTTTCCCCAAAGCCTAGTTTTGTCCATTTAGCGAGCAAAGCTTTGTTATCTGACTTACATTTCTTCTCTAAAGATCCTTCTGAGCTGTCCGGCTGGAACTGATTAATCTGTCGGCGTGCCGCTAAGATGTAATGCCCAAGTCTGCACGTATCCTGAGTTTGTCCGTAAAAATATCCTTTTCCGCGAATGACATGTTGCTCAGCCAAAGCGAGCATTCTTTGGATCTTTTCTGTTTCTGCTTGGTTGAGACGCTTCGAAAAAAAGCTTTTGAAAAAAGTCATGAAAAATTCACTGACTTTGGCATCTTGAAAAGTAGCGTAGCCGGGAATAAAAAAGCGCTGCAGTGCGTTTTTCCATCCTCCGACACAAAGACTGTCTTTTTCAACGTAGAGATTTGAGGATAATTCAGTAACGGAATGGATTGAAATGAATTCAGAAGGCCTTGAGCCGCTTTGCGTTATTGAAGTAGGCATAAATACCGCTCATTGCAAACTGAAGCGGAGAAGGATAACGCAAAGTACTTTTTAGCTCCATTTCAATGTGATAAAATTGAGATGAGCTGTTATGCTGCATTGGGAAAAAAATTCAAGGCGAGAAAATGACAGAAACTCAAGCCAGAATCGCTCAAGTTTTCGAACACCCAGTACTCATTAATTTTAACCAGCATCTTGGAGCGGTCTCCGACCTCTCACGCTACGATCGTATATCAACAAATGAGCGAGCGACTTCTGCTGAAGTGATTTATCTCAACCAGCTTCAAATGGATGATTTTTTCCCTTCTCGCATTGCATTGCTCTTAAAAAACAATTTGCATGACACTGCCTTTATTACACATACGACGCGTTCTGTTCTTTTCGAGCTTAAACAAAAAGAAAAAATCGGCGAAGCCTGCTTTAATTTTCTCCATGAAAAGCTGAATTCAAAGGATTTTCTAGGCGTATTTAGATATCTTTACGTTGTGATGCTCTATGGGAAAATCTCTGAGACCCATGATGCGCGCACTCCGGATCCCGCTTTTCACTTTGAGCTTCCTGTAAGTTATTCGAATAAGCTCGTCAGGATTTCTACTCATCTCGTCATCCAGGAAGAAATGAAGCTTCAAAACCAAGTACGAAAGCAATTTCTGAAAGAATACCTGGTACAAATTCGTTCCCGTTTTGATTGTCCAAGAGCGGCTCAACAACAAATTTCTTCACTAATTACTTCTTTTGATACATTGACTCCTGAACAGTTCCGCAATCTATTTACTTCTTTGATTACTGAAATGGAAAAATTTCCAGGTCTAGAGGGCATCTGTTGGAAAGACTTGGGTTCTTACCTTTCTCCGTACTATGGTGAAGGGTTCTTAAACCAAGCTTATTTGTGGTTAAAAACAGAGAATTACTACAAAAGCTGTCTCGCTCGCGTTACTACACTTAAACAAAGTTTAGAAAACACACAAGGGATGACACTTCTCGCCCTCAGCGAAAAATGTAAAAAGAGCTACAACGGTTGTATCTATCTCTTGGGAGATAGCAAAAATATGCCCGCATGTTCCCCGACCCGTTTTTCTGCTTTGACAGGAAAAATGCGGACAGAGTGGCAAGCGATCAATCACGCATTTAACAGGGCACAGAATCAGTATGCGCATTCCCTTTGCGCATGCCAAGTCCAGTCTCCTGCAAGCCAAAATAAACTAGCTTCCTGGCCATTCAACCCCACTTCTCTTGTCGATCTAAAACCCGCACCCGTTTTTTCCGCTCAGCAATTACAACAGCGAGGAACTTCCCTGACCGACTTTCAAGAAAACCAAAAAAAAACGGTCGCTATCTTTGGTGCTAAATGGGGTGGCGGACATATTGAAGTATCTCGAGGGATTGCCAATAATCTTTCTTCTCTGGGCTACCACCCACTGACCGTCGACCTTCCCGAGCTAATGATGCCCGAAGATCCCCTCCGCAACTTCTTTCTCACACGTTGGTTGGGAACCAATTGGTCTTCAGTAACGCTTTATGAAGGATTGCTTAAAGAAAGAGCCTTTGCCTTCATCAACTTCATCCTGTGGGTGCAGTCGAAGCTATTCTCTCCTTTCGGATATACCCAAAACGAATTCAAGATCGTTTTGGATTATCTTTTGAAGCTTAATCCCGATTCGGTGATCACCACAAATCGAACGAACCACGAGGCAATTATTGAGGCGTGTAAAGTCTTGGGCATTCCCTACATGCATGTAGCGACAGATGTCGACACAACTCTTGAAAGTCGAAACAAACCTACGGACTTTAATCACTTCAGAATCGCTATCCCTTTCGATACTCAGGAAGCGATCAACCCCATTTTACATACGACGACTCAAGAACAGAGGTTTGTCAGCGGCCCCCCCATCCGCCACGCCTTCACACATACCCGTTCGTTTCAAAACATTCAGGAATTTAAATCGAAATGGGGCATCGACTCCAATAAAAAAGTTGTCGTTATCACAAGTGGTAAAAATGGCGCTTTCTCTCCTTACGCCGAAATGCTCGCCAAGAAGTATGCCACCTCCGAACCTAGAGACATTCCAATCCATGTTGTCGTGATCTGCGGAGGAACTAACAAAGAGTTTAAGCGCTACCTCGAACAAGACGTCGCGCCACACACAAAACTTCCCATGACAATCGCTCTTTCCTATCACGAAGAAAAAATGGAAGAGCTATTGTCAATGGCCTCCTATGGAGGCGCCCTCGTCGGAAAAGCGGGGGGGGGGACGATCTTTGAATCTTTTGCGAGAGGCACTCGAGTGCTGGTCGACGATGTGCGCTCAAGTTTGTTCTCTCAAGGGTTTCAACACTTTTGGATCACAGCTATTGATAAATGCTTGAGGCTTATTGGGTTTGCAAAACAAATGCCTTGGGAAAAAGTCAACATGGACTTTGCCAAAAAGCACGGTCTTGCTCATGTATTTGATGAAGAAAAAGATTTTCTATTCAAATTAGATCAAATTCTTAACAATGATTCCCAACCCGTTTCCCTTGGCATTGAGATCAAGAACGTCGAAAAAACGATTCCTGCTATGCTTCACAATATGCTAGTGAAAGCCACTGCTGCTCCTGAAATGCGAGCAGCGCGAGAGGCCCATAAAAATCTTTGATCTAAACTTCTATTGACAAAAGGAGAACAACCCTTTAAATTTTGCAGTTTTTAAAAGGCCCTCCCCTCTTTGCCCAGATGGTGGAATTGGTAGACACGCCAGATTTAGGTTCTGGTATCGCAAGGTATGTAGGTTCGAGTCCTATTCTGGGCATATCGGCGGACGTATTCTCAGAAATGAGAATATTTCCGCCTTCTTTTTTTCCCAACTCACTCTTTTTCTGCAATAAGAGCTACTGTCTCAGTATTTAAAATCGGTAAAACCCCTCAATAAGATTAGACCAAGAGATCCATTGTCAATGTGCATGTCTCAGAAGGAAAAATAATAGTTACCAATCATCCTTTTTGATACGATTCAAAAATATGGGAACTACCTCAAAAAAAGCACTCGCTATTACGGGAATTGGCCTGGGCGTCATTATATTGGGAATGATTTGGTCCCTTGTGAATACAGCTCTCGCCTCCATCCAAAAAGATCTTTTTGCTTCTGTGTTGCAACTGCAGTGGATGATGAACTGTTTTGGTATCTTCATATGTGTTCCCCTTTTGACAATGGGTAAGCTAGGGGATGCCTATGGGAGAAAAAAGCTTTTTCTTTACGGCCTAGTTATTGCTTTTCTTGCTTCTGTGGTTGGTGGCTTTGCCAAACGGATAGAATTTCTCATTGCTTGCATGGGTCTATTCGGATTGGCTGGATCGATGATCCTGCCGCTTTCTCAGGCTCTACTCGTCCATCAATTCCCTGAACATCAAAAAGGAAAAGCAGTTGCCCTCTGGTCAATCTTTGCATCGCTGTCTTTAGCCTGTGGTCCGATTGTAAGTGGCTTGATTCTTAATTGGCTGAATTGGCATTGGATCTATTGGATTAACATTCCGCTCATCGCTATTGCTATCACTACCGTGTATTTCTTCGTAGACAGAGAAACTGAGTTTCAGAAACCTCATTGTGACTGGATTGGCGTGGGCTTACTAGCTGTCATCGTGGGATCACTGGTCATAGGCATCATGCAAGGTCCAACTTGGGGCTGGACCTCACCTTTGATCATAACGATTTTCACAGTATGGCTGATCAGCCTCGCTGTTTTTGTTTTATTGGAGCGAAAAACCAAAAAGCCTCTCTTCCGCCCCGATCTCTTTTCCAACCGCTCTTTCTTATTTAGTGCGATTCCGAATGGGTGTACTATCGGTTTTCTTTGGGTTTCAGTCTTTACCATTCCTCTCTACCTACAAAACATGCTTCAATTTTCACCCCTTGAAACAGGATTTTGCCTTCTTCTTATTACATTACCTGTCTTTTTCTTCTCAGTAATCGTCGGTAAATGGTACCATAAATGGGGAGCAAAACCTCTCATGCTCATAGGCTATGCTTTCTTTCTCATAGGGTTTTTTCTTCAAGCGTTTATCATTCCAAACTACTGGTCACTCGGCTTCGGCTTCCTTGCGATTGGCCTGGGCTGGGTTTTGACGTGGGGTCCTTCCATCTCAAGCTCCCTTTCTTCAATTCCCCATCACATTGCAGGAATCGCATCTGGAATGTTCACAACGCTTCAGGAACTTGGCGCTATTCTCTCTCTTGCGCTTGCTGGTGTTTTTTTTCGGACTGCCCAGCAAACTCACCTTCAGCCTCACATCGATCTCATCAGTTCTAGTCTCAATAGCTCTAAGTTAGAAACAAACTTCGATTCACTCCTTTCTAATCCCTCCGCCGTGGAACAACTCCTGGGACCAAATGCCTCGATTCTTCCATGGATTAACAATGCCTTCTTGGCTGGCTATGAAGCTTCTTTCCAGTTTCTCTTGGGCAGCTGTATTGTTGCAATCCTACTCACCACTCTGCTACCCAAACATAAACAAGCAAGCAACAGATAATCCAGTTTTCGCTAAGGGTGCGTTAATGGATTTTGTTATTTCGATTTTTGATGATTTTTTCTTTAGGATCTATCCTGTTGACACTTGAAAGCTGGAGAAGTTTGCAAGGAAGCCGCGCAAATTTTTGTGTCGGGAGCGAGTGACCATTGCCGGAGAAAAAAGGCACGAGTGAAGATCAAAAATTGGCTGCCAAGCTGACGAAGCAAAAACTCCAAGTTTCCAGTGGAAGCACTATATACTGGTGACGTTTCAATGGGCTATAGAATTTTGGTTTTAACACGACCATTTTTTGATCCATCAAACAGGGGCATTATTCGAGCAATAAGACCCTGTTTGATG
>JAJPIB010000008.1 GCA_021324995.1 Chlamydiia bacterium | reverse complement strand
TCATAGAGACTTACTGCATCTTTCGGACAAATTTTGCACATTTTGGCACGTCCATAGTGCTTTCAGCTATTGAACGTGCCAAAATGTGCAAAATTTGTCTCGAAATCCACAGCAATTCTCCATAAAACCAACCCAAAACTCAGGTTACTACTTTTAACTTGACTTTTCATTGCCTCGCAGATTTAAATCCTGTTTAAATTTTTGTGGAGGGTGCATGATCAGATGGATGCTCGCATTTATAATTATCAACTGCTCAATTTTTGCTGAAGAATACGATAACCACTTAGTGGATTGTGAAAACGAGGCATTGTTTCATATCGCAAATGGAAATGATCATTTATTTACACAAGAACCATTGCGCGCATTGGATGAATTTGAGAACGCTAAAGCTATTCTTGATCAAACTGGTGATTTCCATCATCCCATAAATTTTCTAATCAACTTTAGCAAAAATTATTGCCTATGACTGTTTAGGTTTCGGAGATCAATGTCGACAATCTATAGGGTCATTATTTCTCCGAATAAATGAGGATAATGATGAAAGAGAAGGATATCGGATCTTATCTGAGGAGGAAAATGAAAAATCCAAAATGATTATTTCCTTTTTAAGAAATTTAGCGGTTCTATCTCCTTCAATTCAGGTAAGGGAGTTGCTGTTTTCATTAATTGAAGATATGGAAAATCAATTGCTTCCACCTTTCGAATTTGCTCAATCCTGTTTTTTTGAGAATGAAGGATTCGTCTTTAAGGAAAATCAGAATCAATTTTCATTCAATCAGTGTAAGTCTTTTTGGAAAAGATTAAGAAAATGGACAACAGAATTCGCAGATTGGGTATACAATCTTTATAAGGTTTGTAGAGGAATTAATGATATCAAGAAAGCTTATAATGAATGGCAAAATGAAGGAAATTATAATTTAAGTTATGAAGAATTCAAGAATTATTATAACCAAAGATATAACAACTAGTTAAATAGTGCGGTCGTCATGGGAAATAAAATTGCATTCATTATTATTTATATAATAGCTTTTGCATCTACTCTATTTGGAAATGAACGGTCCATACCTACGATTTCAACCTTCAAAAAAAATCCAAACCATCTCTATTTTGGGCCGGAAATTTTTGCGTTTGATTTAGATACTAACTTTAAAGATGTAGGAATACATGGAACCAAATTTTTTATGGGTTTAAGATTAGGTTACGAATATCTAAAACCTAATGCTTTTTACTTTGGAATAGATCTCATGGGTGCAGCAGGTATACATGGGTTTCACGAAACCTTTAAACGATTTCACGTACCTAGAAATCATGGAACAACAGGATTTGTGAACTTTGAACTTAGATTCGGATATACTTTAATGACGGATCGCTGGTTGGCAACATCTTATTTTTGCAATGGGGCGTATGTATATGGAAATGGATGTCATGATCACTATATTGACGGAGGAATGTCGTATCTAGGTGGAGGAGTTCGGTCATTGTATGAGGTTTCACGAGCTTTCAATGTTGGTTTGAATGCAAAAATATTTGCTTCGATTTACACTAACGACAAATTCAAATTTCTCAGGATAAAACGTTCGAATCATCATGGTCAGTGGGGTGGAGAGCTCGGGGTTCCTTTAATATGGTATCCGGGATCACATAAAAGATGGGATATTCAACTAGAACCTTATTTTCTCAAGCTTGACTTTTCCCAAGTTCAAAACATTTATGGCCTTCGGCTATTATTTGGATATCACTTTTAAAAATTAGACGTCTTGCATAATTCATTTCCTTGCCCGTGCCCCTGCCCGATTAATGCTGCTTCTGAGCCATCTTAATCAGCATGGATACTATACCAATCAATAGTTCTCGCCCCTTGCGCAGAAGAAGTCCGAAAGGGCTTAGCGAGGCAGTATTTTATACGCCTCGCCTCCGAGCACGCGATTTGGCAACGCGAGGTGAGTCTCAAGGGGGCTAGCTGGTGGGCCTAAGAGAGACACGAAGTGCTCTCCTTGACTCCCGACTTGTGAAAAAGAGGCAGTGCTTAAGTTTTTATAAAATTTTATAATGTCCTGTGCTCTGAATCATCCGTCTTTCTCGTTGAAAAGTTAATGGGATGAGGGCATCCTGTGAACAAGGACTCATGTGGGTATTTGCTCCTTCCTGTTTTTTTTATTTTAAGGTTTTATGGAAGCCTCCCCATTCTCAAAAAAAGATCGCGCGGACGGAGAAGCTTTGCTCAAAAGTGGCAAAGTCGGGCAGGTACTATTTTCTGAAGGAACCTACCAGGTAGAAATCTCTGATCTGAAAAAAAAAGAGCAGTATTGGCCATTTCTTCAACTGGATGATGAAGGCAATTCCCTCGACTTTTTTTGCAGCTGCGCTGAAGCGGAAAAGAAAAAAACGTGCTGTCATCTCGCCGCTGCTTATCAAAAAATATTTAACGACTTCCCTCTTCCGCTGCACGTCCGATTCCGGCACTCGCTCTGGAACCATCTTTGTCTGCTCGCCAGTCGCAGACATGGTTATGAAGCTTCCGTGATGAAAGAAAACGATGGCGGATATGAAGCAAAATCAGCGACGGGAAAGTTGCTGTTTGTCGTAAAAGGTTTGAATCCTAAAGGCAAAAAACGTCTTAAAGACATCCTTTTTCACCGGGTGATCGAAACTGAAGAAACTTCGCTTAAATTTTCAAATCTTCCTCTCGAAGAAATTTCGCTTTGGAAAGAAGGCCGTCCCAGTCATTCGCTGCAGTATGAGCTTTCTTTTTGGTCGGACCTGGCAAAATGGATGATGGCGATGCAGGAAGACGAAGAGAAATATGGGATCCGTTTCGAAAAGCATGAGAATGCGTTGCCGCAGTGGGTTCATATCCGTTTTTCCTCACTTGCGATCAGTTTTTATATTGCTGAAGCGAATTGGCCTCAACTTATTCCCTCTCTTAGTAGCGTGGATTCTCCGCTGCCAGTCCACGAGTTTCAAGATTACAAAATCAAGGCGATTCGCTACGACGTCGAAAGACGCGTTTTGCAAATAGAGAAAACGATGCTTTCACAGAGTCTTCAAGACTCGCTACCAATAGAAGAATCACAAGGAATCGACGTGGGACAGTGGGTATTTATTGCTGAACGAGGATTTTTTCCGCGGCGAATTGATCCCATTTTCAAGCAAGATGAGATCCCGCAAGAGAGGATCGGTTCCGTTTTACATAAATATCCACTCATTCTGCAAAAGTATCTGGTTGGAACAAAAATCCATTTAACCGAGGTCAAGGCGCAGTATACTGTGCATTTTGATTCGGAAGAAAATTTGCACATCGCATGCTATGTGTTTGAGAAAGGGGACCTGCAAAGGCCTCATTCTGCGTACTTCGGTCCTTGGGTCTTTCTCGAAGGAAAGGGATTTTATGCGCTTGATAATCTCCTGTTCGAGGGCGTAGAAAAAGTGATCCCACGCCAGCAAATGAACGATTTTATCAATCGACACCGCGTTTGGCTTGGAGGATTCGAAGGATTTCAAACTCATGTGTTCACGATTGAATCCCAACTTTATTTTAAGATGACAAAAGATGACGCTTTGCTCTTCGATGCCTCTATCGAAATGATGGGTAGCTCGGAAGAGATCATCGACTTTGGAGAATGGCTTTATCTTAAAGGGAAGGGATTTTTCGCAAAAAAAGTCGGGCGAGGGAATGCACGTATTCGACCCGGTACTGTTGTCGCGAATCAGGAAATCCCTTCCTTTATTCGCGAAAACCGAGAAGAACTCGAAGGGCTCAAAGGATTTTTTTCAGAAAAATGCCCTTTAGAAAAAAGCGGTCTGGAAATTTTTCTAAATACAGATCATCGCGTTGTTGTGCGCCCACACGTGCAAATCCTTCCTTCCTACCGTCCCGAGCAAGTTCAAATCTTTGGTGAATACACTTATGTCGAAGGGGAAGGTTTTTGTGAGATTCCGCATGAAAAAAGAGTGCCTAGTGAATATCTCAAGGAAAAAGTGATTCCTTTCGTGGACGAATCCTATTTTGTCCTTCATGAACTCGATACTCTCAATTGTATTTTTTCTCTTGTCAAAGAATTGAAAAAACCCAGGGAATTAATTTTAAAGACGCTGCGCTTACGCAAAAGTAGCCGAAGAAAAGCGACAGAGTGGCTATTCGAAGGCATGTATGAAACAGAACTCGGAAGAGTAGATCTTTTTACCCTTTGGAAAGCAGTCCAGGAAAATAAGCGCTATCTCTTTTCTCCAGCGGGATTGCTTTTGCTCAAACATCCACGCTTTAACTGGTTAAAAAATATCCCAAAAAAGCGCTGGCTCAAAGAGGGGAGGCAATTGCGACTCACGACCATGGAATGGCTGCGTCTCTCTGCAATCGAGGATTTAAAGCAGCCCCAAGGCCGAACGTCGGAAGAAAAAGAAACCCGAGCGCTGATGGAGAAGCTCTATTTGCTTCAAACTGATCAGCCGATCGATTTAACCGGCTTAAAAAGCGATCTGCGCTCTTATCAGGAAACAGGCGTGCGTTGGCTATGGTTCTTGTATTTGCACGGGTTGTCGGGTTTGCTTTGTGACGAAATGGGATTGGGGAAAACCCATCAGGCAATGGGCCTCATTGCAGCTGCGCAAAACCATTGGAAAGAGCTGCATTTCGTTAAAGATTTGGATTCCGCTAGTCCAAATTTTCAAAAAGCCTTGAGTGGTAAAATTCTTGTGGTTTGCCCCACCTCAGTGATTTATCACTGGGAAGAACTGCTGAAGAACTTTTTGCCCACTGTGCGCGTTTTGGTTTTTTACGGGATTAGCCGAAAATTAGCGCACTTTGAGGAGACAGCAGAAATTCTTGTCACCTCTTACGGAACATTGCGCAGCGAAAAAAAAGCGCTGTCTCAAATTGAATTCGAAATTGCAATTTTTGATGAATTGCAGATTGCCAAGAATTCGCAATCTCAAACGCATAAAGCCTTGAGGAAAATCAAAGCAAGGATGCGTCTAGGATTATCCGGAACGCCGATTGAAAATCGGCTGCTCGAACTCAAAGCGCTTTTTGACGTCGTTTTACCGGGGTATATGCCGCAAGAAGCGCACTTTAAGGAACTCTTTGTCAATCCGATTGAGAAAAATCAGGACCCCGACAAAAAGCTCCTTTTATCCAAATTAACGCGGCCTTTTATTCTCCGGCGCAAAAAATCTGAAGTGTTGCTAGAACTTCCCGAAAAAATTGAAGAAATATCCTATTGCGATCTTTCTGAAGAACAGAGAGAGCTCTACAATAAAACCTTCTTGTTGCACAAAGATGCATTGATGCAGGATCTTGAGAACAGCGCAAAGACTGTTCCTTATATTCATGTGTTTTCTTTGCTGTCTTCCCTAAAGCAAATCTGCGACCACCCTTGCCTAGTCAACAAACAGTACAGCGAATTCCAGAAACACAAGTCGGGAAAATGGGATCTTTTCATCGAGCTGCTCCAAGAAATTCGCGACAGCGGACAAAAAGTTGTCGTCTTTTCGCAATACCTTGATATGCTCGACATGATCGAAGCTTACTTGAAAGAGCAAAAGATCGGTTATGCAGGGATACGCGGTTCCACACGCAATCGTAAAGAGCAGTTAGAGCTTTTTAAAAACGATCCTAAGTGCGAAGTTTTTCTGGCATCCCTGCAAGCAGTCGGTGTCGGAGTCGACCTCGTCTCGGCGTCTGTGGTAATCCACTACGACAGATGGTGGAATCCCGCCAAAGAAAATCAGGCCACCGATAGGGTACATCGCATCGGCCAGAATCGAGGAGTACAGGTGTTCAAGCTCGTTACAAAAGGAACCATCGAAGAACATATCCATAAGTTAATTGAAAAGAAGTTAACCCTTGCCGAAGGTGTCCTTGGATTCGATGATCAAGATCAGATCAAGGGGCTCAACCGAGAGGAGCTCATTCATCTCCTTAGCCTCATCAACCAAGATGTCCAAACCGATTCCTTATAAAATAAATTTTTAATTAATCCCAGAGCATAGCAAGGCACAAGACATTATAATATTTTATAAAATTTTATAATGTCCTGTGCCCTGCAGAGCATAGGATCCGAATGGTATTTTAATTGTAGATGAAGTATGATAGCTGTTTATTTATTGTTTTAAAGAAATTATGAGCAAAAAGCGCACCCTGAAACTTGCCCTAGTGGGAAGACCCAACGTCGGTAAATCGGCGCTATTTAATCGGATCGCCAAAAAAAAGATTGCGATCGTCGATGAAGCTGAAGGCGTCACAAGAGACCGCCTTTACGCAGAAGCAGACTGCTTTGGTAGGGCTTTTGAGGTGATTGACACGGGTGGAATCAACCCTCAAACGGAAGTTCTCTTTCAAGAAGAGATCCGCCGCCAAGCTGAGATTGCGATCGAAGAAGCGGACGTCATCGTCCTCGTCGTCGATGTCACAGTCGGGGTGACGACGCTCGACGAGTTTGTTTCGCGGCTCATTTTGCGCACAGGCAAGCGCATTGTTTTAGCTGTCAATAAAGTCGATGATTTTTCGAGGCTTGATCTTTTGTATCCGTTTTATTCCCTAGGAATCAGCAGCATCATTGGTGTTTCTGCGACGCAAGGCTTCCATATCGCGGAGCTTCTCGAAGAAGCCTTTAAAGGGATGGATATTCCGGAAGAAGCGGAAACGAAGAAAGCGACGACCCATGTCGCGATCATTGGAAGAGCCAATGTAGGCAAATCGACGATTGTCAATTATTTGCTCGACGAAGACCGTTGCGTCGTCAGTCCAATTGCAGGCACGACACGAGACAGCATCGATGTGGAAGTGTTGTGTGGAGAAGACCACTATACACTGATCGACACTGCAGGTATCCGCCGAAAAACCGCAGAGCACGAGGCGGTCGATAAGTTCGCTGCAGTGCGCACGGAAAGGGCTATTGAACGCGCCGATGTCTGCGTTCTGATCGTCGATGCAGATCGCGGGATAACCACGCAAGAAAAGCGCATTGCCAGAGATATCGAAGCTCAAGGAAAAGGATGCATTCTTTTGTTCAACAAGTGGGACCTGGTCAAAGGGTTCCGCATGGAACACTGCCGCAAAAGCTTTGAGATCGATACCCCGTTTCTCAACCATTGCCCTATTCTCTTTGTCTCAGGAAAAACGGGAAGAAACCTCGACCAGCTTTTCCCCGCTGTTAAAGAAGTTCACATTCAGCAAAACCGCCGCGTTACTACCGGCCAGCTCAATAAATTTGTTGAAAAAGCGGTGCAGAAATACCATCCTCCGATGCTAGAAGGGGGCAAACGCCTGCGAATCTTTTACCTGGCCCAAGTCGATGTCCAGCCGCCACGCTTTGTTATCTTTGTCAATAAGCCTAGTCTGATGGCAGAAACCTATAAAAAATATCTGATCAATCAGTTCCGCGAAACTTACGGTTTCTTAGGATCGCCGATCCAATTCTTCCTCAAAGGAAGAAATACCAAAGAAAAGGAAGAAAGACCTCTTCCTCAAGCCAAACTATCCGAGCCCTTAGCGGAGAACGAGCAGTTTATCTTTGAGGAAGAAGACGAGCTCACCGAAGAAGAAATGGGCAGTCTCGACCCGTCTTATTTTTAGGGAGTTAAGCCACACGTACCTGGAGAAACAAAGTTGACATTTCCGCTAATGGAGACGGAAGGTGCTTGATCCGCAGTAAGATTGTCGATATTAACCACGCCTGTTCCTGTTGTTGCAATCCTCATACCCGTAGTCCCAGTGGGTGAGGAAAGCGTTACTTGATTGCCTATGATACTCGTACAGAGTGTGCCATCAGAAATGGATCGGGCGCTGATTCCGATGGAGCCCGCCGTTGGAGCTGCGACAACTTTATTATTCTTAAGTAATAAGCTTTCAGAACCTGTTCCTAAATCTACAAAAATCCCCGTAGATGCAACACTCGATGTCGAGACGATATTATTCTCTTGGATAGTCACAGCTCCTGAATGCGGCAAGTTGATGGGGATGTGAATCACAAAATCTCCTGCAGCAGTATTGAAACTATTTTGCGAAATGTCAACTGAAACTAAGCCGAACGAGCCGAATGTATCTATACCCCTGACACCAAAATCTGAGAATGAATTTTGCGAAACGACGACGGTTCCCGCGGGAACATCAGGAGTTGAATTAGGTATTAATGCAATGCTTGTGGCATATCCACTGATGCTATTTTGAGAAATGAGTACATTCGTAGTTTCGTTATCCTGTAAACCTATAAGAATTCCATTCACTGTGGATCCAAAAGTGGGTGTTATCAACTGGTTCTGTTTAATGATCGCTTTATGGGATGGAAATACTGTAATACCATTCGAGCCAGCGATTCCAAAGATTGTATTTCTATGGATAAATATCTTTGAGATCAGTCCCGCTTTAATGCCCACACCGTTCAAGGAAGGAACAAAGATATTCATTCCAGAAATTTCATTATTATCATTGTTAGGGGCAGCAAAGACAACATTGGCGCCTGTCAAATTTGTAATGGTTGGAGCTGTCTTAGTGAAAGCAGGAATGATTATCTTGCCTTTCGTTGTTTTGATCTGATGAGCAATACCGGAGCCAAAGAGCTTTTGGCCATCTTGCAAAATGATGCCCGCGTCCATACCTGTCGTTGTGCCATCGCCCGG
>JAJPIB010000013.1 GCA_021324995.1 Chlamydiia bacterium | reverse complement strand
TCATAGAGACTTACTGCATCTTTCGGACAAATTTTGCACATTTTGGCACGTCCATAGTGCTTTCAGCTATTGAACGTGCCAAAATGTGCAAAATTTGTCTCGAAATCTACAGCAATTCTCCATAAAACCAACCCAAAACTCAGGTTTTTAACCTAAATTTCGATTGTCTCAATGTCTGCTTCCTTCTTAGGAAGGGTCTCTGTGGTATACTTGAATCGCTTTTTGAAATAGCGGTCATAGGGAAGGCAAAACAGCAAGCTTAAGCAAGGAATTGCCTCAATTTTGGCGCGAAAAAAGTTAGCAATTCCATGCAAGGCATAAATAAAACTTGTCTTGAGATAGAAAAAATGCTTAATATTACGGGATTTTTTGTAGAAAAAAACACAAAAATATCCCAAAGCAAAGCAAAATCCCAAAGTCATCTGCAGGAGTCCGCCTACAGAACGGACGGATGCCGAAATTATCGAGACAAAGGGAATGTAGCCGACGAGGTTAAAAGCCTGTTCTCCTTGTGCAAGGATACTTTCAAATTGCTCTTTAGAAATGAGTTTCTGTCTTCGCATCATCGACTCGTTTAACGTTGGATATGAGGGTAAAGTCGCATGCCCAATTGTCTAATTGTACATCTTTTGGCATCTTCAAAAGTAATAGCAGAAAGATGGGGTTGATTAAACAGAAAAAAGTCATTTGCTTTAGAGGCTTTCGCTCCGAGCGCGATTGCGCGTTCTTCTCCAGAAAGAGTAGAGAAAGTCCCTATATTTTCCAAGCAGCCTTTGCATGTGGGATGGAATAATGCGGCATTTACAAAGGCACATTTTACCTTTGCAGTGACAAGCTGACTTTCTATGTTAAGCGCATCGCGTTGCAAGTTTGAAATAGCGATTTTGTTTTGCTCTGCATTTTCAGTAGTGAGAGTTTCTGCTCGGCGTAACTTTTTTTCTTGGGATTTCTTAAGCTCAGTAATGCGTTCTTCCCAAAAGAGATAGCGGGCCAGCATGGGTTTAAGGGTTGTCAGTTGGGGGTCATTTTGGCCCATCCCAATGACAAAGTCGATGCCTTTTTCCTTGAGCATTTGTTGGATCTGAGCTGGGGTAGCTTGCGCCAGACTTTCGTAATGCTTTTGAAGCGATTTTAATTGACGAAAGCGTGCTTCTTTAAGTTCGGCATTGATAGCCGTATTTGAATAGATTTCTTTTAAGGGATAGATAAGCAGGAGGGCGGTGAAACCGGTTACAATTAAAAAAACAGGGGCAAAAGTAGCAGTAATGGCTAGGCTAGTGGCAATAATAATCGGAAAAGCTACACAGTAGACTAAAGCCAGGTTAGCTTCCAGCTCAGATTCTTTAGAATAAATCATCGCTAAAGAAGGGTCAAGCTCACTTTTACATAGATCAAGGTAAAGAGGGGCACTTTGTGAATTATGTAAAATAGAAATAGACATAATAAATCACTTTTGTTGATTCGTGTTTGTATTATATCGTTTTTAATATAAAAAGTCAATTTAAGCTGTGAACCTATTTCAATAAAGTTTTTTTTATTACAGTCGAGTCAACGCCCCAGGGTTGACGATCAAACCTAGGCTCTATTGCTAGTAATCTGAGTTTTGGGTTGTTTTTATGGACAACTGCTGTAGATTTCGCTGCGGTCCTAAATCAAATTTTCGGTCGCGCTAGGTATAACTGCAACTCCTCAAGAATGAGGAGTCAAGAAAACTATGGGATCGCAGCGAAAAGACGTTGTCCTAACTCAGCTACAGTCATTCTTTTAACGTCTGCGTGGGTGATAGGGGTGAAATTACGATTTTTAAATTTAATGAACTCTGAAATAGCTGTAGGCTCATTGAGCGCTTCTCCCAAAACACGCTCATGATAGCCAACATTTGTGAGTGTGGCGATGTCATCTAAATCGCCTTTGTAATTTGGATTGCGAAGAACAGCATTAGCGAAAGCAGCGCTGACTTTAGTTTGTAAAGCTCTATCTTCAGCAAAGAGAGCCGCGCTTCGTAAATCATAAACTTTTTGGCGATTTTCAGAAAAATTTGCACTGGCGAGATCCCTTGCTTGCTGAGTCAAATTTTGTTTTAGCAAAAGCTCCTCTTGCATTTTTTCATCAAGATATTGCGCGCGAGCAAGAATGGGATTCAACTTAGATAACGATTCTGGATTTGTTCGTTGAATACTAGGAATTTGATGCCAAACAATCCCTCTAGCAGCGAGATCGTTTTGTAGAAGTTGTACGGATTTAGCATTTATTTTTTCAAAATTTGTTTGAAGCTTAGAGTACTTGATCCCTTCCTTGCGAGAGACTTCTGAGTATTCGAGAAAGTTTTTGACAAGGTTTGCAACAGGCATGGCAAGAAGAAGAGCCCCGATTCCTACAAAAGGGACGTAAGTCGGCAGAAACATACCCGCATAAAAAAAAGTGCTGGAAGCAAGAGCGGTAAAGGCGACAAAGGTTACGCCGGCGGCGATCATCCAAAGTGTGGAATGCGTTTTATAAGTGCAAACTTTGCTTGGATCAAGATCTCGAATGCTGTCTGAAAGGAGGGATTTGTCGTTAGCTATGAGAGAACCAATGAGTTGTGTAGCAGAAGGTCGCGAGTTGAGAGTCGTAGAAGTCATAGAGCACCTATTGTTAATAACAACAGCTATTTAAACTATGGAAAAATGGAATTAATTGCCATTTAAATAAAGTTTTGTTTTTGTAAATTTAAGTATTTAGTGGATTCCATTTTCATGCGTAAAAAAAGGCTTGAAAGTCCGTTAGAGCGGCTAGGAGATAAACTCCCATGAATGCCTAGATCTTCTAAAAACAGGGGCTGGCAGCTTAAGATAACTTCTGGAGGTTCATCGTGATAGACTGCTAGTAACAGCGCAGCCAGTCCAGCTGAAATTAGCGCTTCAGAATAAGCCCTAAATTGCATTTTTCCTTCAAAAAAAGAAGAGTAAAGATACATCTGGCTTTGGCAGCCACTGACAAGCCTGCACTCCGTTTTGAGTTCGTCAGGGTAGTTAGAGAGGCCGCGTCCCAATTCAATGATTTTTTCATATTTCATTTGAGGAGTAGAGCAATTTGTAAATAACTCTTTAGTTTTAAGCTGCTTAGCTAAACATGACGCGGTGAAAAGATCTTTATTCATGGGTATCGTAAACTGCGGTTCAAGATTTCCGGTGACGGCACTATTATAATAGGATTGACAATTTGAGGGAAATCTAGTTTGATGATCCTGTTTTTATTTTATACCGAAACATTATGCCAAAAGAAGATACGTTAAAAATTGATGGGACAGTTGAAGAACTCCTTCCCAACATGACCTTTCGGGTCGTTCTCGAAAATGGGATGCGCGTTCATGCCCATCTTTGTGGAAAAATGCGGATGCGCAACATTCGTGTACTCGTCGGAGACGTTGTCACCGTCGAAATGTCGCCATATGATTTGACTAAGGCACGGATTACTTATCGTCAAAGGTAAGCGCGGCGAGTCGAAAAATTCAAAAAATACAACTCAAGCGATAATTGAGGTTGAATTTATTTATCTTGGAGAATAAAATTTGCTGCTTTCGACCTGAAGTAGAGCTCTGCGCATCAGCAGTTTGCTCAAAGATGGAGCATAGCTGGCGAAGTAAATGTTGAAAGGGCTATAGCATTTGAAGGGTTTAAGTCCGTTTAGCGTCCTTTAAAGATGTCGAAAGTAGCAGTTGCGGCTAAGCGTTTAGTGATCGCCCAGATAGCTCAGTGGTAGAGCATTTGCATGGTAAGCAAAAGGTCGAAGGTTCGATTCCTTTTCTGGGCAAAAGAACAAAAAATGAAAAAAATAGTACGGAGCCAACGGAGGTAATCATGGCAAAAGAGCAATTTCAGAGGAACAAACCTCACGTCAACATTGGAACAATTGGACACGTTGACCATGGTAAAACATCATTAACAGCTGCGATTACAAAAGTATTGGCAGAAAGCGGTAAGTCAAAATTTCGCGACTACGCGTCTATCGACAATACACCAGAAGAAAAAGCGCGCGGCATTACGATCAATTCTACGCACGTTGAGTATGAAACAGAGAACCGTCACTATGCACACGTCGACTGTCCAGGTCACGCTGACTACGTCAAAAACATGATTACAGGTGCTGCCCAGATGGACGGAGCGATTCTAGTTGTTGCTGCGACAGATGGTGCGATGCCACAAACAAAAGAGCATATCCTTCTCGCTCGCCAAGTTGGCGTTCCTGCGATTGTCGTCTTCTTGAACAAGATGGATATGATTGGCGCAGGCGACGAAGATCTCGTTGACCTCGTTGAAATGGAGCTTCAAGAGCTTCTTGAAGCAAAAGGTTATAAAGATGTTCCTATTATTCGCGGTTCTGCTTTAAAAGCTCTCGAAGGCGACCCCAAGTACGTAGAAGCGATCAAGAAGTTGATGGCAACCGTTGACGAGAAAATCCCAACACCAACACGTGAGACAGATAAGCCATTCTTGATGCCTATCGAGGACGTTTTCTCTATTTCTGGTCGCGGTACTGTAGCTACAGGCCGTATCGAAAGAGGTCGTGTCAAAGTTAACGATAAGTTGCAAATCGTCGGTATCCGCGACACACGTGAAACTGTCGTAACTGGACTAGAGATGTTCAACAAGCTTCTTGATGAAGCTTCTGCTGGTGAAAACGTAGGTATCCTTCTCCGCGGTGTGGAGAAAAAAGATCTCGAGCGCGGAATGGTGCTTGTGGCACCAGGCTCACAGAAGCCGCACACAAAGTTCAAGGGAACTATTTACATCCTGACAAAAGAAGAAGGGGGGCGTCATAAGCCATTCTTCTCTGGCTATCGTCCGCAGTTTTATTTCCGTACAACAGATGTTACTGGCACGGTAACTCTTCCGGAAGGAACTGAGATGGTAATGCCAGGCGATAATGTCGAACTAGAAGCGGAACTCATCCATCCGATTGCGATGGAAGAGGGAATGAGATTTGCTATCCGTGAAGGCGGTAAGACGATCGGTGCAGGGACTGTTTCAAAAATCATCAAATAACTTTTGGAATTTGATCGTGCTATGGCCGTTACTGGCCATAGCATAATTGGTGGGTGTGTAGCTCAGTTGGTAGAGCAGCGATCTCCAAAGTCGCTGGTCGGGGGTTCGAATCCCTCCGCACTCGATTAGGCTCCTATAACTCAGCTTGCTTTCCTTAACTAAAGCAAGACAGGCAAGATGTAAGTTTCATTTAAGCAAAGCCAGACTTAAGAAATCCTGGTGACGAATGAAGCGCAGTAATTACCTGTCGCAGCTCAAAGGAAGAGTGACCGGGTTATTATAACACAATAACTTAAAGAAAGATCCTATGTGCGCTATGGAAGCCAAGTTAAATCAGTCTCGACTCTCTTCGGAAGTGCCTGTGAAACAGACTGCTAAGAAGAGAAGCGTATTTGTCTTCATTCAAGACCTCAAGGACGAACTAAAAAAGGTAAGTTGGACGACAAAAACTGAGCTTATCTTGTCTACTAAGGTAGCGATTGGTGCCATTTTTCTTTTTGGTTTGGGAATATACCTCGTTGATCTCGTGATCAAGGGGGCGTTAGATTTTATAGCGCTTATAGTGCATTTTATTTTTGGCTAATTCAGGTTGGGGCATCATGCATAAGTGGTACGTCGTCCAGGTCGTTTCCGGACAGGAAAAAAAGGTGAAGAAGGCAATTGAAGAGAATCGTGAATCCAAAGGGATGACCGATTTGGTTGACTCCGTGCTTGTTCCTGTTGAGAATGTCGCGGAAGTTAAAAAGGGCCAGCAAAAGGTTAGCGAGAAAAAACTGTGGCCAGGATATATCCTAGTCAAATTAAATCTTACCGACGACAGTTGGATGTATGTACGGAACACAAATGGTGTTCTTGGCTTTTTAGGAGGCGATAAGCCCTTGCCCTTAGCGCAAAGTGAGGTTGATGTTATCTTGCAAGACCTCGAAGAGAAGAAGAAAGGGGTTGTTCAGAAACATAACATCGCGCCAGGCGAAAAAGTTAAAATCAATGATGGTGTCTTTGTCAATTTTGTCGGAACAGTTCAAGAAGTATTCCACGACAAAGGACGTCTTAGTGTTCTGGTTTCCATTTTTGGTCGCGAAACGCGCGTCGACGATCTTGAGTTTTGGCAAGTAGAGCTCGTGCCAAATGAATCAGAAGTGAGTTAAAATTTCAAAAGCGAGCGCTGAATTGGATGCTTTTAGCGCTCGATTTAAGTAGAATTAAGGTCCCCTTTGCCTCTTGTGGGGAAATAACGTGGATTTGAGGAATTAAATAATGGCAAAGAAAGTAGTTAAGATGATTAAGCTGCAGATTTCTGCAGGTAAGGCAAACCCAGCGCCGCCCATCGGTCCTGCGCTTGGAGGTGCTGGAATCAACATCATGGGATTCTGCAAAGAGTTTAATGCCAAGACGCAAAGTCAGGTGGGGGATATCCTTCCTGTAGAAATTACAGTCTATCAGGATAAGTCGTTCACATTCATTACAAAGCAGCCTCCTGTTTCTCGCATGATCCTTAAAGAATTAAACATTGAGAAAGGATCAAAGGTTCCTAACAGAGAAAAAGTAGGCAAGTTGAAGAAATCTCAGGTGCGAAAAATTGTTAAAAATAAACTACCTGACATGCGCGCTTCTTCTGAAGAAGCAGCAATGCAGCTAGTGATGGGTACTGCGCGTTCCATGGGTGTGGACATTATCGAGGATTAAAAGAGGAAATCGCGAAACTGTGTCGTCAAAAAATCGATGTATTTTTGCGACCTTACGTCAGGACTCTCGGTATAACGACAGCGAGAACATCTCGCTTAAGTTTTGCGATGTGATCGACTGAAATTCAAAAATTGGGCCGGGCAAAGCTGATTTAGAGCCTTCCAGGCGTTGGAAAAACAATTTTTTGAATTACGTGCGGTATATTTTTGAAACAAAGTTGTTTAGTAGAAAGAGAGGTCGGCTCTTTTAACACCGACTAAAATGGGTGAAATAAAACCCCAATTATAAAGGAAATCAGAATGCATCGAAGCAAAAGATTTCGGGAGATAGACAAGCTGGTGGATATATCTAAGACATATTCTGTCGAGCAGGCTATCGAAATTTTGAAAAAATGTCCACCGGTCAAGTTTGACCAATCGGTGGAACTATCGCTTAAAACAGGCGTCGATGCCCAAAAATCTGAGCAGCTTGTGCGCGGCACTGTACTATTACCGAATGGTACAGGAAAGCGCGTCGTCATCGTTGTTTTCGCCAAAGGCGAAAAAATTCAAGAAGCGTTAGACGCAGGCGCAGATTTTGCTGGGAATGAAGAACTCTTTGAAAAAATCAAGTCGGGCTGGCTCGATTTTGATGCTGTTGTTGCAACCCCTGACATGATGCGGGATCTTGGAAAACTCGCTAAAGTCCTCGGACCTCGTGGGTTAATGCCGACGCCGAAAGCAGGGACAGTGACTGCTGATGTAGCTAAAGCAATTGCTGAGCTCAAAGCGGGTAAGATTGAGTTCAAGTCAGATAAGCATGGCGTGATTAACGTCGCTGCTGGTAAACTTTCCTTTCAACCTGCCAAGCTCAAAGAGAATGTTGTCGCGATCCTCTCTGCGATCATCCGAGCCAAACCAGCGACGGCGAAAGGGGTCTTTTTGAGATCCTTCTCTATGTCATCCACAATGGGACCTGGAATGAAGATTGATATGCAAGGGATTACGGAAATTCAAGGAGCTAAAGAGTAATATGAGACAGGAAAAGCAATTACTTCTCGACGATATAAAGGAAAGGATTGTCGACTCCAAAGCTATTGTACTCGCTAGCTACAAACGTTTAGAGCCTAATACTTCTGCTAAGTTTCGCAATAGCCTTGCGGCAACTGGTGGATCTCTAGAAGTTGTAAAAAAACGAGTGCTTGTTAAAGCGGCTCAAGACGCCGGGGTTGTTTTAGACCCTGCTCTGCTACAAGGACACATCGCTGTTGTCTTTGCTACCCAAGATCCTGTTCAAACGACAAAAGTTGTATTTCAATTTTGTAAAGAGAACGAAGAAGTTTTAGATGTTATCGGAGGCAGGTTTGAAGGTTCCGTATGTTCAGCAAAAGATGTTGAACAGATCTCCAAACTACCAAGCAAAGATGAAATGCGCGCCCAATTTTTGGGTACGCTCGAAGCACCGCTCTCGCAAACGCTTGCGGTTATTGAGGCTTTGCTTACGTCCGTCATGCATTGCTTGGAAAACAAGTCCCAAGAAAATAACACTTAAATTTAAACAAGATTTAATCAAAGAGGTTTAACCGTGTCTACCCAAAATATTGATACATTAGTTGATACACTGAGCCAATTGAGCGTACTCGATATGGCAAAATTAAAGACTGCTCTCGAAGAGAAGTGGGGCGTTAAAGCAGCAGCAGCAGCTCCAATGATGATGGCAGCAGCTCCTGCAGCAGCAGAAGCAGCAGCTGAGTCTACAGAATTCAAAGTGACTTTGGAAACATCTCCTGATGACAAGAAAATCAGTGTCATCAAAGTTGTTCGCGAGATCACAGGACTTGGCTTGAAAGAAGCTAAGGATCTCGTTGACGGCGCTCCCAAAGTCTTGAAAGAGTCTTGTGGCAAAGCTGAAGCAGATGAGATTTCTAAGAAGATCTCCACTGCTGGTGGAAAAGTGACTGTAAAAGGTCTCTAATCAACTTTGCAACTTAAAAATTCGCGAGCAGAAGTCTAAAATGATGACTTCTGCTCGTCATTTTTATTTTTTTTAAGAATTTAAGCAGGTTATCATAGCCTGATATTGTTCTTTGCGGGTATAAAACTCGCTATAATACAAAGCTTTAAGCCTAGGAGCCGTTTCGATGTTAAAAAGGCCGCCTCAAAGGGTGAGTTTCCGCAGCAGAGAAGAAATTATCGATCTGCCGAACCTCATTGAAATCCAGATCAAATCCTACGACCAATTTCTCCAACTGGACAAGACCCCCCATGAACGGGAGAATTTTGGTTTGCAAGAGGTGTTTACTGAGATTTTCCCTATCAAGTCGTATGACGAAAAGACAATACTTGAATACATCTCTTATAATCTTGGGGTTCCCAAATACACTCCGGAAGAGTGCATCCGTCGCGGAATTACCTATAACGTCACACTTAAAGTAAAATTTCGTCTGACAGATGAGACTGGGATTAAGGAAGAAGAAGTCTACATGGGAACCATCCCTGTAATGACTGAAAAGGGAACATTCATCGTGAATGGCGCGGAACGCGTTATTGTTTCCCAGCTACATCGCTCTCCAGGGATTGCCTTTGAGCAAGAACGCCACACGAAAGGATCTACCATTTATTCCTTCCGCATTATTCCTTATAGAGGAAGCTGGTTGGAAGGCGCATTCGATACAAACGATCTTATTTACATTTACATCGATCGCAAAAAGCGCCGAAGAAAAATCTTAGCAACTTCATTTATTCGTACCCTTGGATACTCGACCGATGCGGATATTATTGAAGAGTTTTTCAACACAATTAAAGTTAAAATCCGTTCTGACAAAGATTTTCCCAAGCTTGTTGGTAAAATCTTGGCTGAAGACGTCATCGATGAAGAAAGTGGCGTAGCTTTTGGTAAAGCCTCTGAAAAATTGACGACGGCGATGCTTAAAAGAATGCTCGACGCCAATATTTCCACCGTACGTATCGCAGAGGATGCCGATGAGACAAGTCCTATTATCAAAATGCTTGCGAAAGATCCTACCGATTCTTATGAATCGGCATTAAAGGATTTCTATCGTAAAATTCGTCCAGGCGAGCCAGCGACCCTCTCAAATGCAAGATCTGCGATCATGCGTTTATTCTTCGACCCGAAACGTTACAATTTAGGTCGCGTAGGGCGCTATAAACTCAATAGAAAACTTGGTTATGAGATCACAGACGAAGAGCTCAATGTTGTCACACTGCGGAAAGAAGATGTCATTGGAGCTATCAAATATCTTCTTCGTCTCAAGCGCGGTGATGAAATGGCAAATGTCGATGACATTGATCATCTTGGAAACCGTAGGGTACGTTCTGTCGGCGAGTTGATTCAAAATCAGTGCCGCATCGGTCTTGCCCGTATGGAAAAGATCATCAAGGAGCGCATGAACCTCTTTGATTTCACTTCTGATACATTGACGCCTGGAAAAGTTGTCTCTGCAAAAGGTCTTGCTGGCGTTTTGAAGGACTTCTTCGGTAGATCGCAACTTTCGCAGTTTATGGATCAAACTAATCCTGTAGCTGAACTCACGCACAAACGCCGTCTTTCTTCTCTTGGGCCAGGTGGTCTAAACAGAGAGCGTGCAGGATTTGAAGTGCGGGACGTGCATCCTAGCCATTACGGAAGAATTTGCCCGATTGAAACACCTGAAGGTCCAAATATCGGTTTGATTACATCTCTTTCAGCGTTTGCCAAAATCAACGAATTCGGCTTTATCGAAACGCCTTATCGCATCGTGCGCGAAGGAATCGTCACCGAAGAAATTGAATACATGACTGCAGACCAGGAAGAGAACTGCGTGATTGCTCAGGCGTCCGCTGTTCTTGATGAACATAATATGTTTGTCGAGCCACAATGCTGGGCCCGGTTTAATGGCGAATCGCTGAAAATTGAAACGAGCAAGATCACGCACATGGACGTTTCCTCCAAGCAGCTCGTGTCGATTGTCACAGGATTGATTCCATTCCTTGAACATGACGACGCTAACCGCGCTTTGATGGGCTCGAACATGCAACGTCAGGGTGTGCCTTTGCTCAAGACAGATGCTCCAATTGTGGGCACTGGACTCGAAATGCGTTCAGCGCGCGACTCAGGCGCTGTCGCTGTTGCTGAAGAAGATGGCATTGTCGAATACGTCGATGGTTTTAAAATTCTCATCGCTTCAAAAGCAAACCCATTAGATAAAAAAACGTATCAGCTTAAAAAGTTCATGCGCTCGAATGCGGGAACTTGTATCAACCAGACTCCTCTTTGCAACGTAGGCGACGAAATTAAGGCGGGTGACGCAATTGCGGACGGGCCTGCGACAGATAAGGGTGAAGTGGCTCTTGGAAAGAATGTACTTGCTGCGTTCATGCCGTGGTGTGGATACAACTACGAAGACGCTATCATCATTTCTGAGAAGTTGCTGAGGCTTGATTATTATACTTCGATCTATCTTGAAGAATTTGAATTGACCGCACGCGATACAAAGCTCGGTAAGGAAGAAATCACTAAAGATATTCCGAACGTATCAGAAGAGGCTCTCGCAAACTTGGGAGAAGATGGCATTATCCGCATCGGAGCTGAAGTTTCTCCAGGGGATATCCTTGTAGGAAAGATCACTCCTAAGTCCGAAACGGAACTAGCTCCTGAAGAGCGCTTGCTTCGCGCCATTTTTGGTGAAAAAGCCGCAGACGTCAAAGATGCCTCTTTAACTGCACCCCCGGGTACCGAAGGCGTCGTCATGGATGTTAAGGTGTTTAGCCGCAGAGATAGGCTTTCAAAGACGGATGATGAGCTCGTTGAAGAAGCTAGCCGAATTAAAGATATTCATTCTGACTTCAAGGCTAAAGAAGCGGAGCTCATGATCGAGTTCCATGAAAAACTTGGCGCTTTGTTGCTTGGTGAAGTGGCACCTGCTCCTATCATGCACCGCAAGTCAGGGGATATCATTGTTAAAGAGGGCGAAGCCATTACTCAAGATATGTTGGAAACCCTGGAGTCTGAGAAGCCAGAAGATCTGATCATTGGCGAAGCAGAAGTGTACAGCACGCTGAAAGATGCGATGCGGGAATTCGACACGGCAATGCAGACTTTACAGACTCAGCATAAAACAGAGATCGAATTCACCCGCAAGGGGGACATCGAACTTGATCCAGGCGTTATCCGCCAGGTCAAGGTGTATGTAGCTTCTAAGCGTAAGCTGCAGGTGGGTGACAAGATGGCTGGTCGTCATGGTAACAAAGGGGTTGTATCCAAGGTTGTACCTGAGCAAGACATGCCCTACTTAAGCAATGGGGAAACTGTTGAGATCATCCTGAATCCTCTCGGTGTACCGTCCCGTATGAACATGGGACAGCTGCTCGAAACGCACCTCGGCTATGCCGCTAGAAAGGCAGGAATTTATGTTAAGAGCCCGGTCTTTGAAGGCTTCCCTGAGTCACGTATTTGGGAAATGATGAAGGAGCTTGGGTTGCCTGAAGATGGAAAGAGCTATTTATACGATGGTAGAACGGGGCAGCGGTTTGAAAACCGGGTTGTCGTCGGCTATATTTACATCCTGAAGCTTAGCCATCTTGTGGCAGACAAGATCCATGCACGCTCCATTGGACCGTACTCTCTCGTCACGCAGCAGCCCCTCGGCGGTAAAGCGCAGATGGGTGGACAGCGATTTGGAGAGATGGAGGTTTGGGCCTTGGAAGCCTATGGCGCTGCAAACCTCTTGCAAGAGATGCTTACCGTCAAATCTGACGATGTCGGCGGACGTACCCGTATTTACGAATCCATCGTAAAAGGGGAGAATCAGTTAACAGCAGGTACGCCTGAATCCTTCAACGTTCTTGTTAAGGAAATGCAAGGCCTGTGCTTAGATGTACGCACTGAAAGCGCGTCGGAATAAACTGGGAGAATAGCTTCATGTCAGAAGATGAGTTCAAAGATACCCAATTCGATAAGTTGACCATTAAGATTGCATCTGACGATGTCATTCGCAATGAATGGTCACGGGGTGAAATCAAGAAGCCGGAGACGATCAACTACCGGACATTCAAGCCTGAAAAAGGCGGTTTGTTCTGTGAGAAAATTTTTGGCCCGACGCGCGATTGGGAATGCGCTTGTGGAAAATATAAGAAGATTAAGCACAAAGGAATTGTTTGTGACCGCTGCGGTGTAGAAGTTACCGTGTCTAAAGTGCGTCGCGAGCGAATGGCTCATATAGAATTAGCCGTGCCCGTTGTGCATATCTGGTTCTTTAAAACCATGCCATCGCGCATTGGCAATATTCTCGGGATGTCCGCCATGGATCTTGAGCGCGTAATTTATTATGAAGAGTATGTCGTTGTCGATCCAGGCCGCACAACTCTTGAAAGAAAGCAGCTGCTTTCTGATTCGGAATATCGTGAAGCCCAAGAGAAATGGGGTTCTGATGCGTTTGTCGCCAGAATGGGCGGCGAGGCGATCCGCGATATTCTAGAAAAAGAAGATTTGGCCGCGCTTGTCGTGGAATTGAAAGACAAACTGCGCAAAACCAAATCGATGCAAGCGCGGATGAAGCTTGCAAAACGCTTGAAGATCGTGGAGAGCTTTACGTTCTCTCCGAACCGTTCTGACTGGATGGTCATGTCATGTGTTCCGGTCATTCCTCCCGACTTGCGTCCTCTCGTTCCTTTAGACGGCGGCCGTTTTGCGACATCCGACTTGAACGACTTGTACAGACGAGTGATCAATCGGAACAACCGTTTGAAAGCGATTCTCAAGCTCAAGACGCCGGATGTGATCGTTCGCAACGAAAAGAGAATGCTTCAAGAGGCTGTGGATGCCTTGTTTGACAATGGTCGCCATGGCCATCCTGTCATGGGAGCGGGCAATCGTCCTTTGAAGTCTCTTTCAGAAATGCTCAAAGGAAAGCAGGGACGCTTCCGGCAAAATCTTCTCGGTAAACGGGTCGATTATTCGGGACGTTCTGTGATCGTTGTAGGACCTGAGTTGCGGTTTAACCAGTGCGGTCTTCCGAAGCAAATGGCCCTTGAACTTTTCGAGCCATTCATCGTTAAGCGTTTGAAAGATTTGAACTATGTTTACACCATTCGTTCTGCCAAGAAAATGATTCAAAGACGCGCTCCTGAAGTTTGGGATGTGCTTGAAGAAATCATTAAAGGGCATCCGATTCTGTTAAACCGTGCTCCCACGCTTCATCGTTTGGGTATTCAAGCGTTTGAACCGACATTGATCGAAGGTAAGGCAATCCGCATCCATCCGCTCGTCTGTACAGCGTTTAACGCTGACTTCGACGGTGACCAGATGGCGGTTCATATCCCTCTTTCAATCGAAGCTCAGCTCGAGGCAAAGCTTTTGATGATGGCGCCGGATAACATTTTCCTGCCCTCATCTGGAAAACCATCCGCGGTTCCTTCCCAGGATATGATCCTGGGCCTATACTACCTGATGCTCGATCCTCACTATATTGCAGAGGATCATGGTAGAAAGACGAAGCTGTTCAAAAACATGGAAGAAGTCCTCATGGCATTAGGTTCCGGAGGAAGCTACAACTGGTTTGAACAAAGAGGTAAAGAAGGCCGCTCTGACGATCTCGGCGGAGGTATCCGTCTGCACGAGAAGATTAAGCTTAAGCTCGAAAGTGGGATCATCGAAACGACTCCTGGACGTGTTCTGTTCAATACGATTGTCCCAAAGGAACTCGGTTTTCAGAATTACTCTTTGCGTAAAAAGAAGATGAGCGAACTCGTTCTTCAGACTTACAAGAAAGTTGGTTTGGAAGCCACTGTGCGTTTCCTTGACAATCTGAAGAATTTGGGCTTTGCTTCTTCGACACGCGCAGCGCTGTCTATGGGTGTTTGCGATGTCCGTATACCGCCAAATAAGCAAAAGGTAATTGACTCAGCGCATAAGCGTATCGAAGTCGTCGTCAAACAATACGAAGACGGTATCATCACAGAAGGGGAAAGAAAGTCAAAGATCATCAGTATTTGGACTGAAGTGACCGACCTTCTTTCCGAAGAGTTATTCAAGCTCGTCAGTGAAATGAGAGATGGCGAACTCAATCCGCTCTATCTCATGATGGATTCTGGAGCCCGCGGTAACAAATCGCAGGTTAAGCAGCTCGGCGCTCTTCGAGGCTTGATGGCAAAACCATCGGGAGAGATCATTGAATCTCCGATTACCGCTAACTTCCGCGAAGGTCTTAGCGTTCTCGAGTACTTTATCTCTTCTCACGGAGCGCGCAAAGGTCTTGCGGATACCGCTCTTAAAACGGCTGACTCGGGATACCTCACGCGAAGACTTGTCGACGTTTCTCAGGATGTCATCATTACTGAAGAAGATTGCGGCACTCTCAACGGGATCGATGTTGCGGCGATTAAGCAAGGTCAGGAAGAACTCTTGCCTCTTAAAGACCGTATTTTTGGTCGTACCGTTTGTGATGATCAATACTTACCTGGCGACCGTACAAAGGTGCTTGCTAAAGCGGGCGATATTCTCAACGTTCTCCAAGCAGAAGCTGTGGATGATGCGGGGATCGATAGTGTGCGCATCCGTTCGACGCTCACTTGCGAATCAAAGCGCGGTGTATGTGCAAAATGCTATGGCATCAATCTCGCTAATGGTAGCGTTGTTGGCCAAGGTGAAGCTGTCGGTATTATTGCCGCTCAGTCAATCGGAGAACCGGGAACTCAGCTTACCATGCGTACATTCCACACGGGTGGTATTGCATCTGCAAGCATTACGCCTGAGATTGTTGCTGAACAAGAAGGAATCCTCGTCTATATGGATCTGCGCACTGTGCAGAATGACGAGGGGATCTGGCTTGCCCTCAACAAGAGCGGAACGCTCCATGTGGTTCGCGATGAAGGCCGCAGCTTAGAAGAGTACAAAAAGTTGCTTAGCACGAAGTCCCTAGAACCGCTGCAAAGCTTTACCATTGAGCTCGGGACACGCATCCTTTTGGCTGACGGTTCACACGTTAAGAAAAGGCAAAAGATTGCGCATTGGGAACAACACAACGTTCCGATCATTTGCGAGCGTCCAGGTTATGTCAAGTACGAAGACCTCGTGGAAGGGATTTCTACCCAACGCGAAGTCAACAAGCAGACAGGCCAGGCTGAGCTGATCGTGAAGCAGCATCGAGGAGAGCTTCACCCGCAGATTGTGATCTACGCGGATAAGGAAGGCGCAGAGCTCATAGGTACCTACGCGATTCCATCTGGAGCTTATATCTCCGTCGTAGAAGGTCAGCTAGTGACTGCAGGGATGCTCCTTGCTCGTTTGCCTCGCGGCGCGATCAAAACAAAGGATATTGTGGGTGGTCTTCCGCGCGTTGCCGAACTTTTTGAAGCGAGACGTCCGAAGGATGCAGCCGAGATTGCGAAGATCGATGGCGTGGTAGATTTCCGCGGTGTACAGAAGAATAAGCGCATTGTTGTTGTTCGTGACGAAGAGTCCGGCATGGAAGAGGAGCACCTCATCCCGATGACAAAGCACTTAATCATTCAGCGCGGCGACTTTGTCATCAAAGGGCAGCAGCTCACCGATGGTCTTGTCGTTCCACAAGAGATTCTTGATATCTGCGGTGTTCGCGAGCTCCAAAAGTATCTCGTTAACCAAGTTCAAGAGGTCTACCGCTTGCAAGGGGTTGATATCAACGATAAACATATCGAGATTATCATTCGCCAAATGCTGCAGAAAGTACGCGTCACTGAGCCAGGCGATACGACATCTCTGTATGGAGAAGACGTGGATAAGAGAGCATTCCATCGGATGAACCGCAAGACGATCGAAGAGGGTGGCAGACCTGCACAAGCAGCTCCTGTGCTCCTCGGAATCACAAAGGCCTCCCTGGGTACAGACTCCTTTATTTCTGCAGCTTCGTTCCAGGAGACAACACGCGTCCTTACAGATGCTGCTTGCGAAGGAAAGACCGATTACCTGCTCGATTTCAAGTCGAACATCATTATGGGTCATTCTATTCCCGGAGGTACAGGCTACGAAGAGTACCGCAAACGCATCGCCAAGTCTGTGGATCGTGAAAACGAAGAAGATTTGCAATTCGTCTTTAGCAATTAATTGCTTAAGACATGCTTTTCAATACCAACACCCGGAAGTCTTTTCCGGGTGTTTTATTTGTAAACAATCACATCGTTTGCGAATAATTTTCTATTAGAATACAATCCCAATCATCCCAAACTCTAACCTTAAGGAGATTCATTCATGAAGTCATTCAAAAAAAATTCTATTCTCATTTTAAGCTCCCTTTTCATTTCTACGATGAGTATTGGCTTTGCTGATGATTGCCAGCATGCAACAGATGAAGTTAAGGTAATGGCTGAGAATGTGGCGGGTGACTCTGCTGAAATCGCAGAAGAATCTGAAAGCCAACCCGTTTCTGGCGCTGTCTCTTGTGGAAAATGTGGAAAAAAAGGCGATCATTATGCGGATTGCAACTGTGGAAAGAAGAAGAAAAATAAAAGTTTGCTCGAGCTCGCCTAACAAGGCATTCTTTCAAATTGCCGTGCAACGAAAGTTCGCACGGCACCCATATAAAAAATAACTTTATAGATCGTTTGGATTGCAAACTATAGACGACTCATCCTGTTGAGTCTAGTGAAAGGAAATTCTTTGCTCAATAATTTTTTCAAGTTTGAGGAGATCTTTGGCAAAATTCCGAATCCCTTCAGCAAGTTTATCCGTAGCCATGGCGTCTTCGTTGAGCATCCAACGGAACCTTTTTTCATCCAAGACAATTGGCTTAATGTCCATTTTTTTGGCTGCTTCAGCATCTAATTTTTTTGGCACTTCACCTTCAGCAACTTGAAGTTCTTCAAGAAGTTTAGGAGCGATTGTTAGAAAATCGCACCCCGCGAGTTCTGTAATCTCATCGGTGTTTCGGAAGCTCGCTCCCATGATCTGAGTCTTGATTTCCATCTTTTTGTAGTAATTGTAGATTTGGGTAACAGAGAGGACCCCTGGATCTTTTGCAGGAGGGTAAGAGTCTTTTCCTTCATTTTTTTTGAACCAATCCAGAATGCGTCCGACAAAAGGGGAAATCAGAGTCGCTTTAGCTGTAGCGCAGCCAATCGCTTGTGCCATGCTGAACAGGAGTGTCATGTTGCAATGGATACCTTCTTTTTCTAGAATCTGCGCTGCTTGAATGCCTTCCCACGTCGATGCGAGTTTAATGAGGATTCTTTTTCGATCGATGCCGGAAGCTTCATAGAGAGCTACAAGATGGCGTGCTTTTTCTACGCTTGCCTCAACGTCGAAAGAAAGACGCGCGTCCACTTCTGTAGAAACTCTGCCGGGGATGATTTTTAGAATTTCCAGACCGAAGTTAACAAAAAGTTTGTCAACGATGGCTTCCATAACACAGTTCGGACTTTTTGCATTGTTTTTTCCCCATTGTATCGCTTGTTCGATGAGGAATTGATATTCTGGTTTGGAAGCCGCCGCCAAAATTAGAGAAGGATTGGTCGTGGCATCTGTGGGAAGATATTTTTTGATTTCTCCAAATTCTCCAGAATCGGAGACGATGGTTGTCATTTTTTTAAGTTGATCCAGTTTATTCATCGTAGAGGCCTCATGTTTTTTACTTATACCCAACGTGACTGAAAATTTGGTTTAGGACCGAAGCGAAGCTCCCGTGATTCGATCGTCCAATTCCGGCGCTTTAGCTCGGTCTTAAATCCAAATTTTCAATCACGTTCGGTATAATAATAGCTAATTTCTAAATTAGAAAGGAAGGTGAAAGGGATTTTGAAAGGCAAGTGGATGGAGAAATTTTTCGAATTTATCAGAAAAGTCCTCAGGTTTAAAAACGGTGCGGTACTCGGCAAGTGTCATAGTGACTTCGCGATTGTTTTTTAAAGCGTCGACAAGAGTTAGGCCTATTTCAGGGGTGAGCAAAAAACGTTGTCCACCCGATAGGCGATAAACAAAGCAATGAAAGATTTTTTCTTCGATTTCTATTTTGAGCGGGATCTGATTTGGTTCGGTTTTTTGGGAATAGATCGGGACAGAATGGATGTTCAGGTAAATATTCATATGTTCTTGGGTATTCAAAAATTCCAAGTCGATTTCATAGATGGGGTTTGTTGACCGGTAGGAAAGTTTTGTAGAGCAAAATTCTTTGCTGTCCGAATGGACTTGATCAAACACCCAATGGGTTTGCTTGTTGCATGAGATAAAAATTAGGGGCAATAAAAAAAATGCAATGCAGATCAATGAACTGCCTTAGGAAGGACGAGACAAGCTGCACGCAGCCTGTCTCGTCGATGTCTATTTATGCTTATGTCCATGGTGGCCATCATTGCTAGAGACTAAAATTAGTGCGGTGATTGCTACAGCGACGGCGACAACAGCGAGTGCAATGTTTTGCCAGTATCGCTTTTTTGTAGTGTTGCTTTGTTGATCGGAACCTGCACCAACAGGGGTTCCTTCAGATTCAAAGCTAGGATCTGCTGTTTCTTCTGAGGGGAGAGTTGCTTCTTCTTCGACATAGCTGGGTGTTTCTAACCCCACAGCTTCTTCTTCAAACGTGTTTTGCAAAGCCAATGCATCTTCTTCAACAACAATAGCTTCTTTAGAATCAAAAGACGGAGCATCGGCTTTTAGAGCAGGAGCAAGAACCATAGAAGAGATGGCAATGCAGGAAGTGATTAAATTTTTCATTAAGTAATTCCTATAGTTTTGAGTGAACGTCGGGTGTATGCTGCTGACACTTCAAACCTGGGAAAGTTTGCCAACGCCAGAAGCGGTAAATAATGCGCAGAAGATTGCCCGTCGGAGTCGCTTTTAAGAGAGAAGAGGGAACCATTGGGGCCATGAGAAATAGGAGCTAAATTCGATTGTTCGAGTCCAGAGCTTTGAGATGGTTCCAAATCCAGATTTTCAGACACGTTTGACATACTTAGAGAGAGGAGTTTTTCTTGGGCATTTTGTAAGATGAGCATTTGCCAGAAAGCTCCCATGTCATTGAAGGAGCTCAGTACCGATTGCTGAAAGGGAATCCAGTGCTTTTCCTGAAAAGAGATGTCCTCAAGAAGATTTTTCTTTTCCTTAGCCGTTGAGATTGCTTCCTCTGCGGCTTGAATCAGTTGGTGCTGTCTGGTTTTGAGCATTTCTCTTCTTTCTGTTTGGGGAATATTCCCAAGAAGATCTGTGGAAAGGGTCAGTGATCGGAAGGCGGTTTGAATTTCTTTGTAGTAATTGGAAAAATTATCTCGCAAAGCAGATGCGGTGACGACGTAAGCATACCCATCTTTTAGAAAAATGAGTTGAAGGATGCGGACGGGTCCCCATTCCGTTTTTGAGTCGATCTCTGTGAGCTGAGCTAAACCTGCATTTGTCTTTACCTTCCCTAAAGCTCTCCAATGATTGCTCCGGTCTCTCTCGTGAATGATTTTAACTGCCTTGAGGTATTCGCTCAGCGACACATCGGTCTTTTCAACCGCAAGATTGATCGAGGGGCAAAACCCACTGTGGGAACTTTTTAAAAAGGCCATTTTAACACGCGAAGAGTGGCTTCTTGGATCAGCAATTTCCCAACCTGGAGGCGGTGTAAAAAAGCAAAGCAAGGAGGAAGAATGTTCTAGAGCGCATTTAGAATCAGGGTTTTGTGTCGGTCTTAAATTTAAATTTTCACTCACGCTCGGCAAAGCAGCGCCAGAAAGAATGCACCCGATGAAGCAGCATTTGATTAATGATTTCCAAGTCATATTTTTTAATCGCAGTGCGTGTGTGAATGGCTAGCGGTGCTTTGATGGAGGACAGAGGCTAGGACAGCGATCCCGACGGAAAGAGCGATTCCCCATCCGAACATCGATGTGGAGATCGCGGTGAAAGTTCCATCTTCAGCGCCTGAGCCTGTTCTCCACAAGGCGTCGGTATTTTTTGTGTAATTATCCAGTTGATCTGAAAACGCAGACGACGTCATTGCGAGCATAGCAAGTGAGTAGATAAGTGTTTTCATAGAAGTCTGCCTCGCATAAAGTAAAAAAGTAACAATAGGTTATCTCAAAAAGGGAAGTTTTCTGCAATTTTTTCTTTCTCTCTCTCAGGGCATAGGACAGCAGCTCACCTACATATTTACAGGGAGAAGAAAATTCGGAAAATCATCGATTTTTTTCAAAAAAAAGAGGGTAATGCAAGATGTCTAATTTCTGTTTCGGTTAGTTTTACATTGAAAAATATTCGCATAAAGGAAATAACTTATGAGAGATGTATGGGAGTAAATTCAGCCATGAAAGGAACAGAAACAGGAAAAGATAAAGTTAAGAAAATCTGTGATATTCTGCGTCGTGAGACTTTAGATCCGGCAATTAACGAAGCCGAGCAGATTGTGCGCTCTGCCAAAGAACAGGCTGAACAAATTATTGCGTCGGGAAACAAGGAAGCAGAGAGACTCAAAGAAGAAGCTCGTTTAGATATTGAGCGTCAAAAAAATGTTTTCCAATCCTCTCTGAACCAAGCTTGCAAGCAGGCGATTTCTTCTTTAAAGCAGAATATTGAGGAGAAGTTATTTAATCAGGAATTGAGCCGTCTAATCACACAGCAAACTTCCGATCCTAAAATGCTAGCGCAATTGATCGAAACTCTTGTTAAGGGGATAGAGAAAGATGGAATCGAAGGTCCGCTCAGTGTTCACATTCCAGCTTCTATTCCGGCAGCTTCAGTCAACAAGCTTTTGGCTCATAGCATTTTAGAACGTCTGAAAGAAAAAAGCGTCCTCATTGGATCACAAACCGGCGGGATCGAAGTTAAATTGCACAAAGACAATATCACTATCGATGTTTCCGACGCCGCCTTAAAGGAACTGATCGCCAATTATATTCGCAAAGATTTCCGCGAAATGATTTTTGGCGCAAGCTGACTTTTGCGATATAAACTTTTAGAGTGTGTTAATGGATTTTGTTATTTTGATTAAGGGCGCAAAAAGCAATTAACAAAAATCCATTAACATACTGTTAGATCAAAGCGTGTTTTTATGCGGAATTATTACTTTGTTGTTCCTTCTTTGCCGCCGTTGTCGATGCACGATAGGCCTGAGATTACGTTTGATGAATTTATCAATCGAATGACGATCAGCCTCAGCAAAAAGGATTTGGAAAAAACGAAAGTACTTCGTCTTTTTATCGACCTCTGTAATATTCGCGCCTTGATGATGGAGGAGCCCATAGATCCGCGGGGTAACCTCAACGAAAAGGAACTTGATGAAGCGTTACTCGTTCAGGCAGCGTTTCCAAACTATGTTTTTGAATTTCTTGACCAATTTGAGAAAGTTCCAGATAAAATCAAGAATTTTTCCGGCCTTCTCGCTCGCTATTTTAATGAAGAGATTGCCAAACAAAAAGGGTTTCTTCGCACCTATCTCACTTTTGAGCGCGAGTGTCGCCTCGTCTTGCTAGCTCTTCGGGCAAAGAGACTGGGGAGAGATGTTGCGAGAGAGCTTCAGTTTGAAGATCCCACAGATCCTCTCGTTTCGCAAATCCTTGCCCAGAAGGATTCTGAAAGTTATGATCCACCTCCTGAGTATGCAGACTTAAAAGAATTAATCACAGCATGCCATGGAGATCCTTGGAAAGAAAACAAGGCATTTGCCGAGTATCGCTTTAAAAAAATTGGAGAAATCGCCGAGGGAAAACTTTTTTCTATAGACCAGATATTGTGTTACATGGCCCAACTGATGATTGTCGAGGACTTAGTCGAACTCGATGAGGAAAGGGGGAATATAATCTTAGATACATTTAAAAGCGGTTAAACAATGAGTTCAATGACACTTAAGCAAATAGCGACAGGAAAAGTCCTCAAAGCGTTCGGCAATCTCCTACATGTCGAGTTTCATGGGGATATCCAACAAGGCGAGGTTTGTATGGTTCGCCTCGGGGGAGGCATTTCACTGAAGGCCGAGGTGATTGAGATTGTTGGGAATACTGCCAAGATTCAGGTCTTTGAGGATACTCGAGGCGTGCGCCTAAATACATCTGTAGAATTCACAACCCATCTACTCGAAGCGGAGCTTGGTCCCGGCCTTCTCACTTCTATTTTCGATGGCTTGCAAAATCCTCTTGAAAAAGTTGCCGATGCTACAGGGTTGTTCCTGTCGCGCGGCGTCTACATTCAGCCGCTGGATCGGGTGCGCCATTGGGATTATCATCCTACAGCTAAAGTAGGGGACATTGTGCGCCGGGGTGATTCCTTAGGCTATACGATGGAAGGGCGGTTTCATCACGAGATCATGGTGCCCTTTGTCCTTTTTGGAGAATATACGGTCAACTGGGTAATTAAGCCGGGGTCATACACTGTTGATACCGTTGTTGCAAGGGTGGTTGACAGCAAAGGTGTTGAGCATAATATCATGATGATGCAGAAGTGGGCAATCAAGATGCCTCTTTTCGAAGGGGAAAAGATCAAAGCCAGCCGGATGATGGATATCGGCATGCGGATCATCGATACGCAATTTCCTGTTTTAAAAGGAGGGACTTTTTGCTCTCCTGGACCCTTCGGCGCAGGAAAAACCGTTTTGCAGCACCACCTTGCTAAATATGCATCCGTCGATATCGTCGTGATTGTTGCTTGCGGAGAGCGCGCTGGCGAAGTCGTCGAGGTTTTGCGCACGCTTCCCCATCTGATCGATCCGCATACAAATGAAGCGTTGATGAATCGCACGGTGATGATCTGCAATACATCGTCTATGCCAGTAGCTGCGAGGGAAGCTTCTATTTACATGGGAGCAACCATTGCCGAATACTATCGCCAAATGGGTCTCGACATTCTTCTTTTAGCGGATTCTACTTCTCGGTGGGCCCAAGCGATGCGGGAAATGTCCGGGCGCCTCGAAGAAATTCCTGGAGAAGAAGCATTCCCTGCTTACTTAGGCTCGCGAATCGCCGCCTTTTATGAACGCTCCGGAGTGATCTCATTAAGGAATGGCAAAGAAGGTTCGATGACCATTGGCGGTACGGTATCGCCTGCAGGGGGAAACTTCGAAGAACCTGTCACTCAGGCCACCTTGGCTGTCGTAGGAGCTTTTCACGGTCTCTCCCGAGGGAGATCAGATGCGCGACGCTATCCAGCTATTGATCCTCTCATTTCCTGGAGCAAGTATATTGAAAATGTCAGCCAGGAGCTCGATTTTAAAGTTAAGGGATGGGGCGATAGAGTGAAAATGGCTTCAAAAATCTTAAGAGAAGGGGATGAGATTGGCAAACGGATGGAAGTTGTCGGCGAAGAAGGGATTTCGATGAAAGATATGATCACCTATCTGAAATCGGAGTTGTTCGAATTTTGTTATCTCCAGCAAAATGCCTTTGATAAGGAGGATAGTTATTGTCCTCTGACGCGCCAAATTCCACTTTTCAGTTTGATCGGTAGAATTTTTGAGACGCCTTTTGCATTTGAAACCCAAGACTCTGCGCGCAGTTTCTTCTTAGAACTTCAAAATGCGATTAAAAACATGAACTTTTTGCCTTTTAAATCAGCGAAGTATGTAGAGGCATTTGATCACATCGATAAGAAATTAGAAGCGAAGGTAGGACAATGAAAAAGGTATACGACAGAATTGTCGACATGCGCGGAAACTTGATCACTGTCATCGCCCATGGCGTGAGCATGGGAGAACTCGCTCGCGTGCACAAAAGCAATGGGACAAGCACTTATGCATCGGTATTGCGCATTGAGGGAGAAGTCGTTACGCTTCAATGCTTTGAAAATACTCGTGGGATTGCAACCAATGACCGAGTGACTTTCTTAGGCAAACAAATGCAAGCCACTTGCAGCGAGTCTCTTTTGGGACGCCGTCTAAATGGAGCCGGAGAGCCGATCGATGGTGGGCCAGCAATTTCCGGCGATCACGTGGAGATTGGATCACCTTCGTTCAATCCGGTGCGGCGAATTGTCCCAAGAGACATGGTGCGCACAAATATTCCGATGATCGATGTCTTCAACTGCCTTGTTAAATCGCAAAAGATCCCCATTTTTTCGATTGCAGGGGAGCCTTATAATGCCCTTCTGATGCGCATCGCAAATCAGACCGATGCGGATATTGTTATCGTAGGTGGAATGGGACTGCGTTTTGATGACTACCAGGCTTTTATTGACAACGCTGAGAAGTCGGGATCTCTTGACAAAACAATCATGTTTATCCATCGAGCGATCGATCCTGCTGTAGAGTGTTTACTCGTTCCCGACATGGCGCTTGCCTGTGCAGAGCATTTCGCGACTCAGGATAAAAACGTGCTGGTACTCTTAACCGACATGACGGCTTTTGCCGATGCGATTAAAGAAATCATGATTACGATGGATCAGGTTCCTTCCAACCGCGGCTATCCAGGTTCCTTGTATTCAGACCTTGCATCCCGCTATGAAAAAGCTGTGGATATCGATGGCAGTGGCTCGATCACGATCATTTCAGTGACGACTATGCCCGGCGGCGACGTCACACATCCGATTCCGGACAATACCGGATACATCACGGAAGGACAATTTTATTTACATGGAGGGCGCATCGACCCTTTTGGTTCCCTGTCTCGCCTCAAACAGCAAGTGATTGGAAAAGTGACGCGCGAAGACCACGGTGATGTCGCCAACGCACAGATTCGTCTCTATGCGGATTCTAAAAAAGCGAGTGAGAGACAAAGCATGGGCTTTAAGCTTTCCCGCTGGGATGAAAAGTTGCTTCACTTTTCTCATCTCTTTGAAGATCGAATGATGAACCTACAGATGAATATTTCTCTAGAAGATGCTCTTGATCTTGGGTGGACGACGCTTGCGGAATGCTTTGAGCGGCATGAAGTGGGAATTAAGCAGACTTTGGTAGACAAATATTGGCCAAAGGGAGCGAATGGCTGAAGTAAAACTGACCAAAACAGAATTGCGAGTCCAGCAGCTCAAGCTTGCCCGCTTGCGCAAGTACCTGCCTACGCTTCAGTTAAAAAAAGCCATGCTGCAAACGGAGGTCAACCAGGCTCAAGCGGACATCGAAATTTTAGTGAAGGAATTCGAAACATCCCAAGAAACCGTCGGCAAATATTCTGCTCTATTAACCGAGCGCAGCGCCATAGACCTATTCTCAGCAGTCAATGTTCATCAAATAGAGCGCATTCAAGAGAACATTGCCGGCGTTGAAATTCCCACTTTTGGGAAAATTATTTTCGAACCGGCAACCTATTCGCTCTTTGATACTCCTCTTTGGTTTGAGTCTGCGATTCAGGGCCTTAAAGAGCTGATCACAGTAAGGGAGAAAATCAAGATTGCGGAAGAAAAAAAGCGCGCTCTTGAAAAAGAACTTCGGGAAGTCTCCATTCGTGTTAACTTATTTGAGAAGATTTTGATCCCACGCTCTATTGATAATATTAAAAAGATCACGATTTTCCTGGGAGATCAACAGCTTGCTGCCGTGTCCCAAGCTAAAGTCGCCAAAAAGAAAATCCTTTTGCGCAACCAAAGGAAAAGAGAATGATCATCAACGTTAAAAAATACCTCATTCTCGGAGCTCATGAAGATTTAAATAAATTCTTCGAAAGAGCGCAGCAGCAAGGAATCATCGAATTTATCCCTGCACACACTAAAAAAGGACTAGAACCCCCGCTTGAAATTCAGCATCTTTTGAGTGCGATGAGGATTTTGCGCAAGCTTCCAGTCAAAAAACCTTACGAGCGAGGAGGCGATCTCAAATTCGCCGAGGAAATTGCTCTTAAGATTATCGATCTTAAGCAAGAAATCGAGCGTCTCTCTGAAGAAAAAAGGTTGGTTGAAGCAGAAATCATCCGCATCTCTCCCTTTGGGGACTTTTCTCTCGACGACCTTGATTTTATTGAAAAAGTGGGTAACCGGGAAGTTCAGTTCTTTTGCATGAAAAGCTCCAAGGCTGATCTTGCCCATTTTCCCGAAGAGGTCATTTTCATTTCCAGGGAATACGATCTCGATTACTTTATCGCGATCAACGAAGAGCCCAAGAGTTATCCCGATATGATTGAAATGCGGATCGATCGTCCCCTTGGAGAGTTGCAGACCCATCTCAGTTTCGTTAAAGAATCTTTGCACCAAATTGAAGCAGAGTTCAAAGGATATGCTGGCCATCTTGACTTTTTGCACGAAGCGCTTGTCGAAAGACTCAATGATTTTAATCTTGTCACTGCTAAAAAGGAAGTTTCCTTTTCTTTAAAAAATTCTATCTTTTCTGTGGAAGCCTGGGTACCTGAGCACAAGACAAATCTTCTTTTTTCCGTAATCGACGGAATGGCAATCCATTGCGAACCGATTGTTGTCGAAGAGAATGACCGCGTTCCCACTTTCATGGAAAACAAAGGTGTGCAACGCATCGGAGAAGATCTTGTCAAAATTTACGATATTCCTGCGACCACAGACCGCGATCCCTCGGGTTGGGTCTTCTGGTTCTTTGCTCTTTTCTTCTCGATGATTGTCGCAGATGGCGGTTATGGACTCATGTATCTCGGTCTTTGTCTTTATCTCAGATATAAATATCCCGTGATGCAGCGCAATGCAAGACGATTTTTGAAACTGGCTACGATTTTAGCTACTGGGTGTATTATTTGGGGCGTACTGACCTCTGCTTTTTTTGGGATACAGATCAGCCCCAAAAGTTGGCTAGGAAAATTATCGGTAATGGAATATCTCGCTGAGAAAAAAGCGGAGTATCATTTTTCCCATAAAGATGACGTCTATCACTTCTGGGTCAATAAACTTCCCCTGCTTAAAAACGCGCACTCGGGTCAAGAATTCCTAGAAATGGGAGTCTCCCACAAGGGGGGCCATACCAAAATGGAAGTGCTAGACACTTTTTCTGATAACATCCTTCTCGAGTTCTCTCTGATGATCGGTGTTATTCATATCGGCCTTTCTCTTCTTCGCTATTTATGGCGCCATTGGGCAGGAATCGGATGGGTGGCTTTTATGATTGGAGCCTATCTCTATTTTCCTCTCATGCTTAAGGCAACCTCGATGATGAATTTTTTGGGGGTTGTAGATAAAACTACAGGTCCCAAGATCGGATTGCAGCTTATTTATGTTGGGATTGGATCGGCTCTATTTTTGGCACTGGTTCAAAAAAGACTCAAAGGCATTGGAGAAGTGGCTAATTTAGTTCAAGTTTTTGCAGACGTTCTTTCTTATCTCCGGCTGTATGCATTAGGTCTTGCCGGAGCTATCATGGCGGAAACTTTTAACGAAATTGGACAAGATGTCGGGTTATTTTTAGGCTTTTTGGTCATTCTTGTCGGGCATGGAGTGAATATCATGCTTGGAATCATGGCAGGAGTGATTCATGGCCTTCGTCTTAATTTCATCGAATGGTATCATTACTGTTTTGACGGCGGGGGCCGCTTGTTCCGCCCCTTGATGCGTCTAAAAGCTAAAGAGACAAGCTGACAAAAGGATATCTTTAGCTAGAGTTTTTTCAAATCTTGAATGTATAATCATTAAGCGCCCTTAGGCATTAGGAGTAATAAGTATGGATTATAGTATGATAGGGCCGGCGCTCGTTTTGGGATTCGGCTGCATCGGAAGTTCAATTGGTTGTGGCATCGGAGGCATGGCATCGCATGCCGTCATGAGCAGAGTCGAAGAGAACCATGGTAAATTTATCGGTATGTCCGCAGTTTCTTCCTCGCAAGCAATCTTTGGATTTGTCTTAATGCTTCTGATGAAAAACAGTATCCAAGCGGGCACTCTTTCCCCACTTTCGGGTATTGGGATTGGTTTTTCTGTTGGATTAGCGCTCTTATTCTCATCAGTTTACCAAGGCATGTGCGCAGCGACAGGCATCCAAGCTGCAGCGAAACAACCTGCTATCATCGGTAAATGCTTTGCAGCGCTCGGTATTGTGGAATCATTTTCTCTATTTGCTTTCGTATTCGCTTTGCTGCTCATCTAAATCTTATTGGCCTTGCTTTATACTCAACGTGATTGAAAATTTGGTTTAGGACCGAGCAAAAGCCCCGGGATTGGGCGAATCCAATCTAGCCCCTATTTCTAATAGGGGCGACGATTCAATCGCGTCAATTAAACATCTACAAGACTTCTTATTTTTTTTTCTTCAAGTTGATTTTTGTCGGTTGCACAAATTTCTTTAAGTGCTATGATCACCCAATTCCTAATCAATAAGGAAGGGAGCTATGGATTATAGTATGGTTGGACCCGCCCTCGTACTGGGTTTGGGGTGTGTTGGGAGTTCGATAGGTTGTGGAATCGGCGGAATGGCATCCCATGCGGTGATGAGCCGGGTCGAAGACAACCATGGTAAATTTATCGGAATGTCCGCCGTGGCATCCTCTCAGTCCATCTACGGCTTTGTTTTGATGTTATTGATGAGAAATAGTATTCAAGCGGGATCATTATCTCCACTTTCCGGAATCGGCATCGGCCTTTCTGTTGGACTTGCCTTGCTTTTCTCCTCGATGTATCAAGGAATGTGCGCAGCTTCTGGCATCCAAGCTTCTGCTAAACAACCTGCGATTATTGGTAAATGTTTTGCAGCACTTGGGATTGTCGAATCCTTTTCGCTTTTTGCCTTTGTTTTCGCTCTCTTGTTGATTTAAATTCTTTTGGGACTGCAACTTTTACAGTTTTGCAGTCCCTTCTTTTTAAATTTGAAATATAAAAAAATTATTGGAATAAATGAATTTAGCACGGTTGAAACCGTTTGCGCGAGGTGAGCGATGAATAAAAGAAAAGTCAGGATAGAAAAAGATACTCTCGGGAATGTGGAAGTTTCTCAAGACAAGTATTGGGGTGCGCAAACCCAGAGATCCCATGAAAATTTCCGCATCGGCGGCGATCTCATGCCGATTGAAGTTGTTCATGCACTCGCCATCATCAAAAAAGCAGCTTCTATCGTTAATTGCGAGTTAGGGTTGCTCCCCAAACAAAAAATGGAGCTCATTTCGAAAGTATGCGATGAAGTGATCTCTGGCAAATTCGATGCCCACTTTCCCTTAGTCGTCTGGCAGACGGGATCAGGGACGCAAACGAACATGAATGTCAATGAGGTAATCAGCAACCGCGCAATAGAAATTTCAGGCGGCGAGATGGGCTCTAAAACACCTATCCACCCTAACGATGACGTCAATAAATCCCAATCTTCAAATGATGTTTTCCCAACAGCCATGCACATCGCTGCGACTCTTGAAATCCGTCAAAGATTGTTGCCTAACTTAAAAAAACTCTACGAAGGATTTAAGAAGAAGTCCAAAGAGTGGCAAAAAGTAGTGAAAGTTGGTCGTACCCATCTCATGGATGCCACCCCTCTTACTCTCGGCCAAGAATTTTCTGGATACGCTGCGCAGATAGAACATGGCATTGAAGCGATTGAAAATGCGCTCAAACATCTCTCAGAAATCGCACTTGGAGGAACAGCTGTAGGAACAGGACTTAACGCACATCCCAAATATGCTAAGCGTGTTGCAGAAGTGATCAGCGAAATCACAGGCTTTCCCTTTGTCACAGCGCGTAACAAATTCGAATCCCTAGCCTGTAACGACTCGATTGTTGAAGCGAGCGGAGCGCTCAGAAGAATCGCATGCTCTTACATCAAAATCGCAAGCGACATCGCCTGGATGGGGTCAGGACCGCGTTGCGGTTTGGGCGAACTTAACTTGCCTGAGAATGAGCCGGGTTCCTCGATCATGCCAGGCAAGGTCAATCCGACGCAATGCGAAGCCATGATGATGGCTTCCGTGCAAGTCTATGGAAATGATGCGGCGATCAGTATGGCGGGGTCACAAGGAAATTTTGAACTCAATGTTTATAAGCCAGTGATGATCTTTAATTTGCTGCAGTCGATCAATCTTCTTTCCGATGTCGCCGCCAACTTTTATGAAAAATGCTTGATTGGAACCACTCCAAATGAGAGAAGGATCAAAATGCATCTGGAAAATTCCCTCATGTTGGCCACAGCATTGAACCCGATTATCGGGTACGATAAAGCGGCTAAACTTGTCCAGAAAGCGCATAAAGAAAATATTACCCTAAAAGAAGCAGCCCTTTCACTGGGCTTCTTGAGCGAGAAGGAGTTTGATGAAGCGATCGATCCGAGCAAAATGGTCAATTTCAACGATTGATGTGGATGCCGAGCTTGGTGAGCAGGTATCTGCCCACCAGGATTGGATGTTGGAGAAACAGTTTGAAGAGAACCCCATAAGACACTCCTTCGATTTTTTTGCGCAGGACGCTCCCGTGATTGGCCGTCGCGTCACGAATCCAACCTTCGAAAGGCGGGGGAAGAGACGGAAGGGCAGTTAAGGGAAAGAATTTGACTTCTTTGGTTTCTGCACCGATTTTTGCTTTTCCTCCCATGATCTTGCATTCAAATAAGTGCGATAAATGGGTCATTTTATTAATAGGGAGGTATTCTGCAACCTTTCTAACAATCTTTGAGTCAAAGCCCGTTTCCTCCCGTACCTCTCGGATCGCTCCCGCTTCAGGCAACTCTCCAGGATCTAATCCGCCACCAGGCAATACCCATACAGGAATGTCCATCCGCTTAATTAAAAGAACTTCTGTCCTTTCAGCGTTGAAGACGATCCCGTAGACAGCTTGCTTTTCGATTTTTTCTTCTTGCATATAAGAAGGGTTCTCTAGGATGATTTCCAAAGTTGGCTAGTTTACTAAATTTTACTGATATTGGCATCATGAGAATTCGTCACTTCTTAACTCTCTTAGCAACCTCTTTCTCTTTACTTCTCCTTTCTGGATGTAAACAATATTATTTATCGGTTTGCCAGGAATGGGTCGATGACCGCTATCTGGCCAGCACAAACGTATCAACACCCGATCCTCGGCAAGACCATCCTCCCATCGGACAAATGCTTATTCTCGACTGGCGAGTCCCAGCAGACATCCTAAAAAAGAAACCCGAAATTGTGCTCGATCTTGTCCTTTGGGATTACACGACAAGAGAGATAAAAATCCCTCTCAAAAGACGTATGGACTTTGCAACCTACCGACTGTTTAACGAAGAGTATGAGAAGTCGGGAGGAATTCTTACTTACAAAGCACGGATTATAACAGAGGACGGCAGCGTTTTTCGGGAATGGAAGCACCAGCTTTGGGTCAACCTCATTACAGTCAAAGATGAGCCTCTGTCAGGAAATGACAGCGGAGAAACGCTCGAGCAATAGATCATGCGCGCTAAGAATGAGAGCCTCAGTGGTTTGCCAGTCAATACAAGGATCCGTAATCGAGACAGCATACTCAAGCCTAGAAAGATCCTTTGTCAACGGCTGATTGCCTCTTTTGAGATGGCTCTCCAGCATCATTCCCATGATTTTAGAATTGCCAGTTGCGATCTGCTCTAAGATAGACAGAAAGACCCCGGGTTGCTTGTCCGATTGTTTTTCACAGTTCCCATGAGCACAGTCGATAAGAAGACGCTCAGGAAGCTGCTTGTGACGGAGTTTTTCTAATGCAACGGCAATTGACATTGCGTCATAATTCGTGCTTTCATCGCCACCGCGCAGGACGACATGGGAAAGCGGATTCCCTTTTGTCTGAGAGGCACATAATTTCCCCTCCGGATCGATAGAGAGCGCGGCATGCGGTTCTTGGGCAGAAAGGACCCCATAGATGGCGCTATCGAGATTGCCCTCCACACTATTCTTAAAGCCGACAGGAATCTCGAGCGATGAAGAAAAAATGCGATGAGGCTGAGAGGCGGATGTCCTTGCTCCAATAAATCCCCATGTGATTAGATCTTCAAAATAAAGTGCAGCCATAGGATCGACAAATTCAGTAGCGCAAGGAACTCTCATTTTTCCGAGCTCCAACAAGAGCTCTCGCGTCCATATCAGCCCTGTCTCAATCGCATTGCTCCCATCGAGATGAGGATCGTATAAGAGACCTTTCCATCCTATGGAAGTACGTGGCTTTTCTGCATAGACGCGCATAACGATAAAGCAGGTGCTTTCAACTCTTTCGCTAAGCGCTTTTACCCGGTGTGCATATTCCACTGCAGATTGTTTATCGTGAATGGAGCAAGGCCCAACAATCAACGCTAGGCGTTGATCGGCACCTTTAACGATATCTATAGCCGTTTGACGTGCACTTTTAACAAATGTCGCCGTCTCCTCAGGGACTGTTAAGAGCGTTTTGATTACACCAGGCGATGGTAAGGGATAGGTCATCATTTAAGCGCAGTTTTTCATGGAGTTTTGACCGTATCATAAGGCAGGGAAATTTTGCAAACCCTGCCTTTTTCAAATAGATAAATCTTTTTTTGACTAAGCTTTGTTCAAATTGAATCGAGTAAAAGTCGGCTCATCACTATCATTCCCACTCTCACCGAGGACCCCAAATAAACACGGATGCTGCATTTGTTTGCCGAAGTTAGCAATTTTTTCAGCATTTAAAAAGTTACAATCGATGAAAAGAAAAACATCGGGTTTTTTCGTCTTTGTTTGAAGATTCTCGAAGTATTTTTGCGCAGTTTCATGAATAAAAGCGACTTGAGTTTCTGGGTTTACCCATTTTCCTATCAATTCAAAGCTTTGAAGGGTTTCGGCAGAGATTTCTGAAGAGTCAACTAAATCCCAATCAGCGTTGTAATCACGTTGTTTAAAGGCAGCGTGTATAGAGAGTTCATGAAAGCCTTTGCCCACACCAATGGTTGTTACAAATAAAGATCCCTTAGGAAAGGATTTTGAAACTTCATAGACTAATTCTTCTGTGAAACTTTGTCTATTACCTCGACTTACACTATCAACACAGTTGCACTCATCTAAACAAGCAACTTTTGCAAAAGTGAAATCTTTCGTCTTACTCGTCCAGGCAGAAGGTTTATTTTGTAAAAGTTTGACAACTTGCTTGCGAAAGCAGTCCATTACCTTCTCGCATTCGGCAATTTTTTGGCGAAGCGGCTCTTTTACTTCTTCGCTTTCAGAAGAGGCCTCAAGACTTTGCTTAAAGACTGCTAACTCCTCTTTAGCAGCTGCGGAAAAAAGAGACTTAAAAGGGGTATATGTGACTATTTGATCTTTCTCTAATTCTGCAAAATACGTATTTCTTTCCGTTGCGTGACGATCACAGAAAGTGTTGAAAGAAGCTCCGGAAGAAATGATGCTTCCACAGTAGCTAGTCGCCTTATTAATATCAAATTGTATAGTCATAAAAACCTTATTTTTTTTAATGTGAATCCGGTTTAAACTTTGTTGCCATAAAAAGAATGAACACAAAACATATGGCAGAAGAGATCATGAATATGATGTGCCTATTTGCCTTCTGACCCGCGACGGGCTTCAATCTTTCAATGCATCGATTAGCGATGTCGCTAATTTTCAGAGATAGGTGTGCAGCGTCCGATTTTGAAATATTAACTGTAAATTGTTTTCCAACGTATTTTTTGCTCGGATTCAGCAAGGTTCCATGAGAAGATACTTCTTGGCTATTTTCAGCATCTGAAAAGTCTGAGGTATTATTGCCAAAGGGTTTCATAAAAAGACGTGTGCAGGTATCCGTAGGTTTTTTATTAAGGAAATCCAGATTTCCATATCCTAACTCTATGTGGATTTGGTACTCCGGATTATATGGAAACAAGCATCTGAAACTTCCTTCCCATCTGGGTATCGTTCCTTCAGACTTTAACTGATTCGTAAACTTTTCAAATTCTCGAGCCACATCTGCATAAGAACCTACAGCGTGGAGATCGACAGCTGTTTTTATGTCTTGATTCCAATAGAGGGTTAATTCAGGAAACTGCTTCCAAAGCAGATCAGCGCTACAAAATTGATTCCAGGTACGGGATACCAAACACCCAATCCCAAGATTTACAGGATGCAAGTAAGAAAAAATGGGAAAATTTACATCTGGGCATAAGCCGGGTATTAAAGATATTGACGTCATTTTTAGTTCCTAAAATTATTTAATTATTATCAACAATTATAATTAATTGCTTTTAAAAATTCAATTCAAATTATAAACTATTTATTATAAATAGTTTAAATATTAAATATAATTGTATATTTGAAAATGATAATAAAGTTTTTTTAAGTTTAAAAGTATGGTTAATTAATAAGATTATTATTGTTTTCTGAGTGTAAATTTATTTAGTTTTTTTTTTGATTTTTTAAAGTTTTTATGTTTTTTGACTTGTTTATTTTTATTATGTATAATAACGGTCGGTTTTCTGTTAATTATAATAAGGTGATAATATGTCAGTAAAAACAAAAAATATTGGAAGCAGCTATATACTTAATTTGCCTCATACTCCAAGCAATAAATTAAGTTCTGTGGAAGGAAAAGAATTTTTTTCAGCACTGAAAGTTGTATTCGGTCGGAAGCATGTCGTCAATACAATCAAGTGGTTTGCATCGCATGATGAATCTTCTGAAGGAATAAGGGATTTCAATGGCCGCATTCAAGCCAGTTTGACACCCGGCAATCGAATATCCGTTGATGATCAGAAATATCTTGCTGATGTCGTGCACAAAGTCTCTATAGGAGTGTTTGATCTGAAGTTTTAGAATAAGTGAATTGCGAAGAAGAGAAATCTTCTTCGCTTTTTTATTTTGAAGGGGTCCAAATTTTAAAGCTTCCATCATCATGTCCGACGAAAAAACGCTCCCCATCCATCTTAAGAGCGGTAACACTTATTTTATGATCGGGATCGTATAACATCTGGAACCATTCAAAATTTCTGCTTGAGCTTTGTTTCCAAATGCTTACGCTGCCGTCTGTAGAGCCAACAAGTAAGCAATCTTCTTTTGATTCGATCGCATTGATTTTCTGCTTGTGGAAATGTTCGGAAATAGCTAATTCTACAAACACTCCGTCAACCTGCTTTTTGATGATCACAAGTCGACCTAGTTGAAGTCCGCAGTAAATGGTGGTTTCATCTGCGTGGAATGCCGTGATCATATTAGGTAACTGACACACTTTAAAGCTTTGGTACTCTGCAAAAATTCCTTCCGCATTCTTTTTAAAGATGTGAATGGCGCCATCAACTTTTCCACAGAAGAGATGATCATTCTGAAAAGACATCCATGCGGTTCGCGCCTTGGTTTTTTCTCGCTGAATAGGGGGTTGTATGCATTCAAAGTTTTTTTCCTCTTTTTTCCAAATTTGAATGGTTTCTTCGCATGTGATGAGAAATAAGTGATTTTCTGAAATTAGACTTTTAAAAACGCCTTTAAACATCCGGATTTCTTCAAAAAATCCTTCACCGTTCTTTTGCAAAAGGTGTGTTTGACTAGCGCATGAATAGAGCAGATAGTCTTCGCTTATTTGTAACTGACCCATTGGAGTTTCACTATTCAGCCGTTGCTTGCTGTAATATTTCCCGTCAGTGGCCAATGTATAAATATTTAATGTTTTTTCGGAACTCCAAACAAGAGTTGAGCCTTTAGGGCTAAAGAAACAGGTACCGATTTCAGAACAACCCACTTCTTGAATGAGGGTAGACAAAGAGTTTGCTGGTGAAACACAAATTTGTGTGGATGAGCTTGTGATCAGGTTATCATTAAAACAATGAATTTTTTTAATTGAATAGACGTGATTTCTTGCAGTTTCAGTTTTGAAATTCCCCTTTTTGGTCTGGATTTCGAAGTGGTTTCTCTTTTGGTAAAGAACTTTCCACAAAGAGGTAGGCTCAGCGACAAAAGGGAAATTGCACGGAAAATCACGTTTGAATAATAGTTTCCAAAAATCGGGGGCGTGAGTAACTCTATAGAGGGTTTTGCAAGAGCAAGATAGAGCTCCGATATCTCGTTTGTCGACATAGGAAAAAGTAGTTCTAAGGAGCTCAATAAATAAACGTGTGAGCGGTGAATCTTGAGCTGCTTCTGTTTTTATAAACTGATTTGAAGGACTTAGACTTTCTATTTTTAAAGACATCGTTTCCGCCGTTTATCCCATTTCAATATCCTCGAGCTTTTTCATTGTCTCAGAGAGTTCTTTTTCCGATTGAGCTAAGTTATTTTTTAGCTTTTCTACGAGCTGTGCAGGGGCTTTTTCCAAAAAGTCTGTGTTGCCAAGTTGCTGCCTGAGGTGATTGGCTTGCGCGATGTGTTTGTCTCTTTCTTTAATCAGACGAACCTTTTCTTTCTCCTTGAATTCTTGAGGAAGAGGGATAACCAGATGGAGATTGCCAACAATGGCGCTGGCGCTAAAAGGAACTTTTTTCTCTTCATCGGAGAAACACACTGTTTTGGTGCGGACAAGCGCTTGAATAATGCCGAGATTAGTCTCGACAAGCTCGCGCTGCTTATCCTTAGGAGAAGCGCAGATGTAAAGATCTGTTGGCGTTCCAGGGGGGAGTTGCATTTCAGCGCGAATATTGCGTACAGTGCGGATCACCTCATCGAGGAAAGCAAATGTATTTTCAATGTGGAGATCGATGTCTTCCTTGCGAATGATGCGAGGATAGGCCGAAATGATACATGCGGGAGAGATTAATGCAGCAATCGTTTCCATCGTATAGGGATCTGCTTTTTCCTTGCCCGTGAAGCTGGAGAATTTCGACTTGAGCATTTGGAACAGCTCTTCGGTGATGAAGGGAGCCATAGGGTGTAGCAAGCGAATCACATGACAAAGGACGATACAAAGGATTTTTTGCTTTGTTGTGCGCTGTTCTTCCATCCCAGCTTTTCCAAAGAGGATCGGCTTTACAAGTTCGATGTAGTAGGCGCAGAATTCTTTCCAAAAGAAGTCATAGGCTGTAGATGCCGCTTTATCGAACATGTAATCAGCGAGGTTTTTCTCGACGTCTTGGATCGTGCGATTAAGAAGGGAAAGAATCCATTTGTCTTCTAAAGAGAGTCCCCCGAGATCCAGTCCCTGTGCAAAAGATTCAGCCGAGAGCGTTTCGATATTGAGGAAGATGAACCGGGCGCCATTCCAAATTTTGTTGGTAAAGTTTTTAAATTCTTCAAAGCGCCTGCGGTCGAGATCGATCTGGCGCGCTTGCGTTGCGCTAGCGCAAAGAGCCATGCGCATCGCATCTGTGCCATAGGTATCGATGATTTCGAGAGGATCGATGATGTTGCCCTTAGATTTGGACATCTTTTCCCATTTTGAATGGACATCAGAGGGAATGGGCAAACCCAGGTCAAAATCGAGGCGCTCTTTAGGAGTTGCATAGGCGATCGACCCCTCTTTTTGACGCCAATAGGATTTCCCATAGATAAGGCCGTGCAGGAAAGTTTCCGGAAAAGGTGCTTTGCCAAGCACGTATTCTCCCATGAGGATCATGCGCGCAACCCAGAAGAAAAGGATGTCATGGCCTGTCACAAGCGTCGCATTGGGATAAAACTTCTTAAGGTCATCTGTCTTATTGGGCCATCCTAAGATGCTAAATGGCCAGAGAGCGGAAGAGAACCATGTATCGAGAACATCTTCATCCTGAACATAAGTGTCAGGATTTTTTTGGACTTCAGGTGGAAGATCAGGTCCGTCATAGCAAATCATTTCCTCCGGATTATCTTTACGGTACCAGATCGGGATGCGATGGCCCCACCACAACTGGCGGGAAATACACCAATCGCGCAAATTGTCAATCCAGTGGAAATAGGTGTTTTCCCAATTTGAAGGAATAAGGCGGACATGATTCTCCTGTACAGCTTTTCTGAGTATGTCCTTAAAGCCTGTCATACGGACAAACCACTGTTTGGAAAGATAAGGCTCGATGACAGCTTTAGAGCGATAAGAGATGCCCACGCGGTTTTTATGCGGCTCGATTTTTACAAGGCAGCCGATCTCTTTGAGCGTTTGTACGACGGCATCTCTGGCGGCTTCTTTAGTCATGCCTGCAAGTTTGCCCGCATTTTCATTCATCTTGCCATCGGGTGTCATGACATTGATGAGAGGTAGATTGTGATTTAATCCCATTTCATAATCGTTAGGATCGTGCGCAGGTGTGACCTTGACCGCGCCTGTGCCGAATGCCGGATCGACAAAGCGATCGGCAATAATGGGAATTTCTCTCTCGATAAGAGGATGCATCACTTTTTTTCCGATGAGATCGCGATATCTTTCGTCGCTTGCGGAAACGGCGATGGCAGTATCGCCAAACATCGTTTCTGGGCGTGTCGTCGCGATCGTGATGAATGTGCTTTTATCGACCAGAGGATACCGGAAGTACCATAGATATCCGTCTTTTTCTTCATACTCAACTTCATCATCGGCAAGAGCGGTTTGCGTGACAGGATCCCAATTGACAAGGTAATCACCGCGGTAGATCAGCCCAGCGTCAAACATCTTCTTAAAAACAGTGCGCACAGCTGTATTGCGCTGATCATCCATAGTGAAGCTGAGGCGCGACCAGTCGCAGGAACATCCGAGTTTTTTTAACTGGCTGAGGATTTGAGACTCACTACGTTCTTTCCACTTCCAGACATGCGACAAGAATTCTTCCCTGGAAAAATCTTTACGCCTTTTGCCCAAAGAGGCCATCAAGTGGCGCTCAACGACTGTCTGGGTAGCGATTCCTGCATGGTCGGTTCCCGGCACCCAAAGGGCCTCAAAGCCGGACATTCTTTTCCAGCGAATTAGAACATCTTGCAGGGTATCGACGAGAGCATGACCCATATGGAGGACGCCCGTGACATTCGGAGGAGGAATCGAGATACAATAGGCGGGCTTAGAAGAGTGGGCATTGGCGCGAAAAAAGCCTTTTTCCTCCCAAAACTTATACCATTTTTCCTCAACCTCTTTTGGCGTGTATGCCTTAGGCAGTTCCTCGTCCATAACCTTTCCTAATTTAATTTTCCCCCAACAATACCATGCCCTTAGTAAAAGAGCAAAGGTTTGTCTTGTTCATAAAACTCAGATTATCAATGCATTGTGAAATTAATTTTTTTTGGATAAAAAACTATTTAATAAAAACAAAATTTGATAAAATATTATTATAATGAATTATAATATGAGTAATAAAAATGGTAATTACAGACTCGTCTAAATCTATTCAACCCTACGGATATTACAATTGTGTTATCCGGTCTGCATCTGCTATCTGCTGCGCAGTATTTTTCAAATCCCTTTCCTATTTGACGACCCTAATCAATCTAGTAAAAGCGCAATCTGTAGAAGAAATAGTATGCGAGAATGAATCCATCCGTAAATATGAACTGTTAAGCACTTATTATTGGCACAAAGCAAATGCGATTGATGCCTATGATCTATTCGGTGACGATCTAATTGCTCCAGCAATCAATATGGAGTGTGAGGATGATATTATACGTCCTTTGAACCCCAAAAAAATTGATCATCTTTTTGCAAAACTTGAAAAAGAACCTGAAAATTTTCTCTGTTCTAATAGAAAATTATATCCTTCAGAAAAATCGACCAAAGGTGTCTGCTTTTCAGCTGCTCTTTCTTTCATCGCCAAATTCTTTAAACTAAAAAGAGCTCCTCTTTTAGACCCGCAAAAAGTTCCTAAATTTGAAGTGGATACTGCAATAAAGAAATTGGGGTTAAAATTTCAAAATGGGGTGAGCGAAAAGGTGGGAATGGTTCAAGGAATAAATTATGTTAAAACAGGAGATGCTAAAGATTTTTATCTGCAGAGTGCTATAGCACGCATGAAATTTTATGACGATGGCATTTCTTTTAAGGAACCTAATGAATTTTTGCAATATGGTCCGGGAGCGCTAGGTGCGATAATGTTAAAGAGCGCTCTCGAAGATGACGGGGTTTATTTATTAATTGAAGAAGATAAAGAAGGCAGCCACGCCATTGTTTATATAAAGGAAGAAGGGCGGGAATTTCTTTATGATCCAAACTTAGGGACAATAAGTATTCCCAAAAACCATAATATTGATTTTGATTATTTCTGGAAATCCTCGGCATATATTGGTTGTAATGAAGGGTTAAAGATTTATAAAGCCGAAGACAAAAACCTAGAAAGATTAAACAGAAACTCGAGCAATGAACATAAACCAACCCCCTATATCCAACGTGATTGAAAATTTGGATTTAAGAGTGTGTTAATGGATTTTTGGTAATTTTTTCTTTGGGATCTAGTTCGGCGCCGCAGTGCAGACTTTAGCCTTGGCGAAAGATTCCAGAAAGGAAAAGAGCGGTGCATAGGACGCCGTCGATGGGAAAGCCGGAGGCGATCTCGTTGAGGAGTTCTTGATGGGTTTTTAGCTCGGTGTGAATCAGCTCGAAGGGTTCGTGGGTGGGGGAAGAGATGCGTTCAACGTTTTCAGCATAGATGTAGTAGATCACTTGGTCTGTGACGGAAGGGCAGGGATAGGCGTTGCCTGCAGAGTAAAAAGTGCCACTGCCATAGCCCGTTTCCTCAAGAAGCTCTCTTCGAGCAGCTTCAATCGGAGATTCTCCAGTATCAATTCGCCCTCCAGGGCAGCTGAGCAGCCACTTGCCTGTGGGATGACGGTATTCTTTATTGATGATGAATTTTCCCTCTTTGGTTTTGGCAAGGATTACAGCAGCGTCTGCTTTAAGATCGAGACAGGTATAGGAAAGGTTAGGGCCGTGATGGAGTTGAAGCAGATCAATGCGAACATCAAAATAGCCGCTGTAAACAGTTTCTCGATTTTTGATATTGGGCAAGCGGATCGAAGTGTGGTCTTGCGTCATAAAGATGCCAATTTTTTAAGTTCTCGTTTGAGGCGCTGCGCGCTTTCTTTTTCTTTTTCCTGCTTTTTTGCACAGTGAAAGTAGAGGGTGAGTTGCTGGAAGAAAGCGATTTTTTCCCAGTCAAATGCGCGGGTGATCCATCCCTTTTTATCGCTGATTTTTTCACGCAGATAATAGCTGAGTAGCATCGTTGTTGTAGGATGGGGAAGATCGATTGAGCCGTGGAAGTGGGAGAAGGCGATCTCCTTGCCTTCGACGTGAAGAAGGTAGCAGCCCATCGGAACGAAAAGGGGGGAATATTCATCGCCAAGGATTTCGGGAGGATAATTGTCGAGGACTTCTTGAGCTTTTTTCCATGCATTTTGCATGAGGCATGTGCTGACATACAGGGCATCGAGGAAAGGTGTGCTGGGAAATGTATTGAAATAGGGAAGGGATTGTGCAGTTTTACCTTCGAGAAGAGAGCGGTGGAATAAGAAATAAGCGCACCGCATTTCAGTATTTGAGATGGAAGGGGAGAGCTGTTCGATAAGGCGCTCAAGCGCGGATTTGGGTCCTTTTTTGAAATAGAGAAGAGCAATCCCTAGTAGAGTTGCTTCTCTTTTATCTTCAAGATAATGAAAATTCTCCTCTACCCATTCAAAATGTCCCATCGCAAGAAGTGCATACATGGCGTTTGCGATGATCGCTTGGCTTTGGGACGTTTCGATCATTTCAATGAGGGTGATGGGTCTGCTTAGCCAAAAGGCGAGCTGGCATGCTAAATGTTCCTTTTCCATGGATAGGGATTCGAAAGAAGCTGCGCCAAGCAAGAAGAGGGGAATCTTTTCCATATGCTTTTTTAAACTTAAAATGAGCTTGGCATGGTCCTGGCTGTGAAAGATTTGCGGAACATGGCGCAATGCTAGCAGCGCAAAATGATATGCCCCGGATCGGCTTTTAAGCGCTGTTTCATGCAGACGAAAAGTGATATGCTCACGAATTCGCTTGATGATCGGATGTTTCGAATACTTGCGCATGCATAGCTCAAGGCATTTGATCTCTTCTTCGATCTCTTGTGTTGCTTTGTAAACCAGTGACTTTCCCAGATACTCAAGCGGAGCAGCTGGCGTGTAGCGAAGCTTACCAAATTCATCAAGAGCCATGAGTTGTAGTCGCTGTTTTTCCAGTTTTTTTTTGTGGGCGGCTGCTTCTTCGAGCAGGGTAATTCCTGCTCGGAAAACAGCTTCGCGTCCTTCTGTTCTTCCAGAAAATGAATTTGCAATCCTGCGATACTCTAAAAGCGCTTTAGCGTAGTTTTTGCTGGAGAGGAAAGCATCGGGAATCGCTAAACAATTGATCATGACATTTTGACTGCCAACCATGACTTTTAGTGGGCTCATTTCAAAATCGCCATCCTTGCATAAGATTCCCAAATGGGTTCCCGAAAGAGGGATGTGACTAATGTAATGGAGAACTTTTTTGCGATCTAGCGAGACAGTGAGATGATTGTCAACTTTTTCGATGCAAATGTCGTGATAAAAACCATCATCGACAGAATCTTCTGAAGCCATCATGACTTCGACATTGTTGTGAAATAGGCGGCACTCTTTGTTGAACCAAATACAATATCCTTCATTGAAATCCTTTCTTTCCGCGGCATCGGGCACTCCGATAAGAATCCCAACCCCCTGACCCCCTCCCCCCTTCTTAATTCTGGTTTCAACTTTGATGTTTCCTGAGAAAGAAGCATTGGAAATCATGAGACTGACCCACTCCATTACATCGGGAGAGCGTGTAATAGCGGTGTGCTTGGCGAGCAAGATATTTTCCTGAAATTCCCAATCCGACTTTCGATCCATGTGAAGATAGGCTATAGGAACCCACTCAGGTTTTCCTTCTAAAAAGCCCTTAAGCTCTGTGATGATTGCGTCGACACTGCGAAATCGATCTTCAGGAGCAAAGTGCATGCATTTTTTCGCGATGTCTGCCAAATGGACGGGAATGTCTCGGTAAGGCGCCATTTCAAGTGGATCGATGAATTTCTCAAGCTCCATTGACTTGCGAAAATTTTTCACGGACTGGCGTTGGAATGGCGCTCGCAGAGTAAGCAATTGATAGAGAATAACGCCTAAGGAATAGATGTCGGTTTCAGGTCGCGAAGGTTCTCCGAGAACACGCTCGGGCGCGATATAGTTTAGCGTTCCGGGAACTTTGCCAGGACTTGTTAAATCTTTATAGTCAGCTTCGCAATTTTCATCAGTAGTATACGGCAATAATGTTTCCGCTTTGCCAATGAAGTCAGCCAAACCCCAATCCAGAAGGAGGACTTCGCCATATTTTCCGATAATGATATTATCAGGTTTAATGTCTCGATGAACAATCCCTCTGGAATGGGTGTAGGCAATTGCTTCGCAAACACTGAGAAAGACTCTCGTTAAAGCGAGAAGGGAAGATCCTATCGGATGCCTCACTTCACCCTCTTTTTCCTCTTCATAGCTTTGTTTTAAAATTTGCTTGAGTGTTTCTCCTTCAACATACGGCATGGTGTAATAGGTCTTTTCCGGCCCAGGGTCGATAGAAAAAATGGGAATGATCGACGGATGAGTGAGCTGGGCTGCCACCCTGGCTTCTCTGAGAAATCTCTCTTTCATGACGGCATGTTTTTTTAGCCCGTCGCGGATTTTTTTTAGTGCGACTTGCCGCTTGCATACAGGATCGTTCACGAGAAAAACTTCTCCCATTCCCCCCTTTCCAAGGCTCTTGAGAATGAGATAGTGATCAATTTTTTCCGGAGGAGTTCCATTCATGGGGAAAAAAGCAATTAGCTCGTATGTTTCTCGACTTTGTACCTGTTTTGATTCTTTTTGGCGAGGATAAGATCTCTCGAAAAAAAAATTTTTGCTGGTTATAATTAAAATTATTATTTTTCTTTTCATCTTCTTTAAATTACATGAATCTTGTTAGGATGGTCAGCGCATTTTCAAAACCTAATGGAGGGTTGACTATGAGTTTTTCGATTTCCTGTCTTACCTTAAATTCTAATTCTCGAACTGACTTGAATGCAGATCTTCTGCGACCGGCTTCTTTGAATCATCGCAGTGTTTGCTCAAACCTTAGAAATTTGCATCATGAAACGCATTTACGCGCTACTTCCTCGGATCAATGCTTTGAACAAATGCGGCAAATATCAGAAAAAATTGGGAGCTACCTCGTTCATTTCTATGCAGATGCGCGGATGTTTGTTCGCTCTTTTATTTCCATGTTTGGTTCGACAACGCGCGAGGACATCGAGCGGCGGATTAATGAGGTGCGTCAATTTAAGAGAGTCATCTTGAATCCCGATGTAAGAGTAACGCGCGCGCTATTGAAATTTGAGCGCCTTTCTGAAGAAACCAAAAACCTGTTCTTTTACACAACCTCGAGTTGTCTCATCGAATTGGGAAGTGAGAGTAGTCAAGTCATACGGGAAGAAATTCTACGTGAATGCGACAAAGTGATTTCCTTTCAGAATGTGCTTACTGCTGTCCATACCTTTTTCTGCGTATTTTCGCAGAGATCTTCAGGGAGTTCGGTAGGAATCACTGATGGTGGTTTCTGGGGATGGTTTCGCCGTCGTGGAGAAACAATGGTGGAAGGGGCGGGCCGCAGCGAGAGGACTCTACCGCCCGTCGATTTAAATATTCCAAATACCCTAGCTTACAGGAGGAATGCTATTCCTGAAGAGGTCGCTCAAAAAGGAGTTGAAATCGCTAGACTAGGTGCATTGTTTATAGGGACTATTCCGGCAAGGTTCAAGGATCCGGCTACATTGGAATTTATGGCGATCCCCGTGTTTGATGCCTCTCATACTGCGGTTCAAAATGGATTACCCGCTTTACGCCGGGCTTTGGCTGACGGAGGTACTATTGAAGATCAATTAAATGCAAGGCATCACATGGATAAAGAGTCGATGGACCATCATATCGGTGTCGGGGGGATTCCGCGTTATTGGGAAACACGCGCTGCAGCTGTTTGTCCTTCGTGTCGCCATCCCGTTAGAGAGGACAGTTTAAGGATCGACACAGGATTACAAGATGAGATTTTGGCTTTTTTACGCCCTTAGAATTACAAAGAAGCGGCTTGAAACAAGCCGCTTCTTTCTCGAGTTTGGACAAATCTCCCTACCGAACTTCAAATTAATCGTCCTTCGGCGATTTTCCAATACATCGCCATCGGCCTAACCGGCCGCTGTCAATGTATCGGCAT
>JAJPIB010000015.1 GCA_021324995.1 Chlamydiia bacterium | reverse complement strand
GGATTTAAGACCGAGCCAAAGCCCCGGGATTGGACGATCGAATCTATACCCAACGTGATTGAAAATTTGGATTTAAGACCGAGCCAAAGCCCCGGGATTGGACGATCAATCTAGCCCCTATTTCTAATAGGGGCGACGATTCGATCGTGCCAATCGCGGGGCTTTGGCTCGGTCCTAAATCCAAATTTTCAATCACGTTGGGTATTTTGCTTCCGTTTCAATCGACACGGAATTTTTGCTTTGATCCTACCAAATTTCCCTATAAAACTAAAAAGCGGGTGATGAGGATATTTAAACAGCTCTTACTCTGTTGAGATTTTTCTTGACTATGAATATACTTGAGGTAGAAAAGTGTGGAGAATGGCCGTTTCGAAACTTCAGCGATGAGAAGAATCGACATGTTTGGAGAGTTTAACAATGGAAATGATCTATCAATCTGCTTGGAAAGAAGATGAAACAGTCTTTTATGTAGACAATTTGGATCACAAATATGCAGCAAAAAACGGGAACTTGTCTTGGCGGATTAATAATCCTGGATTAGTCAAATACAACTGTGGTTATGCAAAGAAAAATGGCTCGATAGGGGTTTGGGGGAAATTCGCTATTTTCTCAAACCCTCGTCAAGGGCATCAAGCCCTCAAAGAATGGCTACACTCGAAAACACTGTTAAAGTCTGATTTATTTGGTATTGCTAAACATTACAAAATAGCTTTTCCAGAACAGTTTGCACAGGCTTTAGCAGCGTCTAGCAAAATACCGCCTAAAACTAAACTCAAAGATTTAACTCAGATTGAATTTGACACATTATGTTCTTCTATAGAAAAGTTATGCGCGTTTAGTCGAATAGGGAATGAGGAATTTTATTTATTACCTAAAATAGCTGCAAAAATTGAATATCCTGGTACACAAGATCTTTATCTTATTGGTAAAGATGTTGTTTTAACACAAGAAGAAGCAATAAACCGGATACTTTCTCATAAGTTAGATGCTGTCATAGTACGTCATTCCAATGGGACTCGCTTGCGTTCTCGGCCTCGTTATCACATGCAACCATTAAAATTAATATGGGAACAACATCGTGAAGCAGCCGAAGAATTGGACGTCTTAGCTCGCATGGTTGGACAAAAGAGTCCAGATCAATGCATATGGGGTTTCATTAATGGCATTCGGAATACGAGGGAAGAGGCAATTGAATCGTCTAATTTAATTTCAGAAAAAGCAGGAAATGAATTAGTAATTTCATTGCGAAATGATCAGGTTTTGTGGGGAGCTAAAGAAGCAAGTGTCGCTGTACTGTTGAAACTAGGTATCGATACACCTATCGTTAAAAATGCAGTTCTCTTTCTTCGATATCTACTTTCGCTTTCGGAAAAACAAGAAAATTCTCCGATTGTTTTATTTGCTCATAGTCAGGGCGCAGCCATTGCGGAACATGCTATTGCTTTACTTCCTAAGCAAGAGAGACAGAAAATTCGAATTTTTACATTTGGGGGATGGTCTTTTATTGCTCCAGATGCTGCCCATCCTGATTCTCATAATTATGCAAGTATTGGGGATCTAATACCTCGGGTTGGTTCCTATGACTCTCAATATCTCGCAATCAGAAGATATGAGGGTTTAAAAGAAGGTTTAAACAATAGTGAAATCATTCGACGCTTAGCTTTTGGAGATGCAATTCAAGATCTCGATTGTTTAGATCCTTATGTTCATGAAAGATATGTTGAAGAAAGGTGTAAATTTTATAGTAATGAGTTTGAAAAAATTAGCAATGTTACAGTTGTAGATTCTGGGAGTATGTGGGAACATTCTTTCAAAAACACGAGTTATCAAGTCATTGTCAGTGAGTGCATTGATAAATATCAAAAAAACAGGACCAGCGTTAAATTGGTAGCATCGCAAGATTTATTAATCGAATCCTTTGTTTAAGAGATTGCTTATGAATGTTTCCATCGATGTAAAAGACGATAACAAAAAAACGAAAATATATGCATGGGTAGCAACAACTGTTTATTTAATTCTTCTTCCATTTATTTTTATGTTTGCGGCTACAAGTATTATGATATTTGATAGTCCCAGCATGTCGATCCCCTTTGGTTTATCGATCATATTCTTATGCTTTTGTGTACCTTTATCAATACCATTTGCTATTTATTTTGTTTGGTCTCGGTATTCACAAAAGAAGTATAGAGAGAGTCTCCAGTTTTGCCTACTCCCCTTGTATATTGCTGTGATTGCATTCATTTATAACGCTTTGGTAGATACTTTTATACATTGAACTTCCTGCATTGATCAACAATCCCTATCGGCAATCGAATAGTTATACCCAACGCGATTGAAAATTTGGATTTAAGACCGAGCCAAAGCCTCGGGATTGGACGATCGAATCTAGCCCCTAATAGGGGCGACGATTCGATCGTGCCAATCGGGGGAGCTTTCGCTTCGGTCCGAAACCAAATTTTCAGTCGCGTTGGGTATAAATAAGATATTAGCTGCCGAGAAGTCGCCAATGCTCAATAGGTTTTTCTCCATTTGAGGGAGAACTTGCCTTCTCCTTCTTCTTGGGTTTCGGCCTGGAAAATAAAACCTTTGGGGAGTTCGACCTCGACGATGACCTGGCTGCTTGTAGCGCTTTGGGAAAGGGTGATCATGATGCCTCGGGTGAGGTATTTGCCGATTTGAACAGCGAGTTCGTCTGAGCCTGGATTGGAGGAAATGTTGAGGCGGTCGATGCCGATGCTTTTGCGGATCGATTCGAGGACATCGGGACCAGCGCCTCCCGAAAGACTAACGAGGGTGCTGGCTAGCTGGATGGCTTCAGGATGGCTGATTTCGCTGATGTCTTTATTGAAGAGGATCAAAGCCAAGATCGTGCTCGTCGGTTTTTGGGGGTTAGACTGGAAGGTGAGCTGGGGCGAGGTGAGTGGGCCGCGCAGCATGGCTGTGACTGTGATGCTTGGCAAGTTGAGTGTTCCATTGAGATGTAAATAGGCGGAAGGGGTGGGTTTATCGGAAAAGAGGACTTCGCCTTCGGTAAGTTTAAAGATTTTCCCTGCAAAGACGTATTCTCCCTTGATCAGTTTGAGAGCTCCATCGGCTAAAATGTTCGTGTTGGTTCCATAGAGGTGGACGTCGCCTTCCAGCTCGGCGTTAAGACCGCTTCCCTCTACGCGCACATTTCCTTCTGAGGTCACTTCCAAATCCATTTTAAATTCAAATTTAGAGTCAGGACCTGACCGTGGGGTGAGATGAACCGGGGTGTTGATGTAGGTGACAGGCATCGAAGGGATTTCGTAAGGAAGTCGTTCTGTGACTTGGATTCTGGCGGCATCGACCAAGAAATTCCCTTGAGCATCCATCGTGTTCAAATTTCCAGTAAGGTAGAGAGGACCTGTCAAATCGCAATCGATCATGTCAAATCCCACTGCATGCAGTTCTTTCATCTCCGCTTCGAAGGCATAAGGGAACTTTTTCTCGGGTTGAAGTAAAATTTTGCCGATTGCGTTCACTTCTCCCGATTCGTCATCGTTTGCTTTTAAAGAAATGAGGCGAATTGCGTCGCCCTCTGCTTCAAACTGGGCGTGGATTTGGCGAAGTTCAATGCCCGTGAAATAATTTTCGTATGTCCCTTTTTGTAGTTCAAGATTCCCTTTTAGCAAGGGGGTGGAAAGAGTTTCAGAGAGAAAAAGGTGACAGGAAAGCCAACCGGTAAGGTTATTGGTTCCCATATTCATAAAATCGAAAAGGTCTTGCAGTTTTCCTTCTGCGAGCAGCTCTGCAGACGTTTTTTTTGTTTTATCCAATGAAATGCAGAGAGGATAGCTTTTATGAATTGTAGGTAGAGTCGCGCTGAAGTCGAGAAACTGCTCATCGGTAGCGTTTAAAACCGTATGGACCTGCAGTGTTCCTTGATTCAAATGTGCTTGTATCGATCCTTTTGCTTGGAATGGTTCTTTCTTCCCGAAATGCAATAGATCTGCTTCTTCCAGGACGGCATGGAAAACTCCGTGCATGTTATCTGGTGCAGCGTCGATATAGCCACTGGAGGAAATAGCACCAATCAAGGCAAATCGAGGCTTAAAACAGCTGAGAATTTCAAGGGGGAAATGTTTGAGTTCCCATTGTCCTAAAGAACGCACTGGGCTCAGTTCAAAGGTAGAAAAGAGAGTTCCTTGGCCGATCCTAAAATCAATGGGGCTTAAATTCAAGTAATCCGCGCCCCATTCCAATTCACAGGGATGTTTTAAAGCAAATGAAGTTTCTGCAAGTGTTCCAAAAAAGCGAGTCAGCTCAAGAGTGAATAGGGAAATATCTTTTCTCCAGAACCCCTTGGCAGAGCATTCAAAGGGATTTTCAATTCTGCCTTCTGCATCAAAATAAAAAGGCCATTGCATCTCGTCCGACTGGGTTCCAAAAGTCAGGCTGTTTAAGTAGAAACCTGGCGTGTAGACTTTTTCGAGGAGGACATTGAACTTGCCTCGAGGAGATTGGAATAGATTTTCAAATTCCGCATAGACAGAGAGGTCGTCAAGAAGAATTGTGTGATATCGCATTGCATTTCCGACAAGAGCGCATTGCAGATCCTGTCCACCGCTGTCTGAAGAGAGAGAGAGTTCTGCGGTTATTTCTCCGGTGATTCGTTTTTCTCGAGTAAAGGCGCCTAGTTCTTCAAGTTGATCTAGCTTGGCGATAAGTTTTCCATCATAGAGCTTTTCGGGAAAGCGATAATTCAGGTTCCCCTGGATCTCAGAAGCAGCAGCGGTCAAAACGAAGTCATTCAAGGCGATTGTATCGTTTGAGACAAGTTCAAGATTAAAGGAACAGTCAAAAGGTATCGCAGCATCGGAGGAATCGATTTCAGCATGGGCAATCCATGCCTTTCTATTTGCAGTTCCGTCAATGATTCCCCGAAGGGTACCTGCCTTAAAACAATCGAGAAACAAATTCTGTGTTTCAAAAGAGAGCTGAAAATCCCCTTTTTCAAAACTGATTTTTCCTTTTGAATTTCCTCGTAGATGAAAGGGGATTTGTAAGGTAGAAAGATCGGGAGTTGAAAAGGCGAGTACAAGCGAACTCCTTTCATAAGATCCGCGAAGCTTTGCTTTTCCTTTGAGATGGATGAGATCGCTCAAGACAAGCAAATTTTCCAAAGAGATATCGTTCTCAGATAGAAGAGAAAATTGAGTCTTGAATTTCCAACCCTGGTTCAAGAAATTTAAAAATGGTTCTTGAGATGGGAGCTCTCTCGGAGAGATTTTCCCTTTTATCATTCCTAAGAGAGGTCCATGCGTTAACTCTTCACCGCGTATGAACTCATTCCAACTTACCCAGGAGCCTTTGATTTCCATCTCAAAGGCTGTCTCGACATCAAAGTCGCTGCCGAAGAACGCTGGCAAGCAGTTTTCATTCATTTTAAGCGCGGCAGAGATGAAATTGCCTTTCTCATTGCCAGAGATGTAAGTGCTGAGATAGGTTTTGTTGGTATCTGGGGAAAAAAGCGAAAGATCAAAAATGAAGAGAGGGTTTTTTCGATGGAGTTTGGTGCTTCCTGAAATACCGACGATGGACTCTGAGCCGTTTTCTTCGTCGATGAGTCGAAGTTTGCTAATCCTGAAGTAACCCAAATCGATATCGAAAGGAATCTTTAACTCTTCCAGAAAATTTTTAACCTGATTTTTTGCACTATCATAATTGAGCGATTTAAAAGAAGAATCCGCCGATGGGAGCACATACGCTGCCTCTTCAACTTTTAGAAAATTAATCGCGATTTTTCCCTTGAAAAGTGGAAGTATGGCGAACCGGAATTTTATATGAGAAAGCATGAGAGCTTTTTTGCCTAGATACAAATCGACATGTCGCGCTGTCCACGTGAAAGGAAGCTGACCTTCAAGACCGTCGATTTTTGCATCGATCCCTGCCTCTTTGAGGTTAGAGGCGATTTTTTTTTCGATTTGCATCTTTGCCCATTTCGTCTGAAGAATGGCAAAAAGAATGCAGCAGAGAATGAGCAAGATAGCCATCAGCAAAAAGACGAATCGCAAGAATCTAGACAACAGACGAAAAAACATAATCGCTCTCCTAAAACATTTGTCCTATACTGACATAAACTTTAAACGCTCCATCGATCCCTTTTCTGCGGTCGAGAGGAAACGCCAGGTCGACGCGAAAGGGGCCCATGAACGTGAAAAAGCGAAAACCCAGTCCCGCAGATTTAAACCACTTCCCATCCATTTTTGGGTATTCCGTCGTATAAACACTGCCCAAATCAAAAAATGGAACTAGACCAATCGTTTCCGTCAAACGAAAGCGGGTTTCAAAGGTGTAATAGATCGCTGATCTTCCGCCAAGCGGCTTTCCTTTCTTAAGCGGACTGACGCTCTTGTACCTGTAGCCTCGCAAATCTTCTTCCGTTCCTCCCAAAAATCGATTGCATAGAGGAACTGCTAGAAGACCATTGCTTGTGATGGATCCGAATGTAAGCTTATTGGCGAAAACGACTCTTGCTTTTGAATCTAAAGCGTTGTAAACGCCTGCAGTCAATTGCTGAGTCAAATAGACTTCTTTAGAGTCGGCGATGTTGAAAGCGGGCGTGACGGTATATTGGATCGTCGCACCTCGTGTTGGGTTGAGCAGGCTATTGGCGTTGCTCCATCTGAGATAAAGAGGCATTTCAAGCAGCCAGAAATTGCCATTCTGAACGCTTTCCGTCACATAAAGGCGACTTCCCTTGAGCCCGAGGGAGCCGCGGGTCTTGAGATTAATCTGCCTCTCAAAACGGTCCATAAGACTGTATGAGCGCATCGAATAGGCAAAAATATCTTCATGCGCTGCTTGTCCTTGCGCGATCATATCTTGCCCGATGCGGCCAAAATCGGGGTGGAGGTAAGTCATCACTCCTGTTTGACTGATTCGGGTTATATCGCCTTGAAGACTTAATGTTCTTCCCATTCCACCGACATTGCTGTTGGCCCATCCAAAGGTGAAACCCGGCCCAAAAACGGTCTGATAGCTTACCCCGAAGTTGACGTTTTTATGCTTCGACTCGCTCACTTCTACTCTAAGGGGAATCTCTCCATTTGCTGATAAGGTTTCCTCATGCGTGATCAGCACAGAATTGAAAAGACCAGTGTCAACCAAAACATTCTGCGTCTTTTCGACAAGGCTGCTGTCGTACTCTTCGCCTTCTTTCCACTGGAGTTTTTGTCGGATGTAGCGCGGCTTAACTCTTGTCGTGCCAACGATGGCTGTAGGCCCGAACTCCGCTTTTTCTCCCGTCTTCACTTTGAGCGATACATTCACTTCTTTTGTCTTGCCGTCGACGACAACTTCGCGACTTTCCACTTTAGCCAAGGGATAACCGCATTCAGATAACCTTTGAAGGACGCGCATCTCGCCATTTAAAATTGCTTCAGTCAATGCAGGCTTGCCCAGCTGCACTCCAATGTCTTCTAAAGGCACTGTACAGCAGGTGTTCTCTATCTTCGGCGATTCGCAATAAAGCTGAATATCAAAACTTTCTAGACTGTACCGTGGACCCGGATTGATCCGGACGACGACATTGACGTCGCTGTAAATCTCGACGATCTGGACATCAACGGATGCCTCGTAATAGCCATGCGCCTGTAAAATTTTGAGAAGAGCGGGGATATCCGACTCCGCCCGGTAGCGAAGCGCGTTGATCGAAGCCGGAGGGCGCTTCTTTAAAGAAGTGAGATGAGAGGCCAGCTTAATCTCTTTCAGCGCTTTGCTGTCGTTTAATCCCTCAAAATCCACGCTGTAGGAGATTCCTCCCGCCACCAAGGATACCGGCAAGAGAGAACAAAACAGCGTTGCAATAAAAAAACGTGTAGACATGAGGGAGCGCATTCCATTACAAAGAAACCCAAAATACGCCCCCTACAAAAAAAACACAAACCTCTTGTTCTGATGGGCAAGGCATAGGACATCAGGGCACGGGACATTTTCTGAATTGAATGTATCGCAAAGGTGTGTTACAAAAATTCTATTTTTGACTTTGTGAGGTTGCCATGCGAAACTTTCGGCCTAATTCGGAAACGCTTTATTTGGATTCGTGCGCGCTGATGCCGGGGGGAGTAAACTCTCCTGTTCGCGCCTTTAAAGGGATGGAAATGATCCCTTTGATGGTGGAGAAGGGGAAGGGGGACACGATTTGGGATGTGGATGGCCACTCTTATATTGATTTTTGTCAGAGTTGGGGGTCGTTGATTTTAGGCCATGCGCCGAAACTTATTGTCGAAAAAGCCAGCGAGCAATTGGCAAAGGGCACTTCTTTTGGCATTGCAACGCCTTATGAAAAGAATTTGGCTGAGATCATTGTCCGCCACTTGCCTTCAATAGAAAAACTGCGGTTCGTCTCTTCTGGAACGGAAGCAACGATGACAGCGATCCGTCTGGCGAGGGGATTTACTGGCAAGCAGGTGATTGTCAAGTTTAATGGGCATTATCATGGGCATTCGGATAGTCTGCTGATTAAGGCGGGCTCGGGAGTTACCCATCTCCCTGAGGCTTCTTCGAAAGGAGTGCCTGAAGAGCTCGTTAAGTTGACGGTATCGCTTCCCTTCAATGATCTGGAGACTTGTAGGGACTTCTTGCGCTCGCATGAGGATATTGCTGCTGTTCTGCTCGAGCCAGTTGCGGGCAATATCGGTGTAGTACCCGCGAAAAGAGAGTTTTTGGAAATGCTTCGGGAAGAAACCGCCAAGAAGGGAATTGTTCTTATTTTTGACGAAGTGATCACAGGATTTCGAGTAGGGTTAAAGGGGGCGCAAGGATATTACGGGATTGTGCCTGACATGACTTGCCTTGGAAAAGTGATTGGGGGCGGTTTTCCGGCGGCAGCTTTTGGCGGAAGGGCAGAGATCATGGACCAGGTTGCTCCGCTTGGAGCGGTGTACCAAGGGGGAACGCTTTCGGGGAATCCTCTCGCCATGTGTGCGGGCTATGAAACGCTAAAGACCATTGAGAAACCCGGTTTTTATACTTTTATGGAAGAGATGTTAGAGGGCTTTTTGGGACCTATTCGTAAGAAAATTGAACAAAAAGATCTGCCGATTGCTCTTCAGAGCGCGGGATCGATGTTCACGCTTTTCTTTGGGTTAAAAAAAGTCGACAGCAAGGAAGATTTGGCTACGATGAATGAGGAGAGATTTAAGCACTTTTTTCGGTATCTTTTCGATCGAGGTGTTTATCTTTCCCCTTCTGCTTATGAAGCTCACTTCATTTCGAGTGCGCATAGCGATGAAAATTTGCAAAAAGCCCAACATCTCATTTTGGATTATTTGGATACGTTTTGAAATCATTTCTCATTTTTTTGTTCATCTACGCCACAGTATTTTGCAGAGCGGAGGGGATTGAGCAGTCTTTTGCGGAACACATTCTTTATAAAAATGAGGGTGGAAACCGCGTCGGATATTTGGATATTCCTAGGGATCGGCCGATCGATCAATCGACCTATCTTTATATCAAGTTCGCCTTGGAGGAGTATATCAAACAAGGGGTTATTTGTGTGTATTTACACTTGAATACTCCAGGAGGGGAAGTGTTTCCCTCGATCAAGATTGCCGAGCTCTTGCAAAATTTGGATGCAGTGCATCATATTCCTGTCGTAGCAGTCATCGATAATTGGGCACTTTCGGCAGGCGCAATGCTCGCTTACTCGTGCAGATATATTGCTGTGAGTCCAACAGCGCTGATGGGGGCAGCGGAGCCGGTGACAACAGGGGCAGAGGGGAAAATGGAGTCGGCGCCTGAGAAGATTGTTTCGGCGCTTCGCGCGGAGTTTGCTACTTTGGCGAAGGTTTATGGCCGCAATCCGCTCATTGCGACAGCGATGGTCGATAAAGATATCATCCTTATCAAAAAAGGGAATGAAATCATCCAACTTAAAGAAGAAAGCGATGCTAAATCTTTTCGAAAGGGCAGTTATGAATGGGTGACAACGCGTGGAAAACTTCTCACCCTTGATGCTGAGCAGCTGATCGCTCTGAAAGTGGCAGATTTTAAAGTGGAATCGGGCTCTCTTCTTGCTTACCCTTTCTTTTCCAAAATCCCTAACCTATCTCTCATTAGCTATAGCAATTGGAAAATTGATTTTTTCGCCTTTTTGACAAATCCGCTGATTGCTTCTTTGCTCATGATGGGACTTGCGATCGGAGTGTACATGGAGATGAGCCATCCGGGATTTGGGGTTCCAGGGATAATCGCCCTGACTTGTTTGGTTTTGATCCTGATTTCTAATTTTGCGACGCATGTCATCCACTGGCTTGAAATTCTCTTTGTGGTCATCGGTGTTCTCCTATTTCTGGTCGAAGTTTTTGTCTTTCCGGGATTTGGGTTACTGGGCGCTATTGGAGCTGCTTTCATTTTGTTCGGACTCATCGCAATGATGTTGCCCAATTTTCATGCATTCCCTACATGGGATTGGGGCCAGTGGGATATCCATGCTTTAGAGTTTTTTGAACGGGTAGTGTACCTAGGTGGGGCGCTGATTTTATCTCTTCTTTTTATGATTCTTTTTTCGCGCTATATCTCTCCTCGCCTGATGAAAAAGAATAAAATGATTCTTGATACGGATCAAGAGGGAAGCATCGCGGGTCCCGCAATTTCCACGCTGCCACCTATCGGCTCGGAAGGAGAGGCCTTTACCTCTCTTCGACCAGGAGGGAGAGTGCTTATTCACGAGCGATTCTACGATGCAACGGCTTACCTTGGTTTTATCGACAAGGGAGAAAAAGTCGTTGTTGTTAAAATTCTGGGAAGTGCTATCATCGTAGCGAAAAAATAACGAGGGAACCCGCCAAGCTTCAGCGATTTTTCGCACGCTGGAGTTTTGTGGGTCTCTCTAACTTTCACCTCGATTTCCTCATGGCCACTATCCTTCTTCTTGCCTTTGCTGGCATTGTTTTGATCTTCCTCGAGTTCTTCCTCCCGGGAGCAGTGATGGCTGTACTGGGAACTCTGTCCCTTTTGGTGAGCATCGGACTCTTTTTCGTCCAATATTCCGCTCTTTGGGGAATTATTTTTATGCTGGGGGTGTTTCTAGCGGTATTTATTACGTGCAAGCTCGCTCTGTGGCAAGTCAAACGTTCTCAGGAAAAAGGACATTTTTATCATGGAGAAGATCAGGAAGGCTTTCTCGCATCCGCCTTCGACCCTCAGCTTATTGGAAAGGAGGGAATTGTTTCTACCGAGCTAAAGCCTGCTGGACACATCGTTGTTGAAGGACACGTTTATCAGGCTCTTTCTGAAACAGGTTTTATTTCCAAAGGAAACTCTGTCAAAATCGTCGGCGGAAAAGGCTCCCATCTCATCGTTAGAGGAAATTTTTAACATAGGTTCATCATCATGCTTATCGGTAATCCACTTCTTGCAGAAGGCGTTTCCCATCTCGGCGGCTTTCTCTTACTCCTCATCGCTGTCGTTGCTCTCATTTGCGTCACTCTTTTCATCATGATTCTTCGCTACATCAGCCTTTGGTTTCAAGCCTTTGTTTCTGGAGCTCCCATTTCTCTATTTAACATCATTGGAATCAGCTTGAGAAAGATTCCTCCGCGCGTGATTGTAAGCGCAAGAATTACTTCATTTAAGGCAGGCCTTAAACAGATCACTGTTGCCGATCTAGAAACCCACTATCTCGCCGGTGGAAACGTTCTCAATGTCGTTCGGGCGATGATTGTCGCGGATAAAGCGAACTTCCCGCTCACCTGGCGTCAGGCCACGGCAATTGACCTGGCGGGAAGGGACCTTTTAGAGGCGGTAAAGACTTCTGTGAATCCTAAAGTCATCGATTGCCCCGACCATAAAAATGATTACATCACGGCCGTTGCTAAGAACGGTATCCAGCTCAAATGTCGCGCTCGCGTTACGGTGCGCACGAATTTGCTTCAGCTCGTTGGCGGCGCTACGGAAGACACGATCATCGCACGCGTCGGCGAAGGGATTGTCAATGCCATTGGAGCGGCGGAGAGTCATACGGACGTTCTCGAATCTCCTCAGCGCATTTCGCGTCTTGTTTTAGAAAGGGGCCTCGATGCGCAAACTGCTTTCGAAATCCTTTCCATCGATATCGCAGACATCACAGTCGGGGAAAATATTGGGGCTTTGCTCCGCGCCGCTCAAGCGGAATCCGATAAGCAAATCGCTCAAGCTAAGGCAGAAGAGCGTCGCGCGATGGCAGTTGCGATGGAAACGGAGAATAGCGCCGAAGTGTGCAAGATGCAAGCCAAACTCGTTGAGGCGGAATCTCAAATTCCTATGGCAATTGCAGAGGCATTTCGCAAAGGCAATTTGGGCGTTCTCGATTACTACCGTTTAAAAAATGTTCAGGCGGACACCGAGATGCGCAAGTCCATTTCTAAAGAAGGGAATGAATAATGGAATTGGGGAAGTTGGGCGATTTTATCATTCCCCTCGTGATGCTCTTTCTCTATTTCGTGCTCAACGCGAAAAAGAAAAAAGAGCCTCCAAAAGATCCAACGGCAGAGCAGCGACGTCAGCCTCCCCCCAAAAAAACGACATCAATAAAACAGGTGCCTCTTCCCATCCCAACTCGAATTGCATCTGTTGAATCCATTGCACCCCCACCTAGGAAGAAAAAAAAAGTTCAGTCTTATGCAAACAGGCTCGTGAAAGGCAGATCGCTGCGTGAGGGGTTTGTTTTGAAAGAAATTCTGAATAGACCTTATAAATGATAAGGAGATCATATGGCAACGACAGTATCTGCAAGCTATTTAAGTCCTACTGCACAAATTCAGAAATTTTTTGGCATTGCTGCTGATTTACTTGACTCTTTAATGGAAAGTACCGACTCCGCATTTAAACGCGTCACTATCACCAAGCGCGATAACAGCGGCAACACCCGATTTTACGATGTGAAAGACCCAAATACGGGTCAAATCAGACGCATTTCAGAACTAACTTATATTGAAGATGTGAAAACGGGTGACTTATACATGAATGAGTCCATGTACGTTGTTGCATTCAAATGCGTCGGTGTTTTTGTTGGCATGCCCTTTTATACCTTGGGGAAAATGGTTTGGCATGCCGTTAAAACCCCATTAGAGGTAGGAAGTATTGCTCAAGCCACCTTAATGAAAATGCAGCAGCTATTCTCGTCAGGAGAATATCTCGGAGCAGCGAAAGAGAATCTGTTCGGAGCAGAGCAGATTTATGTCGCTTTAAGCACGGGTCTTTTTGAAATCGGAAAATCTCCTTTTTTCGGGATCGGTTGTATGTTGGCAGCTACTTATGGCGTTTTTAAGCCCTATCATGCTAGAAAGTTCGAAGCCTTGCTTGAAAATGCATGGCAGCAAGGCTGTTCCTACAAAGAAGACCTGCGAAATGTCCCGGAACGTCCCAATGAAAACTGCTGGCAGGCTTTCGTTAAAGACGTTTTGGATTGTCACACTTTCTATCTCGCGCATTGTTTTCAAGTGCGAGGAAACACTGGAGATCGCTTGGTAACTGTCAAAGCGCGTGAAAAATTATAGTTTAAGAGTCGCTGTCCCGCGACTGGTCCAGAGTGGTAAGTGCTCTCACTTCCGCCTGTGACTCGGAAATCAGGACTCTTTTATTCCCAATTTCAACGACATAGAGCATCGACTTAGGGCTTAAGGCGCGTTTTTCAATCACTTGAATTGTGCGGCTATTTGGTCCCATTTTAAATTTTCCGCTTCCCAAACGGCGCAAGATCCAAAACGTAGCAAAGACGAGGAATAGGATGCCTAGCAATGTTACCAGCATTCTCACAAAGGCACTCTCGTAAGAAGTCGTCATTTCTTCCGAAGAGGGGAGAGGAGGCGGCATTTGGAGTGAATCTGGTTTTGCAGGTTCAGAAGGAGCAGTTTGAGTAGAAATATCTTGAGTTTGGGTTGGCGCCGGAGATGTTTTCGAATCTGCCGTGTGCGCAAAGACAGTGAAAAGGAGAGAAAGAGTCAGTAATAATTTTTTCATGAAAGGGCCTTTTGGGTAAGTCTTTAGTTTCTAGCTCTTTCTCTTTTTTTTCAACTTTGATATGCTCGCAGTTCTATGAGAGAGCATAAAGGCTGGATCGCACTCGATCTCGACGGCACAATCACCGATAAGACCCACCACGCCCCCAAAGATGTGGTGCAATTTTTACATTCGCTCCAAGAAAGCGGGTGGGAAATCGTCTTCATTACTGGACGCACTTTTTCTTTTGCATGGAAAGTCATCAAAGAATTTGATTTTCCCTACTATCTCGCGATCCAAAATGGGGCGGACATCCTCCGCATGCCGGAAAAAAAGCGAGTGGTGCGCCATTACCTCGACGACAGCGCAATCCCTCTTCTTGAAACAGCCTTTGAGGGGGAAGAAGAAGATTATATCCTCTACGCAGGATATGAAAAAGGAGACTTCTGCTACTACCGACCTGAGCGTTTTTCCCCGGCTTTCCTTGAACATATTTGCAACAACATCCTTCCCCTTTCTCCTGAGCCTTGGCAGCCTGTTGAAAACTACAATTTTGAGAATGGTCTTTCTTTCCCTCTTGCCAAATGCCTTGGCACCCAAAAAGCGATGGAAAGGATCTCCTCTCTTTTGCACGCTGTGCCAACACTTTCAGCGACAATGATTCGGGATCCACTCGCTGATAACACCTATCTCATACTAGTCACTGCAAAACTTGCGACCAAAGGCAACGCTCTTAATGCCATTAAAAAAACGATGGGAAAAGGAGGGCTGACCATCGCGGCTGGCGATGATCTCAATGACCTCAGCATGCTTAAAGCTGCCGATATTAAAATCGTGATGTCTACAGCCCCTGCTGAAATGATCCCGCTCGCCACGATCCTTGCAAAACACGGTAAACAGCACGGCATTATTGCTGCATTAACTGAGGCAACCCGTGGGCGTTGATTTAGAAGAAGACTTGAAGCGAAAGTTGAATGACCTAAATCTTGCTGCAGCTCGGAATGCGCTGAGTCCGCAGACGGGGTACATCCATCTCAATTATGAAGAGGAAACGCGACACGATACGATTCCTCTTCTTGAAAATTTTTGCTTTTCGCTCGCGCTTTTCCGCAGTCGCATCGCGGAAAACATTCTTGAGGGCAAAGCTCTTCTTGAAAAATTGCTTGTATTTGAAGTCGATGGCAATTTCCCCGTTTATCTTCATGAATACCCCGGATGCAAAGACCGCGATTTTTCTTTAAGTCTGTTACCTGTTTTTCATTGGCTTGTTATTGATTTTCGTTCTGCCCTTGGTGAGTCTCTTGCTCAATCTATTGAAATGTTGATCGGACGCATCTTGAGCCATGGGTACAGGATGCACGCTCAGAGACCTCTTTGCAGTGCCTCTGAGTTTAGATTGAAGAGCTATTTTGAAAAGAAATCTCCATCCTGGATCCCTTCCACTCCCGAGGAGTGGGCGGGTGCGCTCATCACTTGCCAAATGACAGGCTCTAATGCGTTGTTCAAGTCCGCTCTTGAGATATGGCATCCTCAATTGTGCACGTTTATTGGCCCGCAATTTCAAGATCGAAAAGAGCCACAAGTCACGCTTTTTGATCTCTTCATGGGTCATTACTGCGGTGCTTATTCGCAAAGGGCTCTTAATAACCGCAATGTACACCTTTTAGCCAGTCTGATTCAACCTCTAGACGAAAAAGCCTTGATCTTTGAAAAAGAAATCCCCTGCCATAGCCTTTCCAATTCATCTTATAGTCTTTCTTGGGGAACGTCTGAAAGGCTAACCACTTTCTTGCTCGATGCTAAGTCAGGGGAGTGCGTTTTTGAAAGAAAAGATAATGGGGTCGCATTCTACCTCACTTTGCCTTCAAAAAAACTAGAAGGGCAGGAAGCCATTGAGCTCTCCTTTTTTCTCAACCTTGCTCCTGACCAGCACATCTTCGTTCAAGGCAAAAAAGCAACTACTTTTCAGCTTGGGGATAAAATCGAGTTTCACTCCGGAGATTTTTGCTTAGCGATTGAAGTACACTTAGAAAGTGGCCAAGGACAATTCTTTGGCCACCTTCTTCGCGCCAATCGCTCCACACAAAAGGGCAAAAACCTAAAGTGGGAAACTTACGATTGGCAACTCGCGCTGCGCACTTTGCGTCGCAGCGAAGAATGCACCTTGAAAGGCTGGATCTATACTGCTTCCACTTAAAAGCTGAAGAATTTGCCAACGCTGAGGGCGGCAGATTTGTAAGTGAGCGTTCACTAACTTGACACATTTTTTTTGCGATAACGCCAGGTATTACAAGAATAAGGCTGTGACAGAATACCTTAGGACTTCAAAAATAAAGCTGCACTTTTTGCCCTCATATAGCCCCAATCTAAATCCAATCGAGCGATT
>JAJPIB010000055.1 GCA_021324995.1 Chlamydiia bacterium | reverse complement strand
GGCTTTGGCTCGGTCTTAAATCCAAATTTTCAATCACGTTGGGTATAGATTCGATCGTCCAATCCCGGGGCTTTGGCTCGGTCTTAAATCCAAATTTTCAATCACGTCGGGTATAGAATTGACATGAACCGCCGTATACGGATCCGTACCTGCGATGGTGTGAGAGGACGGGAGCTGAAAAGCTCCCTCCTTACTCGATATTTCAGAAAGAAGCGTTTTAGCCCGCTAGAATAGGGGAACCATTAGGCTTCTCAAGCAGTGCACGGTAGTTTTCTTCTCTATCTCCAATGATGACGGAAAGTAACTGATGCCTTTCCTTCGTATAAAGCTCCCATGCCTTCTTCACGCTATAAACATTCCCAGTTTCCTCAACTTTTTGCCATTTTCTCTCCGTTAAAGTCCATTTTATTGTATCAGTTACAGCCTCACTAAAATCCCTATAATCTTCAGGAGGTGCAAATAAGAAACAAAGAGTGGAATTTAGTGCTCTATCAAATAACTGTAATGCCATAATTCCTTCTTTGACCATGCCTGAAAACGTCCAACTCTCTAAATGTGGATTATCATAGCAAAGAGTCAATAGAGTAACAGGAAACGCTGCAAAAAATTTCACTAGAGTCAGAGCAGATAAGAACAGGCCTCCTAAAGCATAAATTGGTGCTCGCGCAAGGCATGAAATGCGTCCAGCTGTATACTTTTCTATCTTTGCATCATGTTGTATCTGGACCTTGCTCCGCATAATTCGTTTTGCTATTTCAGGCGTAATCGTCGTATATTCCTTAGGGACTTCGTCAACCCACTCACCTTTTGGTGCCCTTAAATTACGTAGATTTATCATTTTTTTCCCGTCTTGTACTCTAGGGTATGATGTATAAACATCATTATTGTTATCGCGATGGTAGCTTTTTATAATAAGATCAGAACTCATTTTTATTATCCTTTGTTATTTAGTTAAGGTGTTATTATTAATATTATTATATATTTTCTTTTAATGTTCAATTCTTTTTTTTATAAATATCTAATAACGTGAATATTAATGGTTTAGGCAGCAGCGACAAGAAGAGAATATGCTGCTTCCACTGGAAACCTGGAGTTTTTGGTTCGTCAGCTTGGCAGCCAATTTTTGATCTTCGCCCGTGCCTTGCCTCTCGCTCCAGACACAAAAATTTGCGCCGCTTCCTTGCAAAAATTCTCCAGCTTTCAAGTGTCAACAGTGTATGCTGAATAATGGATCGCAACCCATTTTTTGTTCCTCAGCAAAAGGTATTGCTAGGTTTTGTTATAGAGAGGCTATTTCAGCCAGCATATATATATGGGTCGACATTATTTTCATAACTTGCAAGAGGATTCTTTAATATTTCATTTTCAAAAATGGAATGTAAAGGACATCTATAATCTACAAAGTTTTTCCATACGTATTCAACAGGCATATGTCTATTATTCCATTCATAAAATTTTTGGTGCTTCCTTTCTGTTACAGTTATTTCTATTGTGTCTGTTACTGCGTCACTAAAACTTCTATATTTAGTAGGTGGCGCAAAGAGGAAACAGAGAGTTGAGTTTGCTGCTTTATCAAATAGTATTAATGCTGCAATTCCTTCTCTTATCATGGCTGAAAATGTCCAGCTCTCTAAATGCGGGTTATTAGAGCAAAGGGCCAATAGAGTAACAGGGAATGCTGCAAAAAATTTCACAATAGTCATAGCGGATAGGAACAAGCCTCCCAATACATAAATAGGCACACGCGCAAGACACGAAATACGTCCAAGGGTGCACCTTCCCAAACGTTCTCCAAGAGTCGCATCGTATTCCTTTTGGGACAGTTTCAATGCTATTACACTTGAAGGATCAGCAAGAGAATAACCATCAGGAATTACGCTGGTGGAATCCTTCTTAAGTAGAGTCTTCTCACCGGTTCTTAAGTTGGTTAATGTAAGGTGGATGGGTCTTTTTTCCTTTATGCCGCCTTCATTCGGAGCGGTTTCCGGGTTACTTTCAGCGCAGCTGTAGTAACCATTCTGAGAATCTTTTAGAAATCTGGGGATGCCTATAGACATTTTATTATCCTTTATTTTTAATAAACTGTATTATTTTATTATTAAATAATTCGATTTATTTTTCAATCTTTTTTTGTAATTATAACAATATAATTATCAGAAGGTTAAAGGGAAAGAGGAAGTGAACGGGTGTTAGAACGAGCAAAAATGCGATTTTAAGAGGGTTTGAGAAGGAAATCTCACTTGGTCGGAGGGCGAGTCTGTCAGTGCTTTAACGGACAGACTCAATTGGGTGAGAGGGGATTATCCTTTGCGCTTGCGCTCGTTTTCATTTAGCAAACGTTTACGCAGGCGAATGAAGTTTGGCGTAACTTCAACAAGCTCATCGTCTTGGAGGAAGTCGATCGCTTGTTCAAGAGTAAAGCAGCGGGGGGGGGTAAGGATAATGTTTTCATCGCTTCCTGAGGCCCGAACGTTGGTGAGTTGTTTCCCTTTGATCACATTGACGACGAGGTCGTTATCGCGCGAATTTTCACCGACGATCATTCCTTCATACACTTCTTGACCAGGTCCGACAAAGAGGCTGCCGCGCTCTTGAACGCTGAAGCAAGCATAGGCTGTGACTTTTCCAGGGCCATTGGAGATCAGAACGCCGTTGAGGCGCCCTGGGATTTCTCCTTTATGTGGGGCATAGCTGTCGAAAACAGAGGTGAGGATGCCGAGGCCGCGGGTTGCGGTGAGGAAGTTGTTTCTGTAACCCATGAGACCGCGGGTAGGAATATAGAACTCGATTGTGGTAATGTCATGTTCATTTGTGCTTAACGAACGCATTTCTCCCTTGCGGCGGGAAAGCTCTTCGATCACGGTGCCAGAATACTCTTGAGGAACTTCAATATGAGTCAGCTCAAAAGGTTCATTGAGAACGCCATCGATTTGCTTTAGGATAACTTGAGGCTTAGAGATGGTGAACTCGTATCCTTCGCGACGCATAGCTTCAATGAGGACGGCTAAATGCAATTCACCGCGTCCGCAAACTCTTGCGGCGTCATCGCGGAAGTTTTCTTCGATCTTGAGTGAGATGTTAGCTTTTTTCTCTTGAATGAGACGGTCGCGGATCTTGTTCATCGTGACGTGCTTGCCGTCTTTCCCGACAAAAGGACCGTTGTTGACCATCATTTCCACAGAGACTGTCGGCTCAGCGATGGCAATGGGAGGAAGTTGGACGACGTGTTTAGGATCGCAAAGCGTATCGCCGATCATGATTTCTGGAATCCCTGAAATGCTGATGATATCTCCTACACCGGCTTCATCCATTTCTACTTTTTTTAAGCCGAGATAACCTTCGACTCTGACGACTTTGTGCTGTGTGGGATGACCGTTTTTGTCAACTTTTGTGATCATATCCCCTTTGCGGACTTGTCCTTCAAGGATGCGTCCACATGCCTGGCGGCCGACGAAGTCGTCATAACTCAATGTCGCTGCTTGCATGAGGAATGGGAGATCGAGTTTTCCTGGAGGATGAGGGACTTTTTCGATGATGAGCTCGAACAGGGGGCGCATATCCACTCTTGGGTCTTTGATATCCAATGTGGCAAAACCGCCCAACCCGGAAGCATAGCAGATGGGGAAGTCGAGTTGTTCATCATTTGCACCGAGTTCGACGAATAGGTCAAACGTTAAATTAAGCGCGCGGTCCGGATCAGCATGTGGGCGGTCGATCTTGTTCAGAACGACGATAGGGCGTAGGCCGATTTTTAAAGCTTGGGAGAGCACAAATCGAGTTTGTGGCATGGGGCCTTCTTGGGCGTCTACGAGAAGCAGAACACAGTTGACAAGGCCAAGGACGCGTTCAACCTCTCCTGAAAAGTCGGCATGCCCAGGAGTGTCGATAATATTAATTTTAAAATCTTCAAAGAAAACGCTTGTGTGTTTGGCAAAGATCGTGATCCCGCGCTCTTTTTCTTGATCATAGCTGTCCATCATTCTTTCGGCAGTCTTTTCATTTTCTCTAAAAATGTTTGACTGTTTGAGCATGCTGTCGAGCATGGTGGTTTTGCCATGGTCGATGTGGGCGATGATGGCGATATTGCGGATTTTTTCTGGTTGGTAGATCCCGAACTTGTTTGACATAGAGTGTGCTGACCAAAATTTAGTTTTTGTTGGGGACATTCTAAGCGACTAGGTATTTAATAGCCAGTAGTCATTATTCGACGTCAGCCCTTGAAAAATAACGAGGAAAAGGGTATGCTCGCCCCTACTTTTAGAGTGGGGTTCCTATGCAACTTTCTTCTGAAGAAGAGGTCACAAGAGCTGTAGAGGATACAGCGACCGGGGGCGGTCTGCTGGAGTCTAAGACATCCCATTTACACGATCTATTACAGGAAAAATTAGAACAAGCCTTTCACAAGCAGACTTCCACCGTCGTTCACCACGATATCGTCAAAATCGCCTCTGAACACGCTCCTGTCGACTTAGCCTATGCGGCCTCTCGGCTGCCATCCCAAGCGCGAACGATGATTTATGAAAATTTGATGGGGATCGAGGCTAAAATTGAATTTATGGTGAATACTGACAGCTCCACCCGTGTCGCTATTCTCCGCCATATCAGCGATGAAGATATGAAGAAATTATTGGAGCACATGCCCCCCGATGAGGCCGTGGACGTGCTTGAAGATATTTCTGAGCGCAGGTTCCGCAGAGTTGTCGAAATGCTTGAGGCAAGCAAGGCTCTTAAAATCCGGGAGATTAAAAAGCATCGGCGCAATACAGCTGGGCGTTTGATGACCAATGAATTTTTCGCTTTCTCGATGGATGTAACGATTGGCCAGGCATCCTTGCATATTCGCGATAATCCTGGCATCGATCTCACGCGACAGGTGTTCGTTTTAAATCAGGCTGGTGAGCTGCAGGGCTATGTTCCGGCGCGCAATATGATTGTGAACGCTCCTCACCTCCCTTTGAAGCAGGTGATGAAGCCGATTTTGCATAAAGTGACTCCAGATACCTCGCGCGAAGAGGTTGTGGAGATTGTAGAGCGTTATAAGATTTCTGCGCTGTGCGTTGTCGATCCGAGCGATAGTTTGCTCGGCGTAATCACTTATGAAGATGTTCTCGATGCGCTCGAGGACATCAACGATGAGACGATTGCCAATATGGCGGGTACTGCGGAGAAAGTGAGTGAGCATGAGCCCTTGGTGAAGCGCTTTTTTTCACGCGCTCCTTGGCTTATTGTTACTCTTTGCGCAGGATTGATCAACGTAGGCGTGATGTCTTCCTTTCAAAATTATGTGGGAGGCGTTCTTACTTTTGTGATGTTTTTTGTGCCGCTGATCACGGGGATGTCGGGCAATATCGGAATTCAGTGTAGTACGATTTTGGTGCGCAGTATGGCGCTTGGCCTGATTTCTTTGGGGAATCGGACAGAAACCGCATTAAAAGAATTGCTTGTGGGATTTACGACAGGGACGATTTTTGGTGTGATTTGTGGTTTTATTGTTTATTTATTGGACTTTGCGGGTATTTCGGGAGTCGATGTTAGTCCTGCAGCTGTTGGGTTAATTGTGGGAACGGGCCTGACGGGAGCTTGTCTAGCCGGTACGGCGTTGGGTGTTTTTTCACCACTTTTCTTCATCCGAATCGGCGTGGACCCCGCGGTTGCTTCTGGGCCGATTGTGACGGCGTTTAATGACTTTTTATCCATGTCAATCTATTTTTTAATCGCGATTGGATTGAGCGCATTGCTTTTTTAAAAAAGCTCTTTTTGCCCTTGCTATTTTCAAGAATCGGTCCTATATTCAGGCATTGAGCGACTCCCGGAGGCATGCGGAACGTGAGTAGAGGCGAAGAGTCTAATGACTCTGATGAAAAGGATCGAGTTGGAGAGGTAGCAACCCGTCCAAATTTTAAAAAGACAGCATGCAGCTTAACGAATAAGCAGCTTAAAGATTTACTACCAAAAGCACTGGGCAGCATCGGCGCAATGCAGCGCGACCGCCCCGACTTGATCATGGCGGCGTGGCCGCAGGTCATCGGCGAAAAACTTGCTTCCATGGCGAAAGCGATCTCGTTTGATAAGGGAATTCTTTATGTTAAGGTGGGTAACTCCACATTATATAGCTTGCTCGCTCAGCATGAGCGTGGTCGCTTGCTGAAGAGTTTGAGAGAAAAGTTTCCCTCGGTAGAGATAAAGAATATTAGTTTTCGCATGGGTTGATCATGCATATAGCATGTCTCAGAAATTTTGAATTAGAGTTTAAGGTATGACGACAATGACCAAAGAAAATCAATACGATGCCAGTTCTATTACTGTTCTTGAAGGTCTTCAAGCGGTACGCGAGCGTCCGGGGATGTACATCGGCGATACCCATACCAACGGCTTGCACCAACTCGTCTATGAGGTTGCCGACAACAGCGTCGACGAGGCCCTCGCTGGGCATTGTTCTGAGGTCACAATTACTTTGCACAAGGACAATTCTGTCACCATTGAAGACGACGGCAGGGGAATTCCTGTAGGGCGCCATGAAAAGGAATCGCAGAAACAAGGTCGCGATGTCTCCGCTCTCGAGGTCGTCATGACGATCCTCCATGCGGGGGGTAAATTTGACAAAAATACTTATAAAGTTTCCGGTGGTCTTCATGGGGTTGGCGTTTCATGCGTGAATGCACTTTCAAAAAAAATGATCGTCGAGGTATGCCGCGACGGAAAGCGCTATGCGATGGAGTTTTCTAAAGGTAAGCCGATGACGGGCTTAAAAGTTCTTGGAGATACAGATAAACACGGCACAAAAGTCACCTTTTATCCCGACGATACGATTTTCTCTATTACTGTTTTCGATTACGACATCTTACTAAAGAGATTTCGAGAACTGGCTTTCTTGAACAAAAACCTTAGGATCAATTTCCGCGACGAAAGAGACACGGTTCCTACAGAAGTGAGTTTCTGCTACGCAGGCGGAGTTCTCTCTTTTGTGGAATTCCTCAATGAAAACAAAACGCCTTTATTCCCTAAGCCGATTTATATCCACGGCTCAAAGGAAATGTCCGATGGATTGCTTGAGTTTGAAGTGGCGATGCAATGGAATGACACGTACACCGAAAATCTGCACTCTTACGTCAACAACATCACGACACGCCAAGGCGGAACTCATGTGACAGGATTTAGCACAGCACTCACACGCGTGCTTAACCAGTATATCAAAGGTCACAACTTGCTTAAAAGTGACAAGATGTCTGTGGCAGGCGATGATATGCGCGAAGGACTTACTGCTGTTATTTCTGCAAAAGTCCCCAATCCCCAGTTCGAAGGTCAGACAAAACAACGCCTCGGCAACGGAGAAGTGGCATCGATTGTTCAACAAATTGTCGGAGAAGAGCTCACGACATTTTTAGAAGAGAATCCTGTTATCGCCCGCTTAATCGTCGAAAAATCGATCCTGGCAGCTCAGGCGAGGGAAGCAGCGCGCAAAGCGCGTGAGTTAACGCTGCGCAAAACAGCTCTAGATAGCGCTAGGCTTCCGGGAAAGCTGACCGATTGCCAAGAAAAAGATCCCGCTCTGTGCGAAATTTACATCGTTGAAGGAGATTCTGCGGGAGGGTCTGCAAAAACCGGTCGCGACCGAAGATTCCAGGCGATTCTGCCTATCCGCGGTAAGATCCTTAACGTTGAAAAAGCGCGACTCGAAAAGATCTTACAGAACACTGAAGTCGGTTCGATGATCTCCGCTTTTGGCTGCGGAATTGGAGCAGACAACTTTAATTTGGAAAAACTTCGCTACCATAAGATCATCATCATGACGGATGCTGACGTCGATGGTTCTCATATCCGTACTCTGCTGCTCACTTTCTTTTATCGCCACATGCCAGCCTTGATTGAAAATAATTTCATTTACATCGCCCGCCCTCCGCTTTATCGCGTCACGCGCAAAAAGGTCAGCCGCTACATCCACAGCGAAAAGGAAATGGATGAGTATCTCTTGAGCCTCGGAACGAGCGACGTCCAAGTGAAGCTGACAGGGCACACGGATGCGATCGCCAAAGAACAGATCCCGAAGATGCTCGAAGTGATTCGCGATGTGGAAAATCTGATTCTCTCCATTGAACGTAAAGGAGTATCCTTCCGGGAGTTCTTAAGTGCTAAAGACGCCCGCGGTAGACTTCCCAGCTTTCAAGTGAAATTAGGAGATGAAGCCCGTTTCATTTTTTCCGAAGAGGAATTTGTCGAGATCAAAAAACAAGACGAAGAACTTCAGCGTAAGCGCCATCTGGAAACGCTTGCGGCTATCCCAGAAGGCGAGCAGACTGAAGAGATGAAAGCGTTCAGAGCAAGAGGACTCCCTTTCGTGGAGCTTTACGAGCAAAGCTTCCTCGACGACTTGAAAAATCGCCTTGCCGCTTACAATTTCTCTCTCGACCAGTATGTCGCTGCGGATGGAAAACTTTTCGACATCGTCGACGAAGAAGGGAAAGAGCAGCCTGTTTACACCCTTAAAGAAGGGATTGAGATGTTCCGCGCCAACGGCCGCAAAGGCATCGAAATCCAGCGCTACAAGGGTCTTGGAGAGATGAATGCAGACCAATTGTGGGAAACTACCATGGATCCGGCCCGCCGCACACTCATCCGTGTCACACTCCCCGATGCTATTGCGGCAGACCACATGTTCACCATGTTAATGGGAGAAGAAGTGCCCCCACGTAGAGCGTTTATCGAAAGGTTTGCGTTGTCTGTTAAGAATTTGGATATCTAAAAGAGAGCAAGTAGACATGTCCTACACTAAAGATGAAATCATCATACCGCGCAACGTCGAAGAAGAGGTCAAGGAAAGCTACCTCCGCTATTCTATGTCTGTGATCATTTCTCGCGCTCTCCCCGACGTGCGAGACGGGCTAAAACCTTCCCAACGCCGCATTCTTTACGCCATGCGCATGCTTAACTTGAGTCCCGGTGGAAAGCATAGAAAGTGCGCTAAAATTTCGGGCGACACTTCGGGCGACTTCCATCCCCACGGCGAATCCGTCATTTACCCGACCCTCGTCCGTATGGCCCAGCCTTGGGCGATGCGTTACCGCCTGGTCGATGGACAGGGTAACTTCGGTTCGGTCGACGGAGATCCACCCGCTGCGATGCGTTATACGGAAGCGCGCCTCACTCACTCCTCCATCGCGCTCATGGAAGACTTGGAAAAAGATACCGTCGAAGTCGTTCCCAACTACGACGAGACAAAAACAGAACCCACTGTTTTTCCTGCGAAATTCCCCAATCTTCTCGCAAACGGCTCATCTGGAATTGCCGTCGGCATGGCGACGAACATCCCTCCTCATAACTTAGGAGAATTGATCGCAGCAACCTTATTACTGATCGACAATCCTCAAACTTCTATCGAACAGATCATGGAAGTGATGCCGGCCCCTGACTTCCCCACAGGTGGAGTCATTTGCGGTTACCGCGGTATTAAAGAAGCTTTCCACACAGGAAGAGGCAAGTTAATCTTGCGCGGCGTCATCCGCGTTGAAGATCAAGATGGTGCTGGAGACAGACAACGTCTAGTGATCGATGAGATCCCTTATAACATCAGTAAAGGCGATCTCGTTAAAAAAATTGCCGATCTCGTTAATGAGAAGACAATCCCAGGCATTTCCGACATTCGCGACGAATCGGATAAAGACGGCATGCGCATCGTTATCGAGCTCAAGCGCGGCGAAATCCCCGATGTCACCATTAATCAGCTCTTTAAATTCACCGATCTTCAAGTCACTTTTGGTTGCAACATGCTGGCGCTCGACAAAGGGCTCCCACGCGTCATGAACATCAAGCAGCTCATCAGTGCATGGATTGAACATCGCATCGAAGTCATCCGCAGAAGAACACGCTTTGAGCTTGCTAAAGCTGAAGCAAGAGCTCACATTTTAGAAGGTTTCTTAAAAGCACTAGACCATCTCGATGAAGTCGTTAAGCTCATCCGCAATTCGGAGAATAAGGAAGCGGCAAAAGCGGAGCTCATCGCTACTTACGCCATGACAGAGCGACAAGCAACCGCGGTTCTCGAGTTGCGCCTGTATCAACTCACAGGCCTGGAAAGAGAGAAGATCGAAAATGAATACAATGAACTTCTCGCCAAAATCGCTCACTATCGCGCGGTTTTAGCATCGGAAGAAATGGTACGCGGGATCATCAAAGATGAGCTCGGCGATTTGAAGAGACATCACGGCTCTGATCGCAAAACTAAGATCATTGCTGCAGAAGGGGAATTTAACATTGAAGATCTCATCCCAGATCTTCCGGTGATCATCACCATTTCCGAAGATGACTATATCAAGAGAATGCCCGTGGATACGTTCCGCGAGCAAAGGCGCGGCGGTCAAGGCGTTATCGGGCTAGAGATGAAAAAAGAGAGCGATGTCCTGAAAGACATCTACGTCTGCACGACGCATGACTACCTCCTCATTTTCACAACACTTGGGCGTTGCTATTGGCTCAAAGCTTGGGAAATCCCAGAAGCGGGCAGACGTTCGAAAGGAAAGGCTCTTATCAATCTCCTCGAGGACATTCGTCCTGAAGAAAAGATTGCAACTGTCCTTTGCGTGAAAAATTTTGAAGCGACAGATGCATACATTCTTCTCGCCACCCGTCTAGGTGTCGTTAAAAAAACCGAACTTTCCTCCTTCAGCTCGCCGCGCAAAAAAGGCGTCTATGCGATTAACATCGATGAAGGGGATGAGGTCATTGCTGCTCGTTTGACTCGAGAAAACCAAGAAGTGATGCTCTTTACTAAGGGTGGGATGGCGGTCCGCTTCGATCAAGGTCAGGTAAGACCAATGGGCCGCGTCGCTAGAGGCGTCCGCGGAGCTAAATTGCGCGATGAAAAAGATGCTGTCGTTTCTTGCGAAGTTGTGAACGGCAATGAAAGCATTCTCGTCGTTTGTGAAAACGGCTACGGAAAACGCTCACTTGTCGAAGACTTCCGCAAGACAAATCGCGGCGGCGTTGGCGTCCGATCTATCATCATCAGCGACCGCAATGGCCTTGTCGTTGGAGCTGCTTCTGTTACCGATAAAGATGGCATCGTCATGATGTCTAATACCGGTCAGACATTGCGCATCAACATGAAGGATGTACGCGTGATGGGACGTTCAACACAAGGCGTCCGCCTTGTCACACTCCACGAAGGCGATCTTCTCGTCGGCGTTCAAAAAATTGAGCATCACGAGAATGACGAAGAAACTCCTGTAGCAGAAAGCCCAAATACTTCCTCTGCTCCTAGTGAACCAGAAACTGAAATACCTTCAGAAGAATCGCCTACAGAGTAAACATTTCTCAAGGGGCGGTCTGGTAAAGACTGCCTCTTCAATTACAATTGGTCTTATGGCAAAAAAAGGTCTTTTCATCACCTTCGAAGGAGGGGATGGCGCGGGTAAATCGACCCTTATTGAAAAAATCTACCAAAACCTCATTCAAAGCGGTTTTGATGTGTTTCAAACAAGAGCTCCTGGAGGAACGAAAATCGGACAAGAGATCCGCAATCTCGTCCTTCACAAGCAGGATGCTTTGTTGTCAAAGCGCTGCGAGCTCTTGCTCTTTCTCGCTGATCGCGCCCAACACGTCGAAGAAAAAATCCTGCCGGCTCTTCGAGAAGGGAAGATCGTTCTGTGCGACCGCTTCAATGATTCTTCGATTGCTTACCAGGGGGGAGCGAGGGGGCTCACACCCCAAATTGTGGCAGGACTCTGCGATTTTGCTTGCGATGGGCTTCGGCCTGATTTAACCTTATACCTTGATCTCGATCCAAAGATCGGTTTCGAACGCGTGCAAAAAGCAGGGATTTCTAAGGACCGAATCGAGTCAGAAACGATGGAATTTCATCAAAGAACCCGAGAAGCTTTTAAACAGATCGCTAGAAATGAGCCCACGCGCTTTATCATCATCGACGCCTCGAAGAGTCCTGATGAAGTTTACAATCTAGGACAAGAGAAAATTGATGCCCTTCTCCAAACTCATCAAAAATGATCTCGCAAAATCTGCGTTGCAACGCATGGTCTCGCAAAGCAGCGTGCCCAACACTCTTCTTTTCTATGGACCCGACGGTGTAGGAAAAGGCTTGTTCGCCATCGCTCTTGCCGAACTTTTAATGGGCCCTCGCCACGCGTCAAAACTAGCATCTCGAAACCACCCCGATTTGCACATCTATAAACCTGAAGGAAAAAGCTCGATTCACACCGTGGAAACCATCCGTAAGCTCATCGAAGAAACATCCCTTCCCCCTTATGAAGCTCCTGTGAAAGTGTTTATCCTTCACGACGCGCACCAAATGCTTCCCTACAGCAGCAACGCTCTTCTCAAAACATTAGAAGAACCACCTTTCCACTGCTATTTCATCCTCCTTACCAGTTCTTTAGATTCCATCCTTCCTACGATTGCCTCGCGCTGCCGCAAAGTGCCCTTCTTTCCCATTCCCCAGCCCGACATCGAAGCCTTCATTAAAGACAAGTGGGGAAAGAAACCAGACGAAGCGCGCCGCGTGGCATTCCTTTCCCACGGCTCCCTTGCCAAAGCCAAGCAACTTCTCGAAAATGCGCAACTTGCGTGGCGCCACCCACTCCTTGAAATTCTCTCTCTCAACCTTCCTAGTGATTACGCCCAATTCCAGAGACTCCTCCTCGAGCTTGAAAAAAGCAGCTCCCTGGAAGAGAAAGAAGACGAAGCGCCCCCTATCGACAGCGATGCCATCCTCGAAGAAATCGTTGCGTGGTATCGCGACCTTCATCTCCTCAAAGAGCAAGTCGCCCCCGAGTATCTCTACCATCTCGACAGCATGGACCGCCTTAAGCTCGCTCTTTCCAGTCCTATCCCCCCGCTTGAAAAAGTCCTCGATAAAATCGGCCAGGCGCATTTGGCTCTGCAGCGCAACGTCTCCTTACGCAGCGCCTTGGACCACTTCTTCCTTTCTACATAATTTAATAAAAACACCCAGATGATGTAATTGGGTTTTTTTGTTAAATTATGAATAAAGGTTTAAATATCATGAGATCACCAGCTGTTCTACTTACCCTAGCCCTGCTTCTAGAGAAACCCTATTTTACTTCTAAGGAAGCTAGAGACATAGGGGTACATTCTGCCGTCCTTTCTCATTATGTCAAAACTGGTCGTCTAAAAAGGATACGAAGAGGGGTGTACCAGAGGGTTGACTATCAGAATCCCTGTGCTTTTCGATGGGAAGATCTTGTAGAAGTGGTCTATTCAGTTAAAGGGGGGGTTGTTTGTCTTATTTCCGCACTCGCTATTTATGATCTAACGGAGGAAATCCCTCGCCAGCATTGGATCGCCATTCGTCATGGTACATCTGTCAAGGCTACCCCAGGTCTGAAGGTTGTTCGATACCGTGATATACAGCTCGGAAGAACGGAGGTAGAACTGGAGGGCACCAAGATTCCTATATTTGATCGCGAGCGTACGATTATTGATGCCTTTCGCCTACTTAGCCGTGAAACTGCGATTAAGGCATTGAAAGCTGCAATAGCCAAGGGCGGTAAAAATAGAATTGATTTCGTGAAACTCCAAGAGTATGCTAAAAGGCTTCGATTTAATATCTCTCCCTATCTGATGAGTATAACAGCATGATTAAGGAACAGACGCTAAAAGATAGGCTTCAGGCAGTGGCCCGAGAAAGAAATATCCATTTTAACGCTTGTTGGAAGCAACTCCTGCTTGAGCGGTTTCTAGCTCGCCTGGCTAGTTCAACACACTCTAATAAGTTCATCTTTAAGGGCGGTTTTCTTCTTTCATATTTGATGGAGATAGGACGGGAGACGACGGATCTGGATTTCCTGCTTACGCGCATGAAGGTTGAAGAGAGAGAATTACAAGGGACCTTTGAGCAGATCCTTTCCGTCCCTTCAGAAGATGGATTTACCTTTTCCTTCGACTCGATTGAATTGCTTAGCCAACCGCATATGGACTATCCTGGATATCGCGTTGTCTTAAGCACAGCATTTGCAAAAATGAAAGATAAAGTCCAGGTCGACGTAGGAGTAGGGGATATTGTTGTCCCGCTAACTCGTGAAATCCCCTAGTGCAGTATCGAAGCAAACCCTTCTTTGAGAATGCTATTCCTCTTCTCGTGTATCCTGTTGAGACTATTTTCTCCGAAAAACTAGAGACGATCCTTTCTAAAGGACCGAATAACAGTCGCATGAAGGACTATCATGATCTTATTCTCCTTATCCGTAATGAAGGAATGCTTAACTTAGACAAACTGAAAGAAGCAATGACCAGCACTTTTTCTAATCGTAGAACGTCTCTTCGCCCGATTGAATTCGATAAGAGCTCGCTAAATGCCATACAAAAGCTTTGGATAGCACATCTACATGGTCTTGGGGATAACGCCCAGGACTTCGAGCTATCTAAAGAGATTACTGCTGTGATTGAAGAGGTGAATAGGTATGTTGCTGCTGTTAATGGAATCGCGAATGTCGAAAAGATTTCTCTGGAGACCCAATCGCCGATATGAAAGATTCCTTTTTGTTTCTATCTCTACCCCGTTGCGCCGCGTTCTGGACCACTTCTTTCCGGCTTTATACTGCCAATTTATCTCCCTTAACTTACACACGAACAAAATCATGTTATCAAAGAGATGAAAAAGTGTCTTTGAAGAGCTTAGGAAGAATGCGAGGAGAAATTTTCGACTATCAGATGCTTATCCGCCACTCAATCATAAAACTTTAATATTTGACCGGTGGGTATTACCACCGATCAAATCTTTGCTTAAGGTGCTAGAAAGACCGTTTGGATCCAATGCATGGTCAAATCGCGGATCTTTGCGATAGTCGCTTCCTTTTTAGTCTCGTTGACCTTGTCTATTTGCTTCTGTACATCCACTGAAGCAAGCGTTCGATCTTGGCACAGCTCCTCGATCTTGTTGAAAGCCTCATTCTCAATAGACTCAAACTCATCCTTGTTTTCTTCGACGACCTTTGTTTG
>JAJPIB010000065.1 GCA_021324995.1 Chlamydiia bacterium | reverse complement strand
TTTGACTTCGCGAGACCTGCTTCGAAATCACATTGCAAAGAAAGCTAAAAGCTTGAAGAAAATAAGGCCAAAAAAGGGGAACATTGCAGTTCTTCTACTTTATTCACAATATACCCAACGTGACTGAAAATTTGGTTTAGGACCGAAGCGAAAGCTCCCGCGATTGGCGCGATCGAATCGTCGCCACTATTAGAAATAGGGGCTAGATTCAATCCTCCAATCCCGGGGCTTTGGCTCGGTCTTAAATCCAAATTTTCAATCACGTTGGGTATAGCCCCTATTTTTCTAATAGTGGCGACGATTCGATAAAGGCTGGAAGTGATCATCAAAAAATAGGCCTTGCCATACCTCTAAAACCCTGATATTTTGCTGCGGTTAATTTCCTCTTCGGACGATGTGAGTCTAGTTATGAAAAAAAAGAGATCGAGCGTTGTTTTACTGTTGTTTTTATCGATCTTTCCTCTTTTGCTTATGCTTGGCGGTTTTTTTTTCTGTTGCCGCTCTTCGGGGTTTAGTATTGATAAAATTTCTTCAAAACTCGTTTTTAACGCTGCCTGGGAAGTGGAGTCTATCACTGACAAACAGCGAGAGCTGCTCATTCAAAAAGTTTTTCCCCAGAATTACTATTATTTGGCAGCGGGTAATCAAAGTTATGCCTTTATCAGTGAAGATAGGCAGTACGTCCTAAAATTTTTCAAAATGCAGAATCTTTTCCCTAAGGAATGGATGAACAGCCTTCCTTTTTCAATCCTTCATTTTTTTGGGCTTAAGCACGAAAAGGGTAATCAACTTTTTTCAGAAAGGATTTTTGCTAGCTATAAAGATGCGTATGAGACTTTGCGCAAAGAGACAGGGCTGATCTACATCCATTTCAATAAAACGCGCGAGTTTAAGACGAAGGTCAATCTCATCGACAGTAAGGGGAAAAAGCATGTGGTTGACTTGGATGCGATGGAATACGTGGTTCAAAAGAAAGCGACGAAGATTTATGATCATCTCAGCAATCACCTCAGGGAAGAAAGGTTTGAAGATTTAAGAGCGTCGATCCGTTCTTTTTTACAGCTAATCGCTGTGCGTTGCGAAAAGGGATTTGTCGACCATGATCTTAGCATTCGAAATAACTTTGGATTTGTCGGTAATTCCGCAATTCAATTTGACTGTGCAACGCTGACTCGCGACAGCTCGATGAAATATCCCATGAACTTTCGCCAAGAAGTTTTAGAGGCAGCTGAGCGTTTAGATCTCTGGGCGCGCGATAATTTTCCCGAGATTACTGTTTTCATTCAGGAAGAGGCGCAGCGGCTCATTAACCAATCCTACGAATAAGAGGTTATTGAGAGGTCTCCACCATTTTTTGCTCGATCGAGTTTTGCAATTGCCTCAGAAGCGTCTTTGCTTTTTTTAGGGATTAGGCGTATACCCAAAAAACAATCCAAAAACTCCAGCTTTCAAGTGTCAACAGTATATTTTTAAAAAAGGCGTAAAAATTTATGGATCCAACCTGTGCTCCTGTGACTGCTCAACTCCCTGTTTATGATAGATTGTGGTTTTTTGAAATCATCGTAGGGATTTTAGTCCTGATCGCTGTGAATTATGTCTTTAAAAAGCTCGTTAAGCATGTTCGCCACCGCTCGCTTTCTCTTTATGCAGACTGGAAAGAAAAAATCGACTATATCTGTTACCTTCCCTTCCAGATTTTGCTGTGGATTTTGGGAGCGACGCTGGTTATAGAAGTTCTCGGCCGAAGGTTAGGATTTTCTTTCTTCGAAACTTATATCGATGCGTTTCGCAGCTCAGGTTTTGTCATTTGTTTGGCGTGGATGCTTCTTCGCTGGAAGCGGGTTGCGCAAAAAGAGTTTATGAATAAAGACAAGCATGCGATGAGGGTCGACGCAGGTTTTGTTCATGTGATTGGAAAAATCATCGCTATCATCATTGTCGTAATTTCAATGATGATTATTCTTAGGGTCTGGGGATTAGATATCGCGCCTCTGATTGCTTTTGGAGGGATTGGAGCTGCAGCTGTGGGTTTTGCAGGCAAAGATGTTCTGGCTAATTTCTTTGGTGGCTTAATGCTGCACATCAATCGTCCTTTCATGATTGGGGATTTTGTCTACCTCCCCCAACAGCATGTAGAAGGACATGTCGAGGAGATCGGCTGGAATCTCACAACGATTCGTGATAAAGACAAGCGTCCTGTTTATTTACCTAATTCCACATTTACGCAAGCTTTGACAATCAACGGAGCGCGCATGACGCATCGAAGGATTGAAGAAAGAGTAGGCATTCGTTACGAAGACTTTTCTAAACTACCCATTGTTGTCGAAGAGATCAAAAAAGAAATTGCAAGCCATCCCGATATCGACACCCATCTCCCGGTACTCGTTGTTTTCAATGGATTTGGTCCATGTACTCTCGACATTTATATCGATGTTTACACCTTACAAACCCGTTACGATAAATACCTTTATGTCAAACACGAAGTCCTGATGCTTGTGTATAAAGTGCTTCAAAATGCAGGCGTTGAGATTCCTTCTCCCATTGTAACATTGAATGGCAAGATCACAACGTTAGGAAGCACGTCTTAAGACACTATACTGCTGAGACTTGAAAGCCGGGGTTTTGCCTTAGTCGAAGAGGCATCTTCGCATCTGACCCGCTCGAAGTTCTAGTTTCCCAATAGTATTGGGTGGGGATCGGATCTAAATCTGCCGCCTTCAGCGTTGGCAAATTCTCCAGCTTTGAAGAGTCAACATTCTATCACGGTTTTGATGAAATTAGACAAATATTTTTATTTTCAGGGAGTTACTCTTTGGCAGGACTTGCCACAGAATGTGCATTATTCTTTCTGATTTGCCAGAGTTCAATAAAGGCGAGCATCCCAAAAAGGATGAAGACGCAATATAGATATCCGGGGAATTGAATCCCGATGGTCAGACCGATTAAAACGATGAACTGGAGAGCAGTGGTCACTTTTCCCCAACGAATGGATGTGAACTTGTAGCTTTCCCAATGCCCTGAAAGGCTGAGATAAATGCCAAATAAGCAAACGAAGAAATCGCGCGAGATCATCGAGCAGCTTTGCCACAATTCTAGCCTTCCTTCTGTGAACAGGACGGATAGGGCAAAAAGGACGAAGAATTTGTCCATCGCTGGGTCCAAAATGGCGCCAAATCGAGTGACTGCTTTGCATCTGCGCGCTAAATAGCCATCGATGCTATCTGTAAGCATCGCTAAAACAATGGCGAAAATGCGCACCGTTGTGTTTTCGATAAGAAACAAGAATGCTAACGGGGCTCTTAGAAAAGACAGACTGTTAGATAAACTTAGCATTGCCATTATCGATTTTTTCAGACGTTTAAACTAATCCGTTTGAGGGCTGGATGTCTGGTTCTTCTTTCTATGTTTATACCAAATGAGGCCAATTACCGTCACACTGAAAGCAACGAAAATCACTAGATTAAATGCCTTTAGATAATACCATAGCGTTTCATAGTTTTTCCCTATGGAGAAAAAAAGATAAAACGCGAGACTGCACCAGAGAGTGCATGCTAATGCATCCATCAGGATGAATTTTCCAAAATGAAGCCGGCTCATTCCTGATGACATAAAAATGCAATTGCGCACTCCGAAGGGAATAAATCGGCCGAGGACTAATGTCCATAATCCGTACTTATCATAGAATTTCTTGATTTTTGTCAATCGCTGTGGATTGATCAAACGGGCTAAGAGTTTTGATCTACTGAACGTTGTCCCAAGCAGCCTACCCATCCAGTAAGCGCACATCGCTGAAATGTAGCAGCCGAGCAGAATGCTTCCGAAAAGAAGCCAAAGGTTTTCAGGCACCAGAGTTGCTGCGATGACAGCAGCTAAAAGAATGAGGATGTCAGCGCTAAATGGAATATTAAAGCCTGCTAATACGATAGCAATAAAAATATACCAATGCGCATTGTGCGCGTGCTGAGTAATCAAACCTGTTAAATGTTCCATATTACCATTATACCACACTTTGGAATTTTATATCGAATGTGATTGAAAATTTGAATTTATGCCCAACGTGACTGAAAATTTGGTTTAGGACCGAAGCGAAAGCTCCCGCGATTGGCGCGATTGAATCGTCGCCCCTATTAGAAATAGGGGCTAGATTCGATCGTCCAA
>JAJPIB010000066.1 GCA_021324995.1 Chlamydiia bacterium | reverse complement strand
TTGGACGATCGAATCTAGCCCCTATTTCTAATAGGGGCGACGATTCAATCGCGCCAATCGCGGGAGCTTTCGCTTCGGTCCTAAACCAAATTTTCAGTCACGTTGGGTATACTCATTGCTGAAAGTGAGACAATTTTTCTAAGGCGTCTGGATTTTGCACTTTTGACTGAAGTAAGTTCATGAATCGGGTGGCGTTGAAGATTTCAGGAGCATGGGTTTCCAATTTGTTTAAACGCTCAAAGTTTCCAGCATTGAGTTGATCGCATAAATCTTGGATTGAAATTTCAGCGATGGGTAGGGTCTCCCAATATAGTTTGATGCTTAGCAAGGCGTTCAGATCAATTTTAAGAGCACCAGTGACATTAAATTCACCGCTACAAGATGTTTTTTTGCCAAGTTCGGATAGAAAGAGCGGCAAATTCTCATCACTGATTTCTTCTATTTTATCATAGATTTCTTTTATTCTTCCTAAGGCAGGCTTACAGTCGTTTATATCTTTTAGGTTGTCTAAGAACCTAAAAAAGTTCAGGCTCAAAATTTGATCTATTTGACCTAGATTTGAGGAAATCAAAAGATCGTTCTCCACTTGAGAGTAAAACTCTACTATTCCCGAAGAATTAAAGAGTAGTAGGGTAGCACAATGAGGCTTTACAGGTATATTTCGAACAGAGCTTGTGTGGTCAAAAATTAATGATTCATTCCCAATTTTTATGGATTGTTTATATCCTATGCTATAGCCAAGATCTAATTGCTTGAAAAAAAAAGTAGGGTTGATTTTTCTAGGATGTAGTTCAGGGGGGATCAGTACATTCCTAGCCAACTCCAAGCCTACTGTACGTCCTTTTAAGCAGCGTTTGTCAATCTCATTCCAACCCAAACAACCGACATTCTGGTCATTGTTTTCGATGTCACAAGGTGCTAAAACTGCACGGCGATAAGGAATGTAGGAGTTAATTAAATTTTCTCGTCCATACAGGTTATCATTTAATATGCGACTAATATTGTCAGTACACATCAAGTGCGTTACGGATGAAAAAAGTTTAACTTGATCAGCTGCTCGCTGAAGGCGCTTAGATAATTCTGGGTTGCACTTAGGTTTATAAGGAGTATTAGCATCTCCCTTTATTGCACCCGCCTTAATTCTTTGGGTTTGAAGAGGTTCTTTGGAAAAATACCGCTTACCAATATGAGCTAGTTCTGATTTATATCTCAATTTAGCGCGCCAATGCCTTTGTAGAGCGATGATTTCTTCTTCGAGGTTCTGATTTCCTTCTTGGCGCTTCTTAAATGCAGCCAGCGCTTCCGCTTTTTGGGATGCTCTCTCCACTAAGAATTGGGGCTGTTTATCCGGAGGGAAAATAGAAAGGGGAGGGACGGGAAATTTTTTTTGAAAAAGGTCTATCAATTCAGAACAATGGCTCGTATAAACAGTTGTAATAAAATCCCAATCTAATACAGAACTGTTTAGAATCAGGTCCTTCTTTAATTTATCTAATTTTTCATTTAACTTTGTGAAGCGGTGCGTCCTTTCTTCTTCAGGGGATAAGCAATAGCGATTACAACGCTTATAGATTTTCCAAAAACCAAGCTTCGTTTTAAGTCGAAATTTTCTTTCTCTAAAATAAGATTTGTCCAGAGAATTCACCGTGTCAAGGCTTAGTCCCCCTAACGGCACGCTTTTTATTAAATCTCGCACTTGAACATCAATATGTTTGGCAACTTCTTGCAGATCGCCTTCTTGATGGTTATTCAGATAAGTGAGAATTTCTTCACACTTTTTTGAAATAGATGGGATTGGAAGCATATAAAAATCCTTTATTTTTTATGTTATATATCTCAATTATATTATTATAATAATTTTATTAATAAAATTAAAGTTAAAAAATTATTTATATATTAAAAAATGCACACTCTTGATGGCTTATTTCTATGCAATAGTATAACATAGCTTTTGAATATCACAGAGAAGAGCGATGCAAAAAAAACACGCAAAATTAATTTTAATGCGGCACGGTCAGTCTGAATGGAATAAGCTTAACTTATTTACAGGGTGGGTCGATATCCCCTTAAGCGTTAAAGGGGTAGAAGAAGCTGTCGAAGGCGGAAAGAAAATCGCTGATCTCCCGATCGATATCATTTTCACCTCTTCTCTCATTCGCGCTCAGATGACTGCGATGCTCGCTATGCTCAACCACTCCAGCGGCAAAGTTCCTGTGATCCAACACCCTAAGGGAAGCAAGCTCCAGGAATGGGCTGCAGTTTATAGCGACACTGCAAAAAACAGCTGTATTCCTGTCTATTGTGCTGCCGAACTCAATGAAAGAATGTATGGTAAGTTGCAGGGACTAAACAAGCAAGAGACGAGCGATAAATTCGGCGCTGCACAGGTCCAACTCTGGCGGCGTAGTTTCGATCAGGCTCCTCCTGATGGAGAAAGTTTGGAGATGACTGCAGCGCGAACAATTCCGTATTTCATGGAGGAGATCCTTCCTCTACTCAAACAGGGTAAAAATATCTTTATTTCTGCGCATGGGAACTCCCTTCGCTCGATTGTGATGTTTTTAGAGGGGCTCTCCAAAGATCAAGTCGTTGCCTTGGAATTGGCGACAGGCGAGCCCCTCATATATACAGTGACGGGTGACCAATGGAGCCGGGATGTCTAAAGCGTACCTCGATAACCACACAGCGACGCGTCCCTTGCGTTCTTCTGTTGAAGCGATGTTTCCTTTTTTTCGGGATCAATGGGGCTCTACTACCGCCCCGCATCATAAGGGACAAGAACTTTTTCCTTCTTTAAATGAGTTTAAAGATTCCCTTTTTGAGTCCCTTGGAATTCCCGCTGAAGACGATTTTTATTTTTTCCCTTCTAGTGGCGATGCAATTCACCATCTTTACCTATCTCATTACTTTGACACGGTCCGTCATTCAGGCAGAAACCATATCTTGACCACTGCGATTGAAGAAGCAAGCGTGTTTACGTCTCTCAAGCGTCTGGAAGAATTAGGTTGTTGTGGAAAAATTGTATCTGTCAACCAACAAGGACAGTTGACGAAGTCAGCCCTTGAAGGAGCATTAAATCCGCGCACTTCGCTCCTTTCTATCTCTTGGGCGAATGGGCTTACTGGCGTCATCCACCCGATAGCGGACATTGCTGAGGTATGCAAGGGAAAGGACATCCGTCTGCACGTCGATGCGAGCTATGTGATTGGGAAACTTTATTTCCGTTTTGAAGATCTTCCCATTGATGTTCTTACTTTTGATGGTTCTCTTCTCTCTGCTCCCAAAGGAACTGCAGGACTGGTTTCAAAGACCAAAACACTTTCCCTAGCACCGCCTTCTTCCCTCATGGGAGTTTCTGTGGGAGGAATGGCTGCTCTTTCTCAAGCGATTAAAGAAAATGTTAAAATGTTTGATCATTTGTGTTTGGAAACAGCTCGGATGCGAGCTAAGTTTGAAAAGGGGATTCTGCACCGTATTCCCGACGCTCAGGTCCTTTTTCAAAAAGCTGACAGACTTCCCAATTGCAGTGCGATTGCCTTCCCCGGAGCAATCAGCGACGCTCTGCTTTTTATGCTGCACCGCAGAAACGTCTATGCCTCCTTAGGTGGCGGCCACTCTCAAAAACTTTGTCACGTTCTGACCGCTTCAGGAATTGATCCCTTACTTGCGCAATGTGCGCTCAGCTTTAGCCTTTCCTTCGAGACAACAGATGAAGAGATTGACTACGCGATCGAAATGATTGCAGAGAGTGTGCAAAAGCTCACGGCATTGAGCTCCCATCTTCTCAAGGAGTCGACATGAGCCATCGCCCCTTTGCACTTTCCTTTCCCTGGGCGCGTTACAGTAAAAAACTCGCTCAAAAAATAGAAAATCCCCGTCGTAGCGGCTTTTTTACAGAAGAAGAAGCAAAAGCGCGAAGCATGCGTTTAGCATCTAGCAGACAAGGAACTCCTCATGAAGGCAATTGCGTTAGTCTCTATCTTTTGGTTGATGAAAGCGATGGAGTGATCGCCGATGCAAAATTTCAAGCGTTTGGGCAGTCTGCGCTGATTGGTGCTGCAGAAGCAGCTTGTGAAATTCTTGTTCGAAAAAATTACGACCAAGCGCACAAACTGACTGCAGATTTGATCGACAGACAAGTGCGAGATAAGCCAGACATTCCTGCCTTTCCTGAAGAAACTTTTGCGCACCTGAACCTTGTGCTCGATGCGATTGAAGAGGCGACTGAACAATGCGTAGGAATTCCTCTTCCGGAAGTGTACACCGCAACCCCAATCGAATCCCACGAGAGCGCTGAGACAGGATACCCGGGTTGGGATCTTCTTAGCCGCGAGCAAAAAATTGCTGTGATTGAAGAGGTAATTGCTGCAGAAATTCGCCCCTACATTGAGCTCGATGCAGGGGGAATTCAAATCGTGGATTTCATCGATGATCGAGATCTTATCATCGCTTACGAAGGCGCATGTACTTCTTGTCCCTCTTCCACGGGAGCGACGCTGAATGCTATCCAAGGAATTTTAAAATCGCGAGTAGATTCAAGGCTCGTTGTCATCCCCGACGCTTCCTTTCTTTCCTTTTAACCTGAATTTTGACTGATTCCACTGGAAAGCTGGAGTTTTTACTTCTTCAGTTTGATAGCCAAATTTGATCTTCACTCGTGCCTTGCCTCTCCGGCAATGGTCACTCGCTCCAGACACAAAAATTTGCGCCGCTTCCTTGCAAAATTCTCTAGCTTCCCAGTGGAAGCAGGATATATAGAGACTCATGAATCAAGAAACTTATGCGTTAATAGCCAGCAATTGGAGAGTTTGAACTTTCTCGAAGGGAAGGTTCAAAAAAGCCAAAAATTCTTCTCGCTTATTTACGAAGAGGGATCTCTTCGATGTTCCGCTTTTTTCCTTCTTTGCAATGCGATTTCGAAGCCGGCGTCGCGAAGCCAGGATCCAAAGCTACGCCCTAAAACTCGAAGCCAAAAAAATCGAGCCTTGATATTTCTCCATTTTCTGTCTCAAGCCCCACTGCGTTACAGCGCCTAGTCATTATTTTTTAATTCGTTAACTCATTGAGTTTAAATGAGATTAATCTGTATATTTAAATTATTTTTTTTATTTAAGAAAACCAACTAATACTATACAATGTAGATTAGTTAAAAATTTTTAAAATAAGGAATATAAAAAAATGATACCACCCATTAATTCAAACCCACGATGCCCTCCAATAACTCCCGGACAGAATAACCCGCCCGCAGGGATTTCAAACGGACAAGTCATTACCCAGTTTGAGGCTCGCCAGCTTGCCCAACCCAAACCCATTTTGCACAATCCACATTGTCTGCCTTTTCTAAACGCTGATACTTTTAGCCATTCATTCTCACTCCTCGGATACGGCGGTATTTTTCTTTGTGCACGAGTATGTAAACTTTGGAATGAGCATAGCGAGAAACTTCCTTGGCAGCAATTTTCCGAAAATGAAGGACTCCTACTTATAGAAGAAGGGAAAGAGACCAACCGCAAAGAGGAATTTAGAGTCCTTTATCCAATGACTATAAATTTAAGAATGATTGAGGAAGTGTTTGGGCGAGTTGCCGGTAAAATCCCTTGCATGAGACGCGACATTTTTAACAAATGCTATGAACAAGATCCGTTTGAGCCGTCAACAGATCCACTTAAGCCATTGTTGATGATGCATACCTTTAAGGTTGTAGTCATCCCCGCTTTCATTGAAAGAACTTCCGGCCCAGATTTTTCATTTGCATTAGATGAAAAAGGTGATCTGCAGCCTGTTGAACCCGGCAAGGTCATAGGAGAAAAATTACAGATCCCCCTTGGAATCTACAATCTAAAGATCCTTTGCGAGAATCCCCTCGCTGGAAAGGAAAACGGACCTGTTTTTAGTTATTTTCGTCTTGAAATTCTCGATCAGTGTAATACCCTCCCCGTCAAAATGAGAGTATGCTTTATGAGGAAGTGTATTGCACCAGGAAGTAGAAACCAGTCTTATTCCGCCCAAAAGGCTCTTGTAAAAAGCCATGGATTTGGAGTAACTTCTTTAATAGAGAGAGTCTTTTTTAATGCTGTTGGTATACTTAAATTCGGCACATGTCAAGATGGTCAAAATCCTTTGACCTATGCACGCACTTCTGATAGCATTACTATTCTTAGTGCTTTTCCTATTGCTATTGCGGGTAGTAAACATGAATTGGTTGTTGGGGGCTTCGCTCTTCGCAAGGGCGCGGACGTCAGCAACTCCGGCTACGTCCACGATAGCATCGGCGTCGCACCGGGTGTCTCTGCGGAAGGTTCGGCCACTTGAACTTGAAACATTGGGACTTGGCAAAGGCAATTGATTTTTTTGGTTCCCCTTGGGATTTCTTGTTCCCGGGAGATCGGCGAAGCCGATCTTAAGTTGTGCGAGGACCGCTAGGGCCGCGCGCATCCATTTCGGGGTTTCATGAAGGGATCTTTCCCGTCTCGTCTCGTATCCAATAAGCGTTTTTTAGTGCTGTGGACAGCCCATGTTGATTTGCATGGGACAAAAGCCCTAAATAGGACTGCAGCCGTTGATCTAGAGATTGGGCCGTTATTTTCCCGATATAGTAGTGCTCATACGCTTCTTTCAGCCGCCTTTTCATGCGCTGTTTAGTCCGTGTTCGCAATACCACGTGCCGATCAACTTGCCAGCAGGATTGGTTTCAGTAAGGCTTTCTTTTTTCATGAAGGCCTAGAACTATAAATTATTCATGATCAATGCACAATGCGCTAGCCTTGCCACTTTTACACGTTCTATAACCGCCAGGTGAACACGTACCCAATGTGACTGAAAATTTGGTTTAGGACCGAAGCAAAAGCTCCCGCGATTGGCGCGATCGAATCGTCGCCACTATTAGAAATAGGGGCTAGATTCGATCGTCCAATCCCGGGGCTTTGGCTCGTCTTAAATCCAAATTTTCAATTTGTTAATAATCAGGTCATTGTAGGAATCAAGTCGATAGCGGGAATTTCAGGAATTGATGAAGCGCAGCTAATGTCTTATTTGAAACTGTCAGATTGCCGATAATGCTTTTTCCTGATTCTTCAGTTTTTTCGGCATATTACAGATTTTAAGAGAAATTTCTCCCATTTCGGCCAAAAGATGCAGCAAGGCTCCATGAAAGGAACTCAAGACTCAGGTTTTTAATTCTCCCGCAGTGATCAATTGCATACTGCCATCGGGAAGAAGTAGATTAAGCCCGCCGGTTGGAGTGATAGAATGGCAAATACCTTTGACAGTTTTTTGCCCGTCGTAACAAGTAATCATTTTTCCTTTGAAAGCGAGAATTTCTTCATATTTATCGCGGAAGTATTCAAATCCTTGAATTTCCAGCGTGTTCAAGTCCTCGAGAAATTGTGCGAGAATAGGTTCTAAAACCTGTTCCAGCGTCCAAGTTTGTCCACTGAGCTGTGCTAGCGAAGTTGCAGCTTGATCAATAGTACTGAGTAATTCTTGCCGCATATTGATATTGAGACCAATGCCAAGAACGATGCCAATGCGGTCTGGGAAGCAGATTGTTTCGCAGAGAATTCCGGCAACTTTTTTCCCCTCGAGCAAAATATCATTGGGCCATTTGATTTGTGGTTCAAATCCCTTTTTTTTGAGAACTGAAATACACGATAGGGAGAGGATTTGTCCTAAATTAGCGATAAAAGAGCAGGTGAGAGGGAGACAAAAGTAAAAAGTCGCATAAATATTTTCTCCTTTAGGTGAGATCCACTTTCGATCAAATCGTCCTCTACCTGCTGTCTGTTCTTGCGCTGTGATGCATGTGAGCTCACTCTGATCTAGGGTCTCTGCATTTTTTTTGGCCCAGGTATTCGTTGAGTCAATTGTGTCAAAATGAATGAAATGGATGCTTTTAATTCTTACCATGAAATTCTCACCTTGTTATCAAAAAGACAGTCTCATATGGTCTTGTCTGCGCGAGATCGAAATTCTAGAACATATGCCCAACGTTGGGTATACAGCCAAAAACCGATTCTTGAATCATTTTCGGTATAAACGTTAATTTATACCCAACGTGACTGAAAATTTGGTTTAGGACCGAAGCGAAAGCTCCCGTGATTGGCGCGATTGAATCGTCGTCCCTATTAGAAATAGGGGCTAGATTCGATCGTCCAATCCCGGGGCTTTGGCTTGGTCTTAAATCCAAATTTTCAATCACGTTGGGTATAACCGTTCAGTATAATGAACTTAAAATTAGATTCCATATCTTTAATCTTGGAATAGACGTATGTGGGACCACCGCTACATTACCCGGATCGATTTTAGAACGATTCCCATTCTTCTTGTGCTCATGTTTATCAGCATTTTGGTGATTGCTGCAACGACGTGCGATCAGAGCGATTTTGCAGAAGAAACTTTATTTACTCCGATGGCAAAAAGTCAGATGCGCTGGTTTGCAATGGGGTGGGGAGTTTATCTTTTTTTTGCCGGATTAGATTATCGCAAATTAAAAGAATGGACCTGGTTTTTATACTTTGGCATGCTCATTATGCTCGCTGGTTTATTCTTTGTGCCGACGATCCAAAATGTGCACAGGTGGTATAAAATCCCTGGTGTTAACTTCGCCTTTCAGCCTTCTGAATATGCTAAGCTTATCGTCGTCATGACCCTTAGTCTTTATCTTGAAAATAAAGGAAAGTGGGAGCTCTATCGAAAGTCTACGACATTAAAGGCAATTTTAATCATTTTTATTCCGTGGGTGTTGATTTTTAAACAACCTGATCTTGGAACAGCCCTTGTTCTTTATCCTATTGCACTTGTCATGTTTTATTTTGGGGGCATCAAAAAAAAAGTGGTTCAAGTGATGAGTTTAATGGCGGTAAGCGGACTTGTTTTTGTCAGCATGATGTTTTTGGGCTTCATCGACCATGACGGGTTTCGACCTTATGCGACAAAAGTAATTAAAGAATATCAGTACGAGCGACTGAATCCGCATACCTATCACCAGGAGGCATCTCAAACTGCGATTGCACTTGGAGGCTTGACAGGAAGCGGATGGCATAAAAGCGAATTTACCGGGCGCCAATGGCTTCCAGCAGCGCACACAGATTCTGTTTTTGCCGCTTTCGGCGAAGAGTTTGGCTTGATCGGAATTTTTTTGTTAATGCTCTTTTTCTTCGGTTTGCTCTATTTTAGCTTTCAAGTCACAGCTGTTGCCAACGATCCTTTTGGGAGGCTTCTTTCAGCGGGGATAACGACATACCTTGCGATGCATATGATTGTGAGTATGGGGATGATGTGTGGCTTCTTACCAATCACCGGCGTACCTCTCATGCTTATCACTTATGGGGGATCTTCTGTTCTTTCGACGATGACAGCGCTTGGGATTCTGCAAAGTATTTACAGCAGAAGATTTATGTTTTAATCTGATTTTTTTATAGGCAATTGGTATAATCAGGTTTTGAATACTAAAGGCGGGTTTTTAATGGCACACCATCAATTTTTGCTCAAACCGGGCACTTGGCTTGGTCAAGGAAAGATTCAATTAAATATGGTTTCAGAGGAGCTGGGCTATTCGACGCGCTGGAATATCTCTGAAGCTGATGGGAGTGGAAAGATCGAATGTACGCAAGAAATCCAGGTCAAAGGTCTTTCTGAGGTCATGCATAATCAATTCTTAATCCACAGTTTGACAAACGGGGAATTTGCGATTGATTTGGAAAATCCTGCTTTGGGTAGAGTCACCGGAAAAGGGATTATCAACGAAAAAGTTATTGCTTGGGAGTTCCGTGTAGAGGCTATTGGTTTTGAGGGATTCGAACTTTATGAAAAGGAAGAGGACAATTACGTGATGCGGGCAGAATATGCTACAGATGATCATTTTCGCACACACATTCAAGGAAAGCTATGGCAACAAAAACAAACCACCTGAGACAAGTGCTCCTACTGCTGCTTGCGCTTTTTTCGATGACTAGCTGTTTTTCGCGACCAGCGCTGATGACCTCTAACGATTTTGACAATGTGCAGATGGGAACGACTGTGTCTGATCTCAAATCAGAAATTGGCTCACCCTATGCGATTCACAAAAAGGACAAAGGGATCGAAGAGTATGAGTATATAGAAAGAATCGACACCGGCAACAACATCGTCGCTGAGAACCATTATTTCTTAGTCGTTAAAGATGGCAAGGTGGTCGGTAAATACATGAACCGAGAAACACCGCCTCCTTATGAGCTCATTTATCAAGACCAGCCGAATTACCCAAATTATCCTGGGTATAACCCCTAGTGTTCCGTTAAATTTAGGTTTAAAGAGCCTGAACGTGGCTAAAATTTAGGTTTGAGGTCGAATCAAAGCCTTAAAGTAAATTTTCAGCCACATTGTGTATACGTCAATTAAAATCGCGGCATCGTCTTTAAAGGATCTGTACTTCCACACTTAGCAGTTCGATTCAGGCCTTTTTCCCAATCGTCTCCGAGCAGAAGTTTGTATTCAAAAGCACCAAACTTTCCATCGAAGCTTAAAAAGTAAGACCCGTTACCACAGCTTTTAAGGGCGAATTTTTTGTCCCAATTTCCCAAAGGACCATTTCCACAAATGTACAGTGTTTTCTCGGCAGGAACCTCGTATTGAAGCTGAATCACAGTTTTTGTGAGAGGGAGTAAACTAGAAAAAATAGGTGTGTACTCCATTTTTTCCCCTAGCTTCACTTGATGATTGTCCCCTTTTTCCCATTCTTTAGCGTTACTATCGAGGACTACTTTAAACTCGAGTTTTTCAAAGGTGGCTCTAAGGCGAAGTTCGAACGTGTCCCAAGCTGTTTGTACTAAAGGCATATTTTCGGTCCAACTTAAGCCAGCGCAACTTCCTCTAATAAAGGGTTGGCAATCGCTAGGCAAGTTTTTGCATTTGATTGTAATTGTGGTTTGCTTCGCAATCGGTTTCGCCAATACCAACGTTTTGGGTGTAATCTCTTTGCATTTTCCAATAGTTATGTTTGCTTTTAAATCTTTGAGTTCTTTAGGAACTGAAGGAAAGTGATTATCAGAAATGTCAATTGTTTGAAGGCTGTTCAGTTTTGCTATTTCCTCAGGCAAATAAATAAGCTGATTATTGGGACAATATAGTACTTCAAGATGAAATAAGTCTCCAATACTGCGAGGTAATGCTAAAAGCTCATTATTGGAACAATATAAGTCTCTAAGTTTAGCGAGTGTGCCTATATTTTGGGGTAGAAACTTAAGTTTGTTGCCGCAACAAGATAAAAGGCGCATTTCTACAAAGTTACAAATTTCATCGGGTAACGATTCTAATTGATTCCCACCTATATAGAAGGAGTTAATTTTGGTTAACCTTCCTATTTCTTTAGGTAAAGATTTAAGGTTATTATGGAAAAAATCTAAAGAATTTAAATTGACAAGTTCCCCAATGTCTTTAGGGAGAATCGACAATTGATTATTATGACAATCGAGTTCTGTTAATTGAGTAAAATGCTTGATACATGGAGGAAGAGAAGATAAATTTAATCCGCTGAGATCAAGTTTTTTCCACTGATGTCTCCAGCAGTTTATGATCCGATTTTTTGCTTCTTGAATATTTCCTTCGCTTTGCCATTGATCTAATTTTAAAAAAGAAGAAATTTGCGTCGAGCATGGTTCCCATAGGATTTCTAAAATCTTTGTTAATGCCTCTGCATTAGGATTTAGAGAGACTTTTCCGACTAATGTCTCAAGCGCTATTTTATTTACTCCAAAATATTTTTCTCGGGCGGTGGCTAAAACGCTATTTAAAGTTTTGTTTTGCTGTTCAGTGAGTGACTTTTGTGTATATATTTGATTTCTAAAATTTAAAATCGGAAGAATATGAGAAACATTTGAAGTGGACATAAATCACCTTATTTTTTTAACTAAGCATTAGTTTATTCTAAAATAGAATTAAATGCAATAAAGATAAATCGATTAATCTGGGCATTTTATAATATTTAAAAGTTTTTTTAATAAATAGGTGAGTTTTAGGAGAAGCGGATAAAAACCTGAGAAAAATATTTTGAATTTGTTTAAGTGCTTAATTGGGCAAGGAATGCCCTCTTAACCGGCTGGGCCTGATCAAAATTCAGGGCGCATGCTTTGTCAAAAAGCGATTCTTGAATCATTTTCGATATATACTGGTTCCGTTTAAATCGGCTATAGAATTTCGATTTTTAACAACCCCCTTTTCCGATCCATCAAACAGGGTCTTATTGCTCGAATAATGCCCCTGTTTGATGGATCAAAAAATGGTCGTG
>JAJPIB010000023.1 GCA_021324995.1 Chlamydiia bacterium | reverse complement strand
TTTCAGATAAGATTGAAAGGAATGTTTATTTGTCGAAACTCATTAAGCTCCGAGAATCTTATTTTCAAGTTACTCCAGAAGAGGTGAGCGAAATCAACAAGTACGCCCAAGCCCACTTATCTGGACTTTCTAGTGAAGAGAGTGATTCTCGCCGCTCTCAAATCTTGCAGAATACCGTGGACTCCAAAAGATGCGAGCTGATCCGTAAAATCCACCCTTGGCTCGTCAATGAAATTGAGGAATCCCTTACGGAGGTAATAAGCGGCCTGCAAAGTTCTGAGAAAAGCAAGCAAGAAGTATGCAAAGAGAAAGCTCGGGCTCTCTTTGCAAATATCAAAATCCAATCCCAAAAGAAAATGTTCGTCCATACCCTTGGAATCATCGCGGTCGTTGTGACGTTGGCCGGACTCATTGCGGGATGCATATCCTGTCCGATTTTCATCCCTTTTCTTCTTCTTGCTGTGGGAACTGCTCTTGCTGTCTCTAGATCCTTAGTGCATTGGGGATACATGAACACCAAAGGATGGGATTTCTCAATTAAAAACTGCATTGAAGGTCTGGTCCCAGAAAGCATTCGAGAGTTCTTTAACAAGCCTGAAGTAAAGCTTCCGCCTGCAGAGCCCTATGAATTTACGGAACTCAAATATAGACTACCAGAGCCGATAAGACCCTCCCCCGACGAAGTTTACAAGGACCTTATTCAATACCTTTATCCCTATATAGGGCTTTCACCTGCTTACGAGGATCTTATTCAGCATCTAATGAAGGCTTAGAGACTATTTGCGATAAAGAGGGTATTTTAAAACCCCTTTCATCGAGATCAGGATTTCACCCACATCTAAAAATTGTTGCTGCTTCAGGGAGGGATCATCGTTATAAATTTGCCAGCTTCCCTCTGTAAAAACAAATGTATGATCGGTCACTTTGTCATTTTCTTGGGAGTAAGTCAAAGTATAACACTTGATTTTCTTACCGAGCTGGCGCTCGAGCTGCTCCTCGAGAAGCTGCGCATAAAGATCCTTCCGAAAGAAATAGGTTCCAACAGGAAGCTCAGCCAAAAGAGACTCTGCATTTATCCGGTCGACTTCATGCCATAAATCAAAGATATATCGAGCGTGACTGAAAGTTGGATTTGGAGCCGAGGTGAAAGCTTCTTCGATGGGTACGCTCGAATCGCCGCTCCTAGTAGAAATAGGGGCTCGATTCGATCGCGCAATTCCGGGACTTAGGCTCGATCCCAAATCCAAATTTTCAGCCGCGTTCGGTAGAACGTTTTTGCCTTTATGCACAACTTCAGAATGGATGATAAGCCGAGAAAGGACGGAGATTTTAGTATCGAGATTGCTCGGCCCCTTGAGCTGCTGAGTAATTTGAGAAAAAACTCTCATTGTCTTCTGGAGCACTTGAAAAGCGTTGTCTGTGAGATCTTGGCTATGAAAGACCTCTTTTTTCTCGTCTGCTTCATAAATACAAAAGGCCAGCTCTCCTTTTTTTGGATCATACTGGTACATAAACCGAATAGGTTTCCAATCTTTCCTGCTCAAGTTTTGGGTTTCTTCGGGTATTTCTACGAATGAAAATTGTCCTGTCTTGCGATTCAACCATGCATGGAATACCTTATCCTCAGGACCAGATCGGTAGGTTTGCTTTTCCTGGACTTTGCGCAAAATTTTCAGAAATACTTCAACATTTTGACGAACTAACCCGTCCAGAATTTTTAGGCGCACAACCCCTCCGTGTTATAATTTTTATTATACACAAAAAAGTTAAAAAAATAGAAGAACCTATCTCAGTAAAAAGTTTCAATCGATTTTTGGGTTCTTTTGAGCCGCTTTTCGATTGAAGAGAACCGAAAAATCGATAGAACCCCACTTTGTAGATACCGTTGACACTTGAAAGCTGGAGGATTTTGCAAGGAAGCGGCGCAAATTTTTGTGTCTGGAGAGAGTGGCCATTGCCGGAGAGGCAAGACACGAGTGAAGATCAAAAATTGGCTCAGGCTGACGAAGCAAAAACTCCAGGTTTCCAGTGGAAGCAGTAGATACACCTTTAAGCTATTTCCTTACGCATATTCAGTGCCTTTTCATAGCAAGCCGTCAGTGTTTTGATAATCCCAGCTCTGACCCCAGTTTCTTCCATCACCTTTAATCCGGCAATCGTTGTCCCTCCTGGAGAAGAAATTTGCAGTTTAAGTTCTGCGGGATGTTTACCCGTTGCTCTCATCAGAGCGATGGCACCCTCCATTGTCGTGAGAACAATTTCCCTGGCCTCAGAAGAACTAAATCCAAGGTTCACTCCTCCGTCTATCATGGCTTCGATAATGACAAAAATAAAGCCTATTCCAGAACCGCTAAGAGCAGTAATGGCTTCGATTTGAGTTTCACTCATCCACAGTTTAAGCCCAATCCCTTCAAAAAGAGAATCCACACCCTTTTTTATGTCTGGAGAAAGCCCCGTTTCATCGACGAGGCCGACAACGCCTTTTCCGCAAATTAAGCCCATATTAGGCATCGTGCGGACTGGGATAGCTCGTGGAAAATAATGCTTTAATAGATCTAGAGGAGTACCTGCTAAAATACTGATAAGAATTTTATTTCCCACTGCATCATTCATTTCCCGCGCAATCGCATCTAAGTCCTTGGGTTTGACAGCGAGAAGAATATAATCTGCAGTTTCTACAGCCTCGGCCACTTTTTCAAAATAGCTTCCGTTTAACTCCTTCGAAAGAGCTGCTGCCTTTTCTTTGTCCCGATCGCAAAGAATAATGGCGTTTTTTTTTGCCAAATGTCTAGCAAAAGCGGTTCCCATTACGCCGCAGCCGATCACAGCTATTTTCATATCTACCCCACTGTTTCAAACAAAATTTGATCTTAGCAGAATTTATCTCTTAGGTGCGAGAAAACTCGGTCCTTAGTACAGAGCACAGTGCGGTGTGAACAAAAATATTGCAATAATTTGAGCGGCTTTGACGCTCGAAATTAGACCAGGATTTTTATTTACAGAGCACTAGGAAGTTGGACGAGCAGCATTTTCCCAGAAGGAAAGAGTGGCGCCGGGAATGATTCCATTACCTTCGCGATGGGTGATATCCCGCATTATCGTCAAAAAAGAAGCACTGTAATCAGGGTGGCCAAGAATGTGCATGGAACGCAAAATTCGGGAGATTCGCAAGAAATTATGATGCCCTGCGGGATTAATCAGCCAAACGCAGGCACGTGCATTAAATGTGGGCGCCCTAGAAATGGTTTTTGTTGCCTCGTTCATTTGTAACCCATAAAAGGTAAGCATTCTGCGAAAAGAGCGCAGCAGCTGTGCTTTTAAAGCTGTATCCTCACAAAAGGCTCGGATGGTGATAGCATCGAGAATAGGTGCAGTCGGGTTATATGCGGTCGGCTTTTCCAAAGGAAATAGCCACTGGATATAATTATGTACCGACTCTAACTGAAAGTCATCCCATCCTAAAATCTGGTCCAAAGAAACGCCGTTGTTATTCGGTTCAATGCCTCGATAAAAAGAGAAAAGATTGAGAGGGCCATGAACACTTCTTCCACTCAGGGGCAATGAGCTTTCCTGCATAAAACACCTTTTAATTCGTCCAATGATTCCCATAACAAAATCGTGCACGCATTTCCATACTTCTCCGATCCCACGCACGCACAGGCTAGGAATTTTGTCGATACTCGACATTGTGGAAGCGAAAAGAGAGGGAAAAGAAATCATCATGGTTAATCTTCCTAATGGGTTGCACTATTCTTTTTCTCCCGCTTAAGGGATAAAAATCTGTACGGATTAAAAAAAAATTGCTAAGTTTCAGAAAACTTTAACTAAGTAAGATGATATGCCACCAGCAAATAAAATACAAAGGGGTTGGTTTTTAAGACCTTCTGTATTAATTGCTACAGTCTTAATCTGTGTCTTAAGCTATCTTTTTTTTGACATTCCCATTGCTGAGCATTTCAAACAGATTTCCCCCACTTTGAAGATTGTGGCGAAGAAAATTAGCTTTCTCATCGATTCTGACACTCAGTTCTATCTTTGGCCGATCCTTTATTTTTGCTTTTGCCTTCTCTGGAATAAGGAACTCGCAGCCAACCGATGCTTGCTACTGGTGATGAGCCTTCCGATGAGCAGTCTTTTGACAACAGGGATCAAATTCACTTTGGGAAGAGCCAGACCCAAAATGCTTTTTTCATCAGAACAATTTGGATTCACTTACTTTGCAAGTGCAGACTCATTTCGGTCGATGCCATCCGGACACGCCTGTGCTATCGGAGCTTTGTGCGGAGCTTTTTCCTGCTTTTATCCCAAAGCCACTTTGCCTCTGATTATTCTTGCTCTATTCCTTGCATTTGCCTCTAGAGTCGTTCTTACTGAACATTATCTCAGCGATGTCATTGCAGGAATTGCTATCGGCTTTTTCGTCTCGCAATGGATCTATTTTATGATGCGTAGAAAAAACATCCTCTTCACAAGGAGAAACCATGGCTCATCCCTTTGAAAAAGAAATTGCTAAAGTCAGACAGAATACTCATACGATTAGTCCTTTAATTATCGATCGATGGTCTCCAAGAGCGATGTCGGGAGAAACCATCAGCGATGAAGAGTTAATGGATCTTTTCGAAGCAGCCAGGTGGGCTCCTTCCTCTTACAATAATCAACCTTGGCGTTTTCTGTATGCGAAAAGGGATACGTCTCTTTGGCCTTTATTCCACAATCTCATGATCGACTTCAATAAACAATGGACGCAAAATGCTGCTGTAATTGCAGTAGTGGTCTCAGCAAAAAACTTCGAGCATAATGGTAAATTCTCAAGAACCCATAGTTTTGATACAGGAGCTGCTTGGATGGCTTTAGCATTAGAAGGAAGCGCGCGTGGGCTCGTTGTTCACGGAATGGAAGGTTTTGATTATGACAAAGCTAAGAAAGATCTCGATATTCCCGACGATCACCAAGTGGAAGCGATGATCGCGATTGGCAAGCATGCTTCTCCTCAAATCCTTCCCGAAGAAATACGGAAAAGAGAAACCCCGAGCACGAGAAAGGAGGTTAAAACCTTTGTCATCGAGGGAAAATTTAAGAAAAACTAAAAAAATCGAGCAAGCCCTGACTTGCTCGATAACTATTACGATAGTACTAGGCACCACTAGCGTCGTAGCCTACTTATCTACAGGGACTACTGCTTACTTGCTTGCTGTAGCTTTTTTGGATCTACGAGTTCTGCGAGCTTTTGTTTTGCTAGCAGTTTTAGTTTTGCGTGCTTTACGACGTACTGTTTTGCGAGACGTCTTGCGAGCTGTCTTACGAGCAGACTTGCGAGCTGTTTTACGAGCTGTTTTTCTTCTTTTAGCCATATATCCTCCTTAATTGGATACGTAGGTTCTTAGATTTGACTCCTCTCTCAAAAGAGGGCCTTCTATTCATTCATGCCCTACATCTCTTAATATATAATAAATACTATTTAATTTGATAAAAAATTTTATATGTGATTGGCTTTAACAAAAAAAGAAAACACCTGAAATGCCCTTAAAATATATTGTGAGGGCATTTTTTGACACGGAACTCGTTGATAAAAAAATTTTTTATTAAAAGAAAATGAATCTTTAATAAACTACGAAAACAAGTTTTTTAATCAAAAAAAACTAAGATAGTATTCAAAATTAATAAGCATGAAAGAAAAAATATACCGAAAGTACACTGATTTTTGATCACACTTTCGGTATACTAACGTGATCCTACTTTGTAATGATCTCAATCGACTTAATAACGTCACCTTCTTCAATCTTCTTAACAACGTCCATCCCATTGACGGTCTGACCGAATACTGTATATTCGCCATCGAGATAAGGAATTTTTTCCAGTGTGATGTAAAATTGGGATCCACTGGATCTTTTTTGCGGGTTAACCGCATCGGAAAGCCGGGCCCACGCCAAAGCCCCTTGCTGATGGGAAAGTTTGATTTCTTGGGGAACGGTATAGCCTGGTCCTCCCCTGCCATTTCCTTCAGGATCTCCACCTTGGATGACAAAATTAGGAACAACGCGATGGAAGATCAAGCCATTATAAAAACCTCCTTGGGAAAGCTGGATAAAATTTGTCACAGACAAAGGTGCGTCTTTTGAGCTTAACTCGCATGTGATGTCTCCCTTGGAAGTATGGATAACCGCAAGATAGTTTTTCCCCTCTTCGAATGTCATTGGTTTTGACGGTTCATTAAATTGCATAGACGGTTCTCCAGCTGTTAAATAAGGATAGATCATTAAAGTTGAAATCAACGAAAGCCCCAGCACGATTTTCTTTGAAAAATTACATTTCATAAAAACACCTCTATAAGAGTCTGAGAAACAACTTTTGGCGTCATCTTAGCTTTGCAAAATCGACAACCAAGAACCTATAGTAAACTTTTTGCGGGTTAAACTTCAACCCATGGGGGAGGTTTATGCTAAAATTAGGGATTTACCGGTTTCGGGTGTCTTCCTTGGAAGCTTGATTTTGGTAAAACAATGAATTAGAATCGAGCCAACCATGTTGGGAATGCATCCATGACTTATTCTTGCCTTTTAGCTCTCTGCTTAGCTTTTTCTGAAGAGCTTTCTCAGGACTCTGCCTCTTTTCTTCGTTTAGATGATTCCTCTGAAGCACTCCTTTGCCCCATCTCGGAAAAGCATGATCTGCTCCTTTACTACACAACTTACTGCCCTTTTTCTCAAAAAGTGTTAAAGTATCTTAAAAAGGTTCACAAACAACTACCTATGAAAAATTTAGCAGATGATCCTTTTGCTAAAGAAGAGCTCAAAAAGATTGGCGGAAAAATGCAAGTCCCCTGCCTGGTCATCGATGGAAAAGCGCTATATGAAGCCAACGAAATTATTCTCTGGCTTTCGAAACATCAAGATGAACTTGGAAATCGACCGTAAGATTACCAAATCTGTGCCAAGGAGAGGTGAAAATTTTGAATTTGGGGACGATGCGATCGCGCCAATCGCGGGAGCTTTCTCTTCGGTCCTAAACCAAATTTTCAGTCTCGTTGGGTATAATCAGATTTTCAATCGGGTTCGCTATAAAAAACCCTTTTTTATAAAAGGCTAATAATTGAATACTCAAATTTAAACCCAATATAAATAGGTTCCCATGGAAGTACCAAAGGATAAACCGAGAAGAGTAATCAGCATTTTTGTCCTAGCCATGTTAAATGTATCCATCATGGCCAGTCTGCGCAATCTTCCCCTCGTCGCTGAATTTGGTCTAAGCGCGATCTTTTTCTTTTTCATCGTCGCCTTGTTTTTTCTAATCCCTTGCGCCCTGGTTTCCGCAGAATTGGCGACGGGTTGGCCGAAATCAGGAGGAGTCTACATTTGGGTAAGAGAGGGCCTTGGCGACCGCTTTGGATTTATGGCTATTTGGATGCAATGGGTTCACAATGTCGCCTGGTATCCTGTGATTATGTCGTTTGTCGCTGTAACGATGTCATTCTTAATCTCCCCCCTCCTTGCAGAAAATAAAATATTTGTCCTTTCTGTCATCCTGATCGGCTTTTGGGGAATGACCCTCCTCAATTACCTGGGTATTAAAACATCGGGACTGTTTAGCACTCTTGGGGTGATTGTTGGCACCATTCTTCCAGGCATTTTTATCATTTCACTCGGCGCGAGCTGGCTCATTCAAGGCAATCCGATACAAACAGCGATCAGTTGGGATGCGCTCATCCCCTCTTTTTCAAACATCGGAAATTTGGTGTTTTTAGCGGGATTGTTTCTTGCCTTTGCTGGATTGGAAGTTTCTGCTGCTTATGCCAGTGACGTCGAAAAACCCCAGAAAAACTATCCACGCGCCATCATTCTCGGTTCGATCATTACATTTAGTCTTTTTATGCTGGGAGCCCTCGCGATCGCCGTGGTGATTCCCAAAGAGAAAATTAATTTAGTCGCCGGACTCATGGATGCGTTCAAGACTTTTTTCCAATATTACAATCTGACTTGGGTTCTTCCCCTCATGGCGGTACTTTTGATCATTGGCGCTATTGCAGAGGTCAACTCATGGATCATTGGCCCTGTCAAAGGGCTTCATGCGACAGCCATTCATGGAAATCTGCCTCCGCTCTTCCAAAAGCTAAACAAGCACGGAGTACCTACCCGACTCTTGCTTTTTCAGGCGATTTTGATGTCAATCACTTCCCTGATCTTTCTCTATCTGCCTGAAATCAGCAGTGCATTTTGGATGCTGACTGCCCTGAGTGCGCAAAGCTATCTCATTATGTATATTTTAATGTTTATCGCCGCCATTAAGCTACGCTATTCCAAACCCCATGTTCCTAGAGCTTACCGCGTCCCTCTTAAAAAGAAGGGGATATGGCTATTTGGATCCATGGGAATTCTTTCTTCTTGCTTCGCCATTGCACTCTGCTTTGTTCCCCCTTCCCACTTGGAAGTAGGTAATAAAGGAATGTATGGGCTTCTGCTGTCATCGGGATTAATTGTGATGTGCGTGATTCCTTTAATTATCCATGCTTGCCGCAAACCCCACTGGGCGATTAAAATGGATCTAAAGGCAGACAGCTTGAGTAAAAAATAGCTTTTTTTGAAATCTCATTTCGCTGAACGAAGCGAAGCAAATTGCCCTTCGCGGCTCACGAATAAGGGGGTTAGCTCCGTCTTCCGTATCAATGAAGTTTTGGAAAGACTATGAATACACCTTTGGCAGAAAGACTACGTCCCATCTCAATCGAAGAGATCGTCGGACAACGACATCTCCTTAGCGAAGGAGGGTTGATTGCCAACATCATTAAATACGGTAAGCCTCTTTCATTATTGCTTTGGGGACCTCCCGGATGCGGGAAGACAACTTTGGCCAGACTTTATGCAGGAGCCTTTAATGCCCGCTTTATTCCCCTAAGCGCAACTTCGAGTGGCTCTGCAGATTTAAAGAAAATCATTTCAGACATCGAAAATCATCCCCTACTTTCTCAGCAAGTCATCCTTTTCGTCGATGAAATCCATCGATTTAATAAAGCACAGCAGGATATTTTTCTTCCCTATCTGGAAAAAGGTACGATCACTCTTGTTGCAGCCACAACGGAAAACCCTTCCTTTGCGTTAAATGACGCTTTAATTTCCCGTTTGCGAGTGCTTCCGGTCTACTCCTTAATTTCGGAGGAATTGGATCAAATCATCTCGCGATTTGAATCGCAAGTCCGACCATTACATCTAACACCTCTTGCAAGAGAAACTCTAGTTGCGTTCGCACAAGGAGATGCTCGCCACCTTCTCAATATGATCGAAAATATTGTGCATGCGACCACCGGAGATGAAACGATTGATGAACAGAAACTTCAGATGTTCGTTCAGCGTAGGAGTCCTCTTTACGACAAAGATGCCGAAGGACATTACAATTTAATCTCCTCATTGCATAAATCTGTGCGCGGATCCGATCCGGATGCGGCTCTTTACTGGCTCGCTAGAATGTTAGAAGGAGGAGAAGATCCTCAATTTCTGGCACGAAGAATCGTGCGGATGGCAACCGAAGACATCGGTCTTGCTGATATACAAGCTCTAGGCATCGCTCTCGACGCCTGGCGGGCTTTTGATCAACTGGGATCGCCTGAAGGAGAATTAGCTCTAGCACAAGCTGTTGTTTACCTGGCCTTAAGTCCCAAAAGCAATTCCATTTACACCGCATTCGGTCAGGCTAAAGATGCAGCTAAAAAAACATCCCATCTCTCCCCACCGAAAACCATTCTCAATGCACCAACCCGCTTGATGAAAGAAATGGGATACGGCAAAAACTATCAATACGATCACGACACTCCCCTTGCCTTTTCTGGGCAGGATTATTTTCCTGAAGAACTTGGGAGGCAAAGTTATTATCAGCCCAAGGACTATGGCTTTGAAAGAGAATTGTCTAAAAGAATGACCTACTTCGTCAAACTTAGAGAAAAGTTGAAGTCATAAAAAAACCTTCCCCCTTATCATTTCTTTACCATCGCAAAGAGAATGGGGTAGGAAGGTCAAGAATGTCTGATTTCTCAAGCTATCTAAGATAATAGGCTGTTAATGAAACAAGGCCTATGGTCGTGTCCCTCTCTGAGAGGGAATGGTATCTTGAGAATTCCCAAGCCTGATCATGCCTGAGCGATACACATGACCGCCCGCAGGGTTAAGCATAATCCGCATGTAGGACAAACACTCTTCTAGTTGGATAAAAGATCTTTCGATTTTCTTTATCCAAGCACTGGTGGGCCGTGAGCCTCAAAGAGCCGCGGATTCCTCCCCGACTCTGTTTTCAATATATCACTAATCTATTAATTATTAAATAAACACATTAAAAGAACAATTACTATTTATTTTATTTTCATAGACTTAACAACCCAAAATAAATATTTTTAAACAATCTAATTAAATAAAACACAAGACTATTCGTTGATAGTTTCGAAATTGGCGACTACCGCCTTTTGTTGATCTTGCATAAAATTTGTTGAAAATGCATATTTTCCTTTCAATTTAAGCCACTGCATGGTGATTTATGCTGAGAAGAAACCCTTTTATACCCAACGTGATTGAAAATTTGGATTTAAGAGCGAGCCAAAGCCCCGGGATTGGACGATCGAATCTAGCCCCTATTTCTAATAGCGGCGACGATTCAATTGCGCCAATCGTGGGAGCTTTCGCTTCGGTCCTAAACCAAATTTTCAGCCACCTTCGGTATATTTCCTGTTTTTGCGCATTTCTTTTTTTTTCACCCCTTAATTGCTTTGCTGAGGGAACTCCTGAGAGGAATAAAGAACTTCCTCCTTCCCTTGCACGCTATCTTTTGTTATTTAAGGAACATCCTGAATCTCTAGGGCCTTTGGGAAAATGGAGAAGTGGAGAGATTGAAATCACGGTGAATCCCGAGCAAATCCAAAAGATCGAAAATCAAACACGACTGCGCCTGATTTCCAAAGGTGTGCAAGAGAGCGATGCAGCGAAATGGAGTTCAGTGGGCATTATCGCAGAGGATAATTATTGGGTGTGGGTCAGGGATGCTGTCATTTTTCCGTCAGGTGTTTATGGCACTTACGATCGCTTAATGTGGAAAGCTAGCCTCAATGGATTCCCTACAGTAGCTGTCCTCCCCCTTCTTTCCACCAAAAAAGTAGTCGTCAATGTGAGCTATAAACACGCTACCCGAAGTTGGGAGATTGAGCTACCTCGAGGTCAGAAAAAAAATGGGGAATCTATTGAAAAAGCGGCTGGAAGAGGACTAAAAGAAGAAACCGGGTACCAAATCAATAAATTTACTCAATTGGGAACAATTGCTCCCGATTCAGGAACTCTAACAAGCATTATTCCGGTTCTCTGCGGCGAGGTTATCCACTCCGGAGAAAGCTGGAGAAAGTACTCCAAAGCGATTCTTCAAAATCCCTCTTTCTCTAAAGAGGAGCTCAAAGAAGGTTTTGCCAAAGGATACATCGAGATGCTTATCAATGGAGAAATTGTCAAGGTGAACTGTCGCGATTCCTTTCTCACTTTTGCTATTCTGCAAGCAGAAATGAAGGGATTTCTTTAGAAGTCGCATTAAGCAGGATCCTCCAGCTTTCAAGTGTCACCAGTATAAACTGCCCTTACTAAAGTTTCCTGTTCAGAAAAACCTCAGCTTCCCCCCAAGGAAAAACAGCATTGAATCGCTTGATCGTGCTAAAATGGTTGCTGAAGTCGTTCAACGGATAGCTTACCGTAATGATTTTTACTGAACTAGGGAGAGACTTAAATTTTTCTGTAAGCTGGATAATGTTTTCATCAGAAAGACATGTTCCATAGAGATAGAAAGCTGTGGCTTGCGAAAAATCATAAAGATGCATTTCCTGACAGAAAAATTCAACTTGAAGGGAGGGAAAGTTCTGCGAAACGCGTTTTGCCGTTTCAATAAAAAAAGGGATCCAATCAATCCCGATCACACGACATCCAACGAGATAGCTCAAAAAAAACGTTCCCAAACCTCTCCCACAGCCAAGCTCAATTAAGAGATCTTTTCTATTCAAATCACATTCTTTCGCGATCTTTGCAAAGACAGATAAAGGCGTTTCTCCGTAGGCGTGAATGCATTTTTCCCCTCTTTTTTTTAAAAACTTCCTACAAATAGCGAAAGAATTGCGAAAACGATAGGCTTTCTTAAATGCTTGTTCATAGGGTAAAAATTCGGGAAATAGAGAACGGACTTTTCTCGTTTCGTTTAGAAAAAAGAGTCTCACCTTTATGAAGAGCCAAAAGGAGGAGAAAAAATCCATTAAGGTTCTCTCGAATCCAATAAAAGGGTCATCGGAATCCGATCTGTGAAAACAGGCTCACCAAAAAATTGGATCGGACCCGGGAAAAGATATTCCTCTTGAAGCTTCCAACTCTCACGTTTTTCGGCAAAATGCTTAAATGATTCTCCCTGCAGATCGACGAGAGCTTTTTGAATGACGGGCTTTTCCTCGCCTTTGCGCATCTCTAAATTCATGAGGGTCGTTAGAGGAACACCACCCACGCCCCATTCTTTCGGCTCTTTGGTCAGATTTGAGACAGATGCCATATAGGCCGTCCATCCCTGCTCAACGAGGAGGAGCGCAGTAAAGCCGAGCGCATAGCAATAATTGCAATCAAAGTTAGAAGGGTACCCCGATCTTCCTTCATAACCTAAGAAATGGCGTAAGGGGGAAAACTTCGCCTTTGAGTTTCCCTTTTTCGCGCGCGTTTCAATTTCATTTCCCACAAGTTCCATGAGAAGCATTTCCGTTTCAATTTTAGAAACTTCTACATTTCCATGGGAATCGCGCTTTAAAAGCAGCTGCTCCTGAAGAGACTTTGGAAACGAAGAAAAAAGGCTTTGAGAAGAGGGGGTTAGCTTTGGTCTCACTGATGAGGCATCTGCATGAGATGCATCCAGCAATAGATGGTTGAGTTCGGCAATTAGAACCCCGCACTCGGCGATGACTTCGATCAAACCTTCAGGAATGAGGATGATGCCAAAATTTTTTCCCAGCTCAGCGCGCTTACATATTAGGTCTGCAATTTCATCCACGATTTGCTTAAGCGTTTTTTTCTGCTGGCCAACTTCCTCTCCAATCAAAGCTAAATTAGGCTGTGTAGCGAGCGCGCACTCTAGAACAATATGGGAGGCAGACCTACCCATCAACTTAATAAAATGGTAGTACTTTTTCGCCGACTGGGCGTCGCGTGCGATATTCCCGACCATCTCTGAGTAAATCTTACAAGCGGTATCAAACCCGAAAGAAATTTCAACATGCGCATTTTTTAGATCTCCATCAATGGTTTTTGGAACGCCGATCACGCGCGTCTTAGAACCATTTTTCTTAAAATATTCAGCAAGTACGGCTGCATTCGTATTGGAATCGTCTCCTCCAATGATCACAAGCCCATCAAGTCCCATTTTGGAGACCGTCTCTAAGGAAGCCCTGAGCTGGTTCTCAGTTTCTATCTTTGTTCTTCCAGAACCGATCAGATCAAATCCCCCCTGATTGCGAAAACTTTCCAGATTTTCTGCAGTTAATTCTTGACTTTTCCCCGTAATGATTCCACCTGGCCCATTCAGAAAACCAAATAACCGCGATTGCGGATGTAACTGTTTCATGGAATCATAGATACCTGTGATGACATTGTGTCCCCCCGGGGCTTGTCCCCCTGAGAAAACAACACCGATCAAAAGCGCTTTTGCTTCCCGTTTATCCCCTTTTTTCCCTTGTAAATAGGCTTGGCCAGACGTGAGAGGAAAAAGTTCTTCGATCTTTGCATTACCCGGACAGCTATTCTCACCAAAAAAGCGAATGCTTGACAAATCTCTCAAAATAAGAGGCAATACCGGTAAGTAAGCCTGCCTTGCCTTTTGCAGCGCATCAGTTCTCATTTTTCTCTCCCTTAAATCGTCTATTTTCAAAGAATTTAGATAAATAAAGCAAGCAGTGAAATCAAATTCAGAACGTTGAAATTTAACATTGAAAGGCCTACTCTGTTGGTTTCAGTTATGACTAGGTGTATAATGCATCAGACAAAATATATTTTTATTAGCGGCGGCGTGGTTTCCTCTTTGGGAAAGGGACTGACATCTGCTTCAATCGCAATGCTTTTGGAGTCCCGCGGTTTAAACATCGCCATGCTCAAACTCGATCCCTATCTCAACGTGGATCCAGGAACAATGAACCCGTTTCAGCATGGCGAAGTTTACGTCACGGATGACGGGGCAGAGACCGATCTAGATTTGGGTCATTATTACCGCTATACGAACGCTCCTATTTCACGCCTTTCTAACGCCACTTCTGGGCAGATTTATGATACCGTCATTAAAAAAGAGCGTCGTGGAGAATATCTGGGGAAAACAGTACAGGTCATCCCACACGTTACTGACGAGATCAAACTAAGAATTCTTGCCAGCTCCAAGCAGCATATCCCTCCAGACGTTGTTCTTGTAGAAATCGGTGGAACAGTCGGCGATATCGAGTCCCTACCCTTCTTTGAAGCAATTCGACAATTCCGTTATGAGCGTCCCAAAGATTGTTTGAACATTCACCTCACCTATGTTCCCTTCCTCAAGGCCGCGGGAGAAGTAAAAACCAAACCGACCCAGCATTCTGTACAAATTTTGCGCGAAATTGGGATCATGCCCGACCTGATCCTCTGTCGCTGTGAAGAGAGTCTGGACGAAGAGATCAAAGACAAAATCAGCCTGTTTTGCAATGTTCCCAAAGAGGGTGTCATTGATGTCGCGGATGTGTCTTCATCCATTTACGAAGTGCCCCTTAACCTCAATAAACAGGGTCTGGACACGAAGATCTGTCAAATGCTCAGTCTAGCTTCAAACCCAGCGAACCTGTCCAAATGGAAGGAAATGCTGCACAAATTGAGCAACCCCAAAGGCAAAGTCGTCATAGGTGTTGTGGGAAAATACATCCAACACCAGGATGCCTACAAATCCGTCTTCGAATCGCTGCACCACGCTGCGCTGGCCAACCAAGTCGAAATCGAGATCAGAAGGTTTGAATCGGATAAGGTTCTTGAGAAAGGCGATGTCGCTCATGTGATCCAGGGCTGCGATGGCTATCTTGTTCCCGGAGGATTCGGCGAAAGGGGGTGGATGGGAAAAATCATGACCGCAAAATATTGCCGCGAAAAAAAAATCCCCTACTTAGGCCTATGCCTCGGAATGCAGGTGATGTGCGTCGAGTTTGCTCGTCATGTGCTGGGCCTCACGGATGCCAATACGACAGAGGTCGATCCCCACACCTCTCATCCCGTCGTATCTCTTTTGAGCGAACAGAAAGGGATCGAGGACCTCGGCGGAACCATGCGCCTCGGCGCCTATACATGTCAGCTCACTCCCGGTTCGAAAGCGGAAAAGGCCTATGGCGTTAGCCGCATCTCTGAAAGACACCGACATCGGTATGAATTCAATAACCGCTACAAAGATGACTGCGAAAAAAACGGCTTGATGCTTTCGGGAATCTTAGAAGAGGGACATCTCTGCGAAATCGCTGAAGTTAAAGATCATCCCTGGATGGTCGGCGTCCAATTCCACCCTGAATTCAAATCAAAACCCACAGAAGCTCATCCTCTTTTCAGAGATTTTATCGCTGCGACGATTCAACAGAAAGCAAGAGGATAAGCCCTTGGGACGTATTGTTGGTATTGACTTTGGAAAAGTGAGAATCGGCCTTGCGATCTCCGATGAACGGCGGATCATTGCCCAACCGCTTGAGACGATCCGAGCGGCAAAGGATCATGGGCAAACAGCGAAATTGATTGCCCAGTCGCTTGCGCGCTACAACAACATTGATACCGTGGTCATCGGACTTCCTCTTTTGCTCAATGGAAAGGAGGGGGAAATGGCCCTGCTTGTCAAAGCGTTTGCAAAAGTTATCGAGCAAGCGCTCCCCTACCCTGTTCTCCTTTGGGATGAACGGCTTACCTCTTCCGGCGTTGAAAGGATGCTGCTCGATGGGGGTGTTTCCCGCAAAAAAAGGGCAGAGCTCAGTGATGCGCTCTCCGCAGTTTTCATCCTACAAAATTATCTTGACTCCCTTTCTTCCCGCTCAACGTAAATCTTTAAGCTCCAATAATTTGCCACTAACTGCACTTAAACAATAATATATTGTTAATAACAATATATTATTGTATAATATTAATTTATAACAAAATCTAAATAAGGAAAATATGACTATACAATCAAATCAGGGCATTAAAGAAATTTTAAATGAGTATAACTTAAAAATAGATTCCTACCTTATAGCTGGAGAAGAGTCCAACAAATTTTTTACTAATTATAATATAATTCCACAAGGCCACAAATTTAAATTTAACATATTATTCAATAATTTATTTAAATCAATTTCAAATAATTTATTATCAAATTACAAGATTGAGCAACAAAAGATAATTGCGCAAATTAGTGATGTCGATTCAACGGAAAAGGAAGAAATCACTGAAATCCTCAATTCTTTATGCCAAAAAGTAGAAAAATGCGAACAGATGACAACAACTTTTCGCAAGGGAATTGCTGAACTACTCTACAAAAAACCTGAAGCCCTCTTAGATGAAGAATCTATGCTTGGATTCGGGGCAGTGGCAGGAACCCGAACAATTGGAGAATGTCACTGTTGTGAAAAAATGAATAGAAGGAACCGTCAAATGTTCACTTGGGAGTTAGTATCCGAGATAGGACGACAGTTTCCACAAAAGAAAGACATTATTTTGGCAAGTTCCGGTGCAGGTCATACGTTTCACGAGCTCAATATTCATGCTGGCTTAGCCCAAAAGGGGTATAAGGCAACTTGGCTTCTAAACGACCCTTGTATCTTAACGAATACGACTACATGCTTAGACACAGTCGCCAGTTTCGAAATGATGGCAAATTGGATAACTCCATCTACGCAAGTAAAAGCTGTTGCGAAAACGGCGGGGGAGTTCTTTAAGGAGCTCGAAACCCAGACTGAAGATTTGCCAGACGTCTTTCTTTTTATCGATGTCGATCTTCATTTTTCCGATTCAACAATTCAATTTTTTGGCTCTAAAATGAAACACCGCTGTTTATTTGCAACATTTGCAAAAAATCTTGAAGAATTAATGGATTTCAGGATATACCAAAATAAATAATTAAATTATTAAAAAACAAAAAAACTAGGCTATAATGATCAACTTAAATCAAAATCTATTTTCAACTTGTCCTTCAGAAATAAAAGAGTACATCACTTTATTATGTTTAGGTGATGACTTTAGAAATAGCCACAGAATAAGCGTTATAAGCAAAGAATGGAATCTATGCGTTACTAAGGTAATGACCGCATATCCTGATCAACTTCTGGAAGGCTTGACGATCATAGACGCCAAAGCTCTAGGCCTGGAAATATCCGATGAGCCCCCTATCCAGATACCGACTTTACTTAAAATGAATCATATTTTGACGCGACACATCCTAAACAATGCCAAATGCACACTTCTTACTATTCCAGCAAATATGACAATCCAAAAATTCTTAGAAATTCCGATTATTAAAAAAGGAAATATAAAAGCAGATTCGCACTACCTATCATATTTAGATACATCTACCCGTACGACGACAGGTAGGATTTTCATAACAAATGCCACTTTTGAAAAGAGTTATAACAACACTTTGCCACAAAAAGAGGAATTCGTAAAAACACTTAATTGTCAAATACCTACCGCTCAAGAGCTGTCTTTTCTTTGTATTGCGAGCTATAGTCTTTTTAAAAAGACTTTATATCCGGATCCGGAGAGGGGAGCTTCAACTCAGATAGGATTTTCCTCTACAGAATGTAATGCGTGGCCCGGGGCCGGAATTTTCCATTTCGTTGTTGGAGTAAAAGAGAGTGGTGTTGGATCAGAAGAACAGAGCGCACTTCTCTACACAGATCCTATAAACACAAACGAGGCTTTGCTATTTGGTGCTGGTGGAGTTTACAGATTTTAGTGCTCTGTAGACAAAAAGCTTGGTCTAATTTCGAGAGCCCCTATTTCTAATAGGGGCGACAATTCGATCGCGCCAATCGCGGAAGCTTTCGCTTCGGCCTTAAATCCAAATTTTCAATCACGTTGGGTATAATTCGACAACAGTCTCTCAGATTTCCTATTTAGCTTAATAAATCATTTTTGGCTTGGCAGCAATAATCTCTGTGGTGTTTGATAGAGGTTTAATTGCTATCAACCTATCTAGAATGCCCATCTGAAGGGGATTTGCAGACAGCCAAAGGATTGATCTATGACTGAGACGAGTGCCCATCCGCTTGAAGAACCAGGAGTTTCTAGCCGTTTTATCGAGCCATGCATCTTGGTGATCTTTGGAGCGACGGGCGATTTAACTGCGCGCAAGCTTTTGCCGGCGATCTATAATTTAGCACGAGAAGGACAGCTTCCTCCCCAATTTGCCTGCGTGGGTTTTGCCAGACGAGATAAAACCCATGAACAGTTCCGTCAGGAGATGAAGGAAGCGGTCGCTAGTTTTTCAAGAGTGAAGCCGATCGATGAAGCTCTTTGGAAAAACTTTCAGGAAAATCTCTATTACCATAAGTCAGAGTTCCATGAAGACGAAGGGTATGCAAAGCTTCAAACCTTTCTGCAAGAGTTAGATGCTAAGCTAGGGACCAAGGGCAATCGGGTTTTTTACCTCTCGACACAGCCCAGCTTCTTTCCCTTGATCTGCGAAAAGCTGCACAAAACGGGCCTTATCTACGACGTCGATAAGACAAAGGATAAGTGGTCTCGCATCATCATCGAAAAACCCTTTGGCCACGATCTCGACTCTGCGAAAGCTTTACAGAAAGAACTTTTGCGCTTTCTAAAGGAAGAACAAATTTACAGGATTGACCATTACTTGGGGAAAGAATCTGTTCAGAATATTTTGGTCTTCCGCTTTGCGAACTCCCTATTCGAGTCAGTGTGGAACAATCGCTACATCGACCACGTTCAGATCACTGTAGCTGAGGATATTGGCATTGGCTCCCGCGGAGCCTTTTGGGAAGAAGCTGGAATGCTCAGAGATATCGTTCAAAACCACATGATGCAGCTTCTCTCTCTTGTCGCCATGGAGCCTCCAGTGAGTCTTGCTGCCGACGCGATCCACGATGAGAAGGTCAAAGTCCTGGAGGCAATCCGCCCTCTTCAACAAGTAGATTTAGAATCGGCGTGCGTGCGGGGTCAATACGGGCAAGGTTATGTCAGTGGGCAACCCGCTGTCGCGTATCGCGAAGAAAAAAATGTCTCACCGACTTCCAATGTGGAGACGTATGCAGCGCTTCGCCTCTTCATCGATAACTGGCGTTGGGCAGGAGTTCCCTTCTATTTGCGCGGAGGCAAGCGCTTGCCCAAGCGCGCGACAGAAATCGCCATTGTGTTCAAAGATCCTCCTGGCGTCCTTTTCCAGCAGCCGAATAAGCGCAATGAGCCTAACGTTTTAACTCTCCGCATTCAGCCTGATGAAGGAACCGGTCTTAGAATCAACTGCAAAGTTCCTGGTCCATCGAGCCCGATCCAACCTGTCAAAATGGATTTCCGCTACGGCTCCTATTTTGGGATGAGTCCCCCTGAAGCTTACGAGAGATTGATTCAAGACTGCATTATCGGCGACAATACTTTGTTTGCTCGGGAAGATGAAGTCTTCAGTTCCTGGAGGATTCTCACTCCACTGATCCAGTACTGGGAAGCCAATAAACAGTCTGATTTCCCCAATTATGCATCGGGAACCTGGGGCCCAAAAGCTGCCGACGCGATGATGTCTCGAGACAAGCGTAAATGGAGACTGGTCTAATGGTTACTCTTTCTTATTCCGTCGCTCCTGAAAACATTCAAAAGGAACTCAATAAGATCTGGGAGTCTTTGGAAACGACGAATGTTGCCCGCGCCTGCCTCTTCAACTTGATTTTTTACACGCGGAAAAACAATCGTACGCCTTACATCCAGCGCATCGCACAAAAGGTAGTCGAGAAATTTCCTTCGCGCGTCATTTTCGTCACTGTGGATCGCGAGGCAAGGGAAGATTCCCTTAAGACGGAAGTGGCTATTTTATCGTCGAGTAAGGGAGAATTCGACGTCTCTTGCGACTACATCTCGATTGAAACAAGCGGCGCTTCCCAAAAGAAGATCCCCTTCGTCGTTTTGCCGCACATTCTTCCCGATCTTCCCGTTTATTTATTGTGGGGGGAAAATCCATGCAGCGAGGATCCTCTCTTTTCGCAGCTGGAGCAATTCGCCAGTCGTCTCATCTTTGACTCAGAAACCACGGAAAATTTGCCCCATTTTGCATTCTGTCTCCTTGCGCAACATGAAAAATATGGCGGAGATATCGCCGACTTGAACTGGGCGAGGATCGAAAGCTGGCGCGAAATGTTCTCAATGGCTTTCTACTCCAGCGATAAGCTGCAGCAGATTGCAAAATCCAAGAAGATTTCTATCTCTTACAATTCACAGGGAACTCTCTTTTTTTGTCATACGCACATCCAGGCGATCTATTTTCAGGCGTGGCTTGCCTGCCAATTGAATTGGAGCTTCCAAAGCTTAAAAAAAGAAAAAAATGAACTCCTATTCACTTATCGCACTGCAAGTGGCGATGTCGAAGTGAATCTATCCTCTGCTCAAGCGGCTAAACTTCCGCCGGGATTGATTCTATCCATCGACATCTTTACTGCAGATGACGAGCACTTTTCTTTTATGCGCAACCCAGAGATCTTGCATCAAGTCACCTATCAGCATTCCATGCACGATAAATGCGACCTACGTTCTCAATACATTTTGAATAAAGCGGAATCCGGGCATTCCCTTGTCAAAGAGATCTGCCATCGAGGCACCTCCGAACATTTCTTGAAGGTTCTTAACTTCGTAAAAAATATGGGCGAGTTGGATAAATGTTAATAGAAAAGCTGCAACCAAGAGATCTTGACGAGCGTAGGAAAATCATCGTACCAGGCGATACGCAGATGACGATCATTTTTTGTGTTGAGCACTTTATCTCCATTGCAAAACAGGCAATCAAAGACCATGGGGCTTTTTATGTCGCTCTTTCGGGCGGTTCTACGCCAAAAGCGATTTTTGAGCATCTCTCTTCCGCTCCCTATAACCAAATGGTCGAATGGAACAAAGTCCATCTCTTTTGGAGCGATGAGAGAGCTGCGCCTCCGGAAAGTCCAGAAAGCAATTATCACATGGCAATGCATGCAGGGCTTAGTCAATTGCCAATCCCTAAAAATCAGATCCATCGCATGCGCGCAGAGGAAAATATCGAGGAAAACGCGACTGCGTACAGCAAGGAAATTGCTGAAACGCTAAAAAAACATTCTTTTGACCTAGTCATGCTCGGGATGGGAGAAGATGGGCATACAGCTTCTCTTTTCCCTCACACAGCCGCCCTTAAAATTGAAAATGGACTGGCAGCAGCTAACTACATTCCGGCAAAAAACACCTGGAGAATGACTTTGACGTTTGATTGCATCAATCAGGCGGAAAATATCGCGATCTACGTCTTGGGCGCTTCCAAGAAGTCCACTCTTGTCAAAGTCCTGTTTTCTCATTACCAATTTGAAGAATACCCTATCCAAAAAGTGGGGACTTCTTTGCGCAAGGCACTGTGGATCGCCGATCAAGATGCCGCAGAAGAACTTGGGGAAAAAAAACAGAACCATTAGACTTCTTGCATAACCCCATTTTCAGAAAAAATCGCCCTTTCTCCGAATTTCCTTCTCCCCGCAGCCCGTCTACATATTCAAGTATGTATTGATCAGAAGATCGCTGGAACTTTTCCATTTAATTCCCTTTCTGAGCTTTGAGGGAAAAGAATACAGTCATTCCTAAGATAGCCAAGATAATGAATAGAGAAATAGATAAAGAAATCGGGGCAAAACCCCCGATCATCATTTTAACGCCGATAAAAATCAAAATGGCTGCAAGTCCTGTTTTAAGATATCTCAATTTCTTTAGGCCTGAGGCTAGTACAAAATAAAGAGCTCTAAGACCCAGTATGGCAAAGACATTCGATGTGTAAATGATAAACACATCGGTTGTGATGGCAAAAATGGCAGGAATGGAGTCCAACGCCAAAACGATGTCTGTAGACTCAATCATCAGTAAAACCAGAAAAAGAATCGTTCCCTTAATTTTTCCATTTTCCCTTAAAAAAAAATGTCCTTCGCTTTCTTTTGTAGTGATGGGAAGCATTTTACTCAAAACCCGGTAAATCCACCCTTCAGTAACCTGTTTAGACTCTTGTTCCAGAAAGAGGAATCTTATGCCAGAAAGAAGGAGGAAGGCTCCAAAAAGATACAGCATCCAGTGAAAGCGGTCGATGAGGGCAATTCCCGCGAGGATAAAGACAATGCGAAAAACAAGGGCACCTAAAATTCCCCAAAAAAGGACTTTACGTTGATAAGGAAGGGGAATGCAAAAATGTGAAAAAATCAATAAAATGACAAAAAGATTATCTACGCTTAAGGACTTCTCGATGAGATAGCCTGTGAAAAATTGGAGCCCGCTTTCCGACCCCAATTTAATATAAATAAATAAATTGAAAATAAGGCCGATCGCAATCCAAAGAACGTTAAGCCAGCAAGCTCTTTTAAAGACTGTTGCTTTCCATTGACGATTAAAAAGCCATAAGTCAAGTGCAAGCAAAAGAGCGATAAAGAGGTGAAATCCCACCCAAAAGATGATCGAATGCTGCATGATCCCTCTTTTCTGACACAAAAAATATTTTTATATAGCGAAAGCTATTCAAGAGCAAGAAACGGTTTTTGAGTATAATAAAAACCCAGGGAAATGGGATAATCTTATCCCAATATGATTGTATTAGGCATTGAAAGTACTTGCGATGAGACAGCCTGCGCCATTGTCAGAGGTGGTAATGAGGTGTTGTCCAACGTCATCTGTTCGCAAACAGAACTGCATAATCAGTTTGGCGGAGTTTTTCCGGAACTGGCCTGCAGAAGTCATATCGATGCGCTTATTCCAACAATGAAACAAGCCATCGATGAAGCAGGAATCACTACACAGCAAATCGAATTGGTGGCAGCAGCTAAGGGGCCAGGCCTGATTGGCGCTTTGCTGATTGGACTCAATACAGCAAAATCCCTCTCTTATGCGTGGAATGTTCCCTTTATCGGCGTGAACCATGTGGAAGCCCATCTCTATGCAGCGATGATGCCTCTTAAGAATCCTCCCCTTCCCGCTCTTGGCCTAGTGATTTCCGGCGGGCATACATTCATGGTCAAAATCAATGATATCGGGACCTATGAAATGTTAGGAACCACCCAGGATGATGCGATCGGCGAAGCCTTTGACAAAGTGGCTACTTTGCTCTGCCTCCCCTACCCTGGGGGCCCTGAAATTGAAGCCCTCGCAAAATCGGGGAATCCCCATCGTTTTCCCTTTAGAGCAGGCAATGTGAAAAATCGCCCTCTCGATTTTTCGTTTTCTGGCTTAAAGACGAATGTCCTCTACACCATCAAGGGGCAAAGTGCTTCTAAGGATGCTCCCTTGATTATTTCAGAGCAGGAAAAAGCTGATGTGGCGGCTTCCTTCCAAGAAACGGCTCTTAAAGATGTGATTTTCAAAGCGATAGAAGCTGCAAAAAGCTTTGATTGCAAAGCAATCTATTGCGGGGGAGGAGTCAGCAATAACGGGCGCTTAAGAGAACTTTTCCAGGCGATGAATCTTTCTTATCCAATTTATTATCCCGAAAGAAAGATGTCCCTGGACAATGCTGCAATGATTGCAGGGCTGGGATATCACTGCTTCCAGAGGTCAAAAAAAGGGGATAGTTTTGACCTTGAGCCAATGACACGAATCCCCTTAGGATGCGTTTAATACCGCATACCCAACGATTGAAAATTGGTTTAGGACCGAAGCGAAAGCTTTCGCGATCGGCTCGCTCTTAAATTCAAATTTTCAACCACGTTGAGTATAATTATCCCGAGAGAGGGCGGTTGCCAGGATGATGCGATTTTTCCTCGTAGAATTTTGAGTGGCTTTTGCGATTGCTCGTTTGGCCGGTCACTCTTTTCTTGTTCCTTTCACTAGCGGCTTGTCTTGGAGCAGGTGCATTGGGGTTTGATCGATTTTGAGAGGTTTCAACAGATCGCTTAGTCTTAGAAGGCTGAGTGTACACTCTTGTATTTTCTTTTTGAGCTTGTTCATTTTCCCCACCATCGAATTGTGCGTCTGCTTCAATCTGATCTTGATACTCGCGCTTATCTTCTTTCTTTCTATGTGTCACACGCGGACGATTGGAATTCTGACGCGCTCCTTGCACATGCATACTGGACTCATTATGCTCTTGAGCGGAAGAGTTTCTTTTCGCTGTATTTCTTCTATTGCGAAGAGCTGCTTTTCCTTTCTTCGTTTTAGAGACGGAAGCAGCGGCTTTAGCAGAATCCTTTGCTTTTTTTTCTTTCTCTATGCGTTTGGATGAAACCTCTTTGGGATTGCGTTGTACTCTTCGCTCTTGGGGCACTTCTTCGCGTTTCTCTGAGGAAGCAGCTTGAGGAGTGCGTCGCACTCTTCGCTCTTGGGGCACTTCTTCACGTTTCTCTGAGGAAGC
>JAJPIB010000047.1 GCA_021324995.1 Chlamydiia bacterium | reverse complement strand
TTAAAATTTAATCCCCCTCTGTGAGCTCTGTGATCTCTAGCGAACCTTGTTCGCGGGTGGTTGAAAAATGCTTTTTCCCGATTCTTCAGTTTTTTTCGGTATAGTTATCATCGTCGCGATCTGCAGGGGCACCAATTCTTAGTTGTCCATAACTTTTCTGCAAAATCCTTTGAAAAATATCAAGTGCACTTCAAAGAATCTAAACCCATGAAAAACTTCTCTGGGTTAATTGAAGTGTTGAACAGCAATAGCAAAAAGTTTGGCGGTACGGGAAATCATAGCAATCCCTCGCCATTAAACATCTCTAGGAAGGCAAGAGCCCACATAAAACTTCCCGCTTTTTCAACGCTTGTCTTTAAAGAGATTTTTGCGGAAGGTGCTAACTCCTAGCAGAGCAATACCCAACATGCCTAGACCTCCGACCCACATGGGTAGCGATGGATGGCGTCCTATCAGGGAACCTGAAAAGAGAGGGCTGAGGATCAGAGCTAAAGCATTGACCGACGCAAACACTCCTAATGCTTCTCCCTGAATTTCTGCAGAAGCGGAATTCGAAATCATCGTCGTTGCATTCGGCCAGACAAAAGCAACGAAGAATTGCACGAGAAATGTGCTTGACCACAGCCAATGGACGCTAGGAATTCCGAGGATGGCAAGAACAGCAAGCCCCGCAAAAAAATTTCCGCTAAAAAATAAAAGTTCCGGTTTGAATCGCCCGATGAAAGGTCGGATCAGAAGACCCGTGCTCAGCGCGTAAAAAGCGCCGCTTGCTCCAAAAAACCATCCTAGATCGGTTGAAGAAAATTGATATTTATCGATGAAGTACACAGGAACAAACTCAAAGAAAAACGACCACACAAAGCAGTGTAAAAACGTGCAGAGTAAAATCAATCGGATGTCTTTGAAACGGAAGGCTTTTTTGATCTGGATAAATCCCAAGGCCCAATTGATTTTTGTATTCACAGGCTTCTGATGCGTTTCTTTAAAGAATAGCATCACAAACCCTAAATTGAGAGCTAGAACACCCGCCGCAAAAATAAAGGGAGTGCTAAACCCCCACTTGGAAAGAACACCTCCCAAGAAGGGACCTAGTGTAAAACCCGCTCCCAAGGACATGCTATAGAGCGCAAAATTCTTTCCCTTACTTTCCGCAGAGCTGATATCAGCGACGGTCGCTTGGACAATCGCCATGTTTCCCGATGCAAATCCAATCACGAGCCGTGAAATTAAAAGCAGTAAAAGACTGCTCTCGAAGACACCCATGAATGCAATCAAATATCCCATGAGTGCAAGCCCTAAGCTATATAGCAGTGGTTTTTTCCTCCCTTTCCCATCGGAGAGCGTTCCCCAAATTGGCGAGCCAAAAAACTGGGCAAAAGGAAATAGAGCGATCAGAATCCCGAGCCAAACCCCTCGCGCCGCCTCTGAAGTTTCCGCAGGTAAAAGGGGATTAGCGGGATCAAATAGCATGGAAGAAAACATGGGATAGACGAGACCCAGTCCCATGTAGTCAATGAAGGAGACTAAAAGTGCAATTGCAAGAGAAAGGGAAGCAGATCTATTTTTCATCAAGAATCCGGTATTCCAATAATTTTATAAAGAAATTGCTAATTTATACCCAACGTGATAGAAAATTTGGATTTAAGACCGAGCCAAAGTCCCGGGATTGGACGAATCTAGCCCCTATTTCTAATAGGGGCGACGATTCGATCGCGCCAATCGCGGGAGCTTTCGCTTCGGGTCTAAACCAAATTTTCAGTCGCGTTGGGTATACAGCAACCCACTATAATAATTCAATTTTGGGGAGACAATGAAAAAAGTCAGAGATTGGATTTTGAGCGCAGCGTTTTTCTTTTCTTCAAGCGCCTTTGCCCAAGAGGTAACGTCGTATCAAGACTTTGCTTCCGCCTTGCGCGCAGGAGAGCGTTTTCTCTTTGTCATCGATATGCAAGAATGCACAGGTAATGCGGGGATGCCTCTAGGTTACTTTTCTCCTAATAAACTCCTTCTTATGACAGAGAAAGGGGAGAACTCCGAGCGGATCGTAACCTCAGATTTGCACTTTACCAATTACCCCGGAAATGCGATTTACGAATACACCAAATATACCTTCAAATCGGATGATACTATTTCTATCCGGACTGTGGTTTATGATCCTGTTTCTTTCAAGCCAATAGGTAAGGACTATGAAATCCACGCCAAACTCAATCAAGGGATAAAAGTGTATACCCAACGCGATTGAAAATTTGGATTTATACCCAACGTGATTGAAAATTTGGATTTAAGACCGAGCCAAAACCCCGGGGTTGGCACGATCGAATCGTCGGCTCCTATTAACCTGAGTTTTTGGGTTAATTCGATCGTGTTGGTTTCGTCTTAAATCAAAATTTCCACATTGGATATAATCCATTTATACCGAAAAAAACTGAAGAATCGGGAAAAAGCATTTTTCAACCACCCGCGAACAAGGTTCGCTAGAGATCACAGAGCTCACAGAGGGGGATTAAATTTTAAATC
>JAJPIB010000002.1 GCA_021324995.1 Chlamydiia bacterium | reverse complement strand
TTTGAGTTGCGCGCGTTGAGCTTCGCTTAAGAAAATCATGTTCAGCAGGTTACATGTCAAGTTGAATTTTTATCAAACGGTTTCTTGATTCACGAGAGGTATAAGTTAATGTAATTTAACGCGCTATATTATTTATGCAATTTTTATTTAAAATAAAGTTTATAAATTGCACTAAACTAAATGTTTTGTTATAATGTTAAGCATATTTTAACATAACTTAATAATGGAGATATAAAATGTTACCAGTTAATCAGGGTACGGCAACGCAATTCCAACTCACTTCTGGGCAAGCAAATCCTCCCGCAGGGTTTTCAACAGACAGTTGTTTTTCATGGCTTCACGATAAGAACGTCGCACTAAGTGCAAATATTCGGGGAGAGGTCAATTATGAATACAATCATATGCTTACAGAAAAAGGTTTATTTTCAGGTTTAATCCCTGGTAAAGATTTAGAACAACTGGGCAAGGATAGAACAACCTGTATTGTTCGTCCTGATTTTTACCTTGATGCTTGTTATAAAGTGATGATGTCCTCTTCTGCATATTCTCACTCCCATGCATTAGCCTTTGGGACAACTGATCCATTCCATGGATTAAACCTATGTACCGATACCTTTTTTGATCTGTTGCATAAGCATAATGTAGACCATAGCAAGAATGTCAGAGGCTTGGTGAATGAAAGGTATAACAACTTGCTTGTAGAATCTGGGTTTTCGAACAGAAAAATTCCTGGAAATAATCTAGAACAGTTAGGGTTAGATAGAGGTACTCTTCTCAAACTAGATTTGTATGCAAAAGCCTATCGGCAAGTGATTGCTCGATTTGAGCCCTCGACTGACCCGTTTTCCACGGTCGAACTGTTTGTATTTTCAGCCTGCTTCATGGAGCGGTACACCGATATTTTTAATTGTGCGCGAGTCTGTAAATCATGGAATAAATTTAGCGAGCATCTCTCTCTTTGGCAACAGCTTTCTAGCAAAGAAAAGATCCCAATGGTAGAGCGGCTGGAAGGGCATGAATCCAACCCCAAGCAAGAATTTAGAACTCTTTATCCGATAACCATTAGTGGAAGAATGAGTGAGGGATTAATGGGGCCGTTCTGCGGTGAGATCCCTCTTATTAGCCGGAAATGTTTTGAAAACTGCTTTCGGAAAGATCCTTTTGAATCAGAAAAATTAATGAAAGACACTTTTAATTTTGTAGTAATTCCTGGAGCTTTTAAAAGAGAATCTTGTGCTGAGTTTCCTTTTATTCTCGATGAGAATGGTGATCTAAAAGAGACTAACTCTACCGGATTAACAACTCAAACATTAGAAATTCGAAATAGAATCAAAAATTTGCAGACGCTTTGCAAATATCCTCTTAACAAGGAGCGGAAGTTTGTTTTTGAATGTATTGAGCCTGAAATTCTTGAGCAGTGTAATACTTGTCCCAATAAAATAAGTTTAATCTTCATGAGGATACGCGGTGTAAGTGGAGGTATGAATTATTCCAAGCAAAAGGCTTATGTAGAAGAGCAAGGATTCGAGGTCACTTCCTTAAGAAACAGACTCTTTTTTTTCGGGGCTTATATGTCCGTATGGTCGCCACAAAAAGAAATGTCCGTATGCTCGCTAGGTAAAGAATTCTTTCAAGATTTTACAAATTCACGCACTTCTGATGCTGTTCTCCTTCGGGAACAGAGCCATCGACCGCTTATTGAGTGGGGCAATAATTCAAATACCATTAGCATTCATATGCTTTTAGACACACAGTCAAGACGGTATGCGAGTTTCCACCCAGTACCTGTTAATATTGTTCCCTGCATCTCTGCAGAAGTCCAAAAACCTTTTCTTCAAGATCTTGGCATCATCTCTAAAGAGCATTATTCCGCAAAGTTAGGATGTGCTCCAGATCATCTGCAAAAAATTGGGATCCTAACTCTTGCTGATCTCGAAGTCCTGGGCATTCATCCTTGTCCTCTAGCTCATCTGCCAAAACCACAAGCTATTGCTGGGCAGGCAGACGATTTCAGAAAGCTTCAAGAAGAGGCTTTTGAGAAAAAGGATGCTGTGGTCTCTTGCTTAGAGACTCTTGCACAAGAAGTGAAGACAAAATCGGAGTCTAGCGCATTGCATATGGACACTGCGCCACTGCCATGGAAGCTTTTACAAGACAAAATCAATGTCGCTTATACCAACCTTTGTGAACGCTGCAAAACGCCTAAGGCTCTCTTAAGTACTTTTGAAACAGAGTCTCATCAGCTCATCATAGATGAAGTCAATGCCCTTATCGACGAGTTTAATGCGCTGAATTGCGAGTATCAAGTGCTTAAGCTCCATGCTTACGTTTCTCAATGGGGAGTTCTGAAAGCTTGGCAAAATTTACAAACCCAAGGGATTGTCTGCCTAGCGGATCTCATACAACAACATCCTGAGACTTCTCCAGACTTTCTTTTTAGGATGGGGGAATAGCCTGAGCTTAGACCGTTATTGGGTCGATGTCATCGTGCAAAGGGGGGAATCCATCCCCTTTTTGCGTATTCAATAAGCGTTTTTAACACTGAAAGGTTGACTCAGATTCCCAACTTTTCCAAAATAAAGCCAATTTTCTATCACTCATCTCACTTAAAATATTCCTTGCAGTTTTTTCAACAAGAAGAGGTTCTGGAAAATCGATTTCTGTATCGAGCGCTCGTATTTCAGGACTTTTTCAGCACTCTCGTCAGAGGGAAGCATCCCCAATCATGAGTTCAGACTGTCAGCGTCCATGTTAAGCTGTTTTTGCATTTCTAGTTCTCCAATCTCAACCTCGAGACGCTGATTTTCCTTAGTGTAGATTGCTTGCAAGCATCGAGGAAACGGTTGATTTCTTCATCTGTGAGGATTCGATCACGCCCTGCACTTTCTTTCAATTTAGAAAGGGCTTTGCATGGGTTTTCCGTAATCCAACGCAGCTTTTTGACAGCATAACCCAAGGTGGAGGAGAGGACTGCCGCATAGCGATTGATCGTAGCGGGACTTCGTTTAGTATCATCTGGCAGAGGCAAATCGATGAGGATTTTACGTTCTTGAGCGATGAGTTCGGGAGTGATATGGATAAGAGCATAGGCAGCTAGACGTTGCTTCCAGTACTCGAATTGGGAACGGCAATTTTTTTAAAGGAACGGTGATGAGAAATGGCGCCATCTCCTTCCATGCGATGGAGAAGATCAGCGTAGGTGTGATTTCTATTATGTGCTTCAAAGTTATATTGGCCGAGTTTAATGCGTCGCTCGGTTTCTTTTGCCCAGTCTTCGACAATTTGTTTGCGGTCACATGTCTTGCAAACAGTGGGATAGCCTCTGATACGGACGACAGCGCGCCATACGGTGCTCTTGCCATCTTTTGATTTTCTTTTGTAAATGGATGCCATGACTCTAGCCTCTTGTATTGAAGTTCGAGACTGGATGTGCTGGCAAGATTATTTTTCGTTGCACCATTCTTGCACCATTTGGCTTAAATCATAGACCCAAAGTTTAATTTGAGTCTACCGATTAAAGCCTAAGGCTCAGGAATTGTGCTAGATAGGAAGTTGAGACTTGATGGACTCGAACCATCGACCCTCTCATTAAAAGTGAGATGCTCTACCGACTGAGCTAAAGTCTCGTAAAATGTAGGCACTCAAAAGAGAGCGCCTACTAATGTGACCCCAAGGGGATTCGAACCCCTGTTCGCAGAATGAAAATCTGATGTCCTAGACCGGGCTAGACGATGGGGCCATTGTCTAAAAGGAAGCGATGATTATAGATCGCGCCTTTATTTTTCATCAAGAGGAGAATGCTAAAATTTGCGCGGATCGCACAAATCTATAGCTTGTGTCCTCGCGAATCAGGCTTTAAACCGTCATGATTTCTTTTTCTTTGGCGGTGAAAAGATCGTCGATTTCCTTACAGAATTTATCAGTTAGGTCTTGGATTCCCTTTTCTTCCTTCTTCATGACGTCTTCGGTAATCAGGCCATCCGCTTTCTGCTTGCGGGCTAATTCGTTATTCTTTCTTCTAATATCACGAATGGCGATTTTTGAGTCTTCCGCTTTTTGTTTGCCCTGCTTCACGATTTGCTTACGCATGGATTCATCCATCGGAGGAACGTTGATGCGAATGATGGCACCTTCGACCATGGGCTGCAAATTGAGGTTGGCCTTTTCAATCCCTTTTCCAATAGCTCCTGCTGTTTGAGGATCGAAAGGAGTGATGAGAAGTTGACGCGGTTCAGGGACAGTAACGTTTGCTAATTCTTTGATGCGCATTTGTGAGCCATAGACATCGACCGACACACCGTCCAGCATTCCTGGGTTGGCGCGATTTGTGCGCAAATTCTTCAATTCTGTTTTAAAATGCTCAAGCGCAGCTTGCATTTTAGTCTTGGTTTCTGCAGTAATACTCATGATTTATGCTCCGGTAACGAGCGTGCCTTTGGGCTGTCCGCAAACAGCTTGCAGCATGGCGCCCTGTTCAAATAAATTAAAGACGCAGATAGGGATATGATTTTCACGACACAGAGCGATCGCTGTCGCATCCATGACATTGAGTTTTTTTGCGAGCACTTCGGAATAGGTCAGTTGCTCGTACTTTTCTGCATGGGGATTTTTTTTTGGGTCTTCTGTAAAGATTCCATCCACTTTGGTCGCTTTTAGCACAATGTCTGCGTGGATTTCACTCGCTCTAAGAGCAGCAGCGGAGTCTGTCGTGAAGTAAGGGTTGCCCGTTCCTCCTACGAAAATGACGATCATTCCTTTTTGCAGGGAGTGAAGCGCATGGCCCCAATGGTAGGGTTCAACGATCGAATCGGTATTCAGAGCGCTCATCACGCGGCTGTCGATGCCAAGGCTTGCAAGAGTTTGTTGAAGAACAAGACCATTGATTGTTGTCGCGAGCATTCCGATATGGTCGGCGGGAGTTCGGGCAAATCCAAAGGCTTGCGCTTGATTACCGCGAAAAATATTCCCGCCGCCAACAACGATGCCGAGTTGAACACCGAGCGCATAGACCTCCTTGATCGATTCAGCAATCTGCTTGCACGCTTCATGCTCAACGCCAAATTTTTGCTCGCCCATAAGCGCTTCCCCTGAAAGTTTCAGGAGAACACGCTTATAAGCTGGTCGATGCGCTGATGTCACTTTATCCTCCGACTTTCCAGCGATGGAAAGCCTTGATTTCGATATGCTTGTTTAGGCGCTTGCTCTCTTTTTCAAGCAATTGCTGAATGGTCATTGTATTATCTTTGATGTATTTTTGGCACACCAAACAGACTTCATCGTAGAAAGATTTGAGCTTTCCTTCAACGATCTTATCCACAATGTTCGCAGGCTTGCCTTGAACTTGAGCTTTCGCAATTTCTTCTTCCTTAGCGCGGATCTCCGCTGGAACTTCTTCCGGTTTTAAATACTCGGGAGACTCCGCTGCGGTGTGCATCGCGATATCTCTAGCCAGCGCTTCTTGACCACTGCCGCCTGATAAAACAACAGCAACGACAATCTTTCCTGCCATGTGCGAGTAAAGACCGATAGAAAGATTCTCGTTTTTAGGCAGAATCGACATGCGCTTCACTTGGATATTTTCTCCAAGGCTTTGCATAACGAGGGCGCGCTGCTGATCCACTGTCAAGGAAGCATCCTTGCTAAAAGGAGCATGCATCAATGTTTCTACAGTTGCAGGCACAGTATCTGCAGCTTGCTGAGCGACGTCTTTGAGGAACTCTCTGAACTTCTCATTTTGAGTCACGAAATCGGTCTCTGCGTTCATTTCCACGAGAGCTACGGAATTTCTGCCTTCGGCTGCAGCGATAAGTCCTTCGTTCGTTTCGCGACCTTCTTTTTTGACCGCAGATGCCATGCCGGATTTGCGCAAAAAGTCGATTGCACCTTCCATATCGCCGCCCGCTTTGTCGAGGGCTTCTTTGCACTTGCCCATGCTGACACCTGTGCGCTCGCGCAATTCTTTGACCATTTCAGCTGTTACTTTTCCGCTCATTGATCTTCTCCTTCGTCTTTGTCGTTTTCTTCAAAAGCGGAAGCTTCTTGTTCTTCTTCCTTTTGGTCGCCTTTGGAAATGCCAACGTTGAGATCGTTTTTCCGATCGATGACAGCTTGCATCAGCGCGCGAACGATGAGCTTGATGCTCTTAAGGGCGTCATCATTGCATGCGATGACATAATCAATCGGATCTGGATCGCAATTTGTATCGACAAGAGCCATCACAGGGATACCGAGCTTTTTAGCTTCAGCAACAGCAATATGCTCGCGGCTTGGATCAACGACGATCAGAAGGCCTGGGGGCTTTCTCATTGCGCGAATACCGGAGAGGTTGCGATCAAGTTTTGTTTGTTCTTTCCCGAGAACAGAGAGTTCTTTCTTCGTTAGCCCTTCGCCACCAGAAGCGATTTTCTTCTCGATGCGCTCAAGGGTTTTGACGGATTGACGGATCGTTTGAAGATTGGTCAACAGCCCGCCGAGCCAGCGCTCGGAGACGTAGAACTCGCCGCACTCTTCCGCACATTCTCTAATCACGCTCTTTGCTTGCTTCTTTGTGCCCACAAAGAGGATCGATTTACGCTTGGAGACCATTTCTTTTACGACGCCGACTGCAATGCGGATTTGCTGCATTGTCTTCGCGAGGTCGATGATATAGATACCATTGCGCTCTTCAAAGATGAAACGCTTCATCTTTGGATTCCAGCGGTGTCTTTGGTGGCCAAAATGCGCACCACTCTCAAGTAATTCTTTTATTGTGACTTCTGTTTCTTGTGTAGTAGCCAAGCCTTGTCCCTTTATTTTTTGACGACGGCATCTTCCCTTTCTTAGCTCTCCTAGCAATGCCAAAAGAGTATGGGAAAATTTCGGTCTTGGGTTAAAATTTCAAGAATTTTTCTGAGAGCCAGATTTCAATGAAGATCCGGGTCTAAGAACAACCCTGAGTTTGTAATGAGGAAAGCGCCTGATCAGAATCGAACTGACACAAGTAGCTTGGAAGGCTACGGTTCTACCATTGAACTACAGGCGCATTCAAAATAGTCACCCTTTTTAACAAATAGGGATTTTTTTTCCAAGAAAGGAATTTGGAAATTGAAATAAAGAGAGGAATTTTAGAATTAAAAAAATCGCTAGCTACTCCAAAAGAAACGATTCTTCACCCATGTAAATAGCGAAGGCTCCTTGGCCTCTTCCTCCTTAACTTTTACCTTCTTTACCTTTAGACGGCCTTCGTTTACCAGCACGCTCGAAAAAGGGGGAATGCTCACGGTGTACTGAACTGCATCAGCCGTTTCTGTGACAAGAATATTTTTATTATGCCTCCCTTTCCCCCCGAAAGAAACCGCATCTGAGCTAAAGATTTCTCTAGGAGAAAGGGTTGGCTTTTTCGATTTAGGAATAGAAACTACGAAGTTCTCTACAGGTTGATCCATCAAATTGTGAAAGCAGGCCATCGAGGTTCCATCATTGGCTTGACGCCTAAAAGCGTGGACTTGTCGTTGAGAATCTTCGATCCAATCCATATCGTTCCCATTATTATCCCGCTCATAAAGGGACTTGCTCGACCTGTAAATCCGGTGCAGCTCGTGCACCATGGAGAGCAACTTCTGCTTATTTGTGTACCAAGGTTTAAGACCATCTTGCAACCCGGTTATCGATTCAGGAAACTTATCTTCTATAAACTTATAGAAAGGCACCTCATTAGCCCAATCGTTGCCCATAAAGTTTAGTTTCTTACCTGGAACGCTCATTAGCAAGCCCCAGAAAGCTCGCTTGTTTGCTTCACGCTCTTCAATATTTTCAATATTGGCAAAGTGATCAGCCCATCCTAAAGGAGCATTTGCCTCGTCATGAGAGAGATACATCACTTGCCTATGTAAAACATCTCCCATGAGTGTATTTCGAATCACGTCGTAATTGGTTTTGCGGCCTGAAATCGGCGATCGGAAATAGCCTGGACTCTGGCGCATCCAGTTGACATGCCATTTCATGTCAAACCCCAAGCCATTTTTATAGTAAGGCAGCGTGACCCTTCCATCTCCAGAATAGTCTTCGGCGATGACGAGAACCCCTCTGTGTTTATGGATGACAGCGTTAAGGTCGCGCAAAAAGAGGTTTGCAGACGTTTTATCTTCGCTACCCACGACGCTGGATAGGCAATCAAACCGTACACCGTCCAAATGCATTTCATTGATCCAGAAGTGCGCACTTGAAATCAAAAACTCTCTCACCTCTTTGTTCCCAAAGTCAAAGTTGTAAGAACCGAACCGATAAAACTGGCGACGTAAACTCCATCGGTAGCGCAAGCCAGATGCTTTAAAGCCCTCGTCAAGCAAGTAATCATTCTTAGCAAAGTGGGCCGGCACCCAGTCGATGATAATGCCAATATTGCGCTTGTGCAGATAGTCTACCATGTACTTAAAGTCTTGGACGCTTCCTAACCTGTGGTTAGGAGCAAAGAATCCGCTGACCTGGTATCCCCAAGAGCGCTCATTGGGATGCTCCAAAAGCCCCATCAATTCGACATGAGTATAACCCGTTTTTTGACAGTGATCGGCAAGCTCCACAGCGAGCTTTCGATAATTCAACGGTTTTCCCGAAGCTTCTTTTTTCCAGGTGCTGAGATGCACTTCATAGATGCTCATCGGCTGAGGCTGGCCTGCATTCTTCTCTCGAGTTGCCAACCACTGAGCGTCTGTCCATTCATACTTCCCAAAATCTACGACCGAATAAGATTTCTCTTCCCCGGGATAAAAACCATGACGTCTGCCATAGGGATCTACCTTGATTGTTCCATCGACTCTAAATTGATACCTTTGACCTTCTTTTGCTCCAAGAACTGAAATTCTCCAGTTCTGATCGCCGCTGTAATACATCGGAATTTCTCTCTGAATGCTCAAGTCGTCGTTGAGAAGAACAAGAGATACATTTGATCCTGTAAAACGGGTAGAAAACTGAATGCCCTCAGAAGAGGGAAAAGCGCCGCATTCTTCGTGCTTTTTATAATGGACATCTTTGCCGTAAGGATGGGGAAAGTTAGAGCGAATTTCTTGGGGAAGTGCCTTGTAGAGCGCTTCTAGATCATCCTTCTTGCAACATTTTGAGTAAAAATTTTGAAAGTATTCTTCTTGTTTCTCATTCGCTTTGAAATGAGGATGCGAAGTATTGGAAGGGCTCAGGTGTTTGTGGCGCAGGGCATCGATAAGATCAAAAGCACCTTTAGATTCCCGCAGCTTCTGGCGCGCTGCAGCATTCGCATAAATGATTCGATACTGCTGGGCAGGAGAGAACTTCTCCTTAAAACTGGGATCGTTCCAGCTATTCTTTTTCCCTTCAACCATGATACGGCGAATCGTCGCTTCCTTTTCCTCCTTGGTGAGATTCGACCAGAATTGCAGGGCATGCGCAATCGTTTCGGTGAGCTCTTCTTTCTTATCGCGATCAAATAAAAACCCGTTGAAGGTGTTTCGATTTTCGCTTAAAGGGGTGATTGTATCCGCTAATCCCCCTGTCTTAGAGCCGATTGCAAGCGCTCCAAAAAGCCAGCCTTCAAACTGCACAAGCCCGCAAGGTTCATAGCTAGAGGGAATCACCATAAAATCTAAAGCAGCCCTCACAACAGATCCAATGCCTGGACGCGTCCCATCCCCATCCTGATAGAAAAACTTCCCACTAGGCAACTTATGGTCGCGGATAAATACAACGCCTTTTGTATATTTTTTTTGGAGTTGGTCGAGAATTTTGGTGGCGGCTTTATCCTCTAGAACTCCCATACAAATGAACTGACCGCCATTTTTTAACGTGGCCTCAATCGATTCTTCAAATTTGTCTAACCCTTTTTGCGAAGAATCAAATCTTCCAATAAAGCCCATCCAAGGCTTCGAAGGATCGATTTGAGCATCTGGTAAATAAGTCTGGACCCACTCCGCAAATTCTGTTTTACATTTCTGCTTTTGTTGAAGGATTTGCGGATGATTTGCGCCGTAGCTTAAATCCCCGTTTTTCCAACCTATGAGAGATCTGTCTTTTTGTGGATCAAAACGGCTCGGATTATTGCCATTGAGGATTCCAGTAAATTTGCCCATTTTTGCGGCGGATTTTACAGCGAATGCTACTCCATGGCCCTTCTCAATTTTTTGTGTTTCCCAAGCAAAAGATCTCGATACCGTTGTGATCTGATCGGCAACTTTTAAGGTTTTAATGAAAAGATTGTCGTTGTCGTTGAGAATCCCATTTTGAACGTAGCCTTCGATCACCGGATCATAGGAATAGGGGCCTAAAGAAACTCTTCCTTGGGAGGATTTGTTATTGTTGTGAAATGTGAAAACAACCGGAGGAATTTTTCCTTCTTTCCATTCCATTTTATGATCTTTTTTTAGCTTGAGGGCAACGCCTGATACATGCCAGTCGTGCAAATGCACGATATCGGTGTCTTTTCTTTCGTAAATAAAATCGGCGGCAAGCCCTGAAAATCGTGCGAATCGTTGATGTTCTTTGTCATCGTAAATTTTGGGTTTTTTCGAGCTTAATTCAAAAAGAGGGTCTTCAATAAAATGACAACACACGCCATTGATCTCTTGCGTAAATACTCGATAAGTATCTCCACGACTATCAACGTGAGTAGTCGGGTCTTTCATCTGGTCAAGAACGGTTTGAGGAAGATGGCTGTACTTGGGGAAAACCAAACTCACCTTGTTTTTGGGATTCAACTCAAGAATTCCACGGCTCATGCCTTCTAACGCTTCTGCTAATCCCCCTTCTTTGCAAAGACCGGCATATTCCACACCGACCATCGTTACCTTAATGGGATCTTGCAGAGAACTTTCTGGAATTTTTTTCAAGACTCGGTCAATACCAGGATCGAAGACTGCATCCTTATCGGCAGAAACCTTTTGGTTTAAAAAATGATCCATGACAGCATCATTGCTACCAATAGAGCCGACTAAATGCTGGGTTTCTGCTTCGCTTTGACTGCGGTCTAACTGAACGTAATGTCTTGCTTGTGCGTCTAACATCTGAGTGAATTGGTCGATGAGTGTAGGAAAACCGTGATTTTGTTCAATGAGGACACTCAAAGCATTCTCAACGACTTGTTCTTTGGGACGCTGAGTTAAAATCAGCTCGCTGATGGAACCTTTCAACCACTGGGGGAATGCTTGATATTGCCGTTTTGCATCGTCAAAATGAGCCGCAACGAGGTTTCTCCTAAATTCTCGAAGCAATTTTTGTGCTAGGGCAAGCCTCAATGAAATAAGAGGCCTAAGATTATTTTGTTGGTTTTGACATTCCTGTTTAAAAATGGGATATTCTAAGGAAGATGGATTCATCAACTGGGAATAATTCGTAATTAGCCTTTTAGCTAGATAGTGGGAATCAAGCAGATCTGTGATATAGCCATAGTCTAAATTAAAAAATTTAATGCATGCATCTGCTATTCTAAGAGCAAGCGCAGATAAACAGTTGAGGGAAACACTTTCCAGTTCCGCTTTCCAACCAACCAAATTATTTAGGGAGTCTAGAGTTTGCGTGTGAATGTTTGCGAGTTGCGCATCAATTTTTCCTTGGATCGAAATTTTTCTTTGATTAAAGAAAGAAGCGTGAAAAGACAGTGGATTCCGAAGGGAGGAGGATGTTTGTGGCAATACTGTAGATGAATCAAATGACATTATCTTTATTCCAATATCAATCTGTTTTTAATAATATATTATAAACTAAACAGGAATTAACTTATTCATTAAAATAAAAAACAACAAACACAACTGACAATAAAAAATTTATTGGAGTCTGATAAAAGACTTTGATCGAATTCGACAACAGTCTCTAAATAACGAAATGGTGTAAACTCCTGCTCAATATGGATTAAAAGAGTTTCTATGAATCAAGACATCCCAGCAAAAGCAAATCGAGTTTTGAACGTCACCGCCTTGGGGCTCCTTTTAATCCTGGTACGGGTGTGGTACTTATCAATCATTCAACACGATGAACACCTAGAAAAAGCAAGACGTCCCAAAAGACGAACAATCCTCGAAAAAGTGGAAAGAGCAACCATCAGGGACCGATTTAACATTCCCCTAGCCCTCAACAAAATCCAGTATAATGCTGCCGTTTGTTATGCCGATATTCGTCAAATCCCTGCCGCCAAATGGGAAACAAACGCAGAGGGTAAAAGAATCCGCGTCCCCACCCGCTCCCTTTATATCAAAAATCTTTCAGAGTTCTTGGCGGAACATTTGCAGCTCGATGCGCAAAGGATCGAAGATATTATTCACGGTAAAGCAGCTCTCTTCCCACACACACCTTTCATTTTAAAAGAAGATCTCACCGAAGAGGAGTATTACCATCTTAAACTCATGGAGAAAGATTGGGTAGGCATCCGTGCTGAGAAAGGATCAAAACGGTATTATCCACTTGGCAAAGTAGGTGCAGATGTCATTGGCTACATGGGAGCGATCAGCTCAAAAGAATATTACGCCATTGCTGAAGAGCTGAAAACACTGCAAACCTATCTCAGTCAGCGCGAATCAGGTGAGGTCGCTGTTCTTCCTAAAGGCTTTCAAAATCCTCTCGAGGTGAGAGAGCGCTTGAAAGCTTTACAGGAAAAAGCTTACACGATTAATGATCTCGTTGGAAAAATGGGGATTGAAAGCACATTTGACGTTGATCTTCGCGGCTATGCAGGAAAAAAAACCTATGAAGTTGATACGAAAGGGAATTTCCTGCGAGAACTCCCCGGAGGCAGGAAAGGAGTTCCAGGACAACGTCTCTTACTATCGATTTCTTCAGAGCTCCAAGAATATGCTGAGCAGCTTCTCATTGAAAATGAAAGCATCCGTGAATCGCGCCACAACACCGGAGACCCAAACCTAACAACTCCCTGGATTAAAGGAGGTGCCATTGTTGCCCTTGATCCAAAAACAGGAGAGGTTATCGCTCTTGCTTCTTATCCACGCATGGATCCGAATGATTTTATCCCTTCTCGTATTCCGGAAATAAGAGCAAGCAAGCAAGCCGCCGTGATGAAATGGCTTGAAAACGAAGCCTACATTGGAGAAATCTGGGATGGAAAAAGGCAGCTGGAAAGAGAAAGATATAAAGAAGGAGTCTACAACGAATCCATAGATTTGACACTCAGTAGATATCTAGAAACTGTCCTCGCTCCCTCGAGCAGTATTTTCTCAACGATGCAAAAAATAACAACGCTTTCTTCCGCGTTGAGTTTGCAAGGGGACATCGATCAACTGATCAAGCTGTCCGGAGAAGAAAAAGTAGGAGTTCTGATTAACATCCTATACTCCGATGAGTTTCATAGCGCTGCTAAAATCAATATCACTTCTGAAGAGAAAAAAATCATCCAAAACACTCTCATCCAAAACGCAGAAGAGGTTGCTGTTTTGAAAAAGCGACTCGATGTTTTTTTGGCTCAAATGAAACACAATAACGACAAACTGCTCGTCATCGACCTTTGTCGTCTTTTTGTGGACAGGGAACGTTTTTCACCAGATCTCATCAAGGCGGCAGGAACACTCTCTCTTGAGGGCTATCGGCTTCTCAATCAATCCTTTTCGATCGTTCAAAGCTCTCTGCGCACTCAGCTTAAGACTTGGTTTCATCAAGCAACTTTTCAGGAGTGGAGAACAGCTCACTTCAAAAGGTTCTTAAGTGAGAAGCGTAAATACGAAAAAGAGAAAAAGCAATATGCAAAGCCGTACACCGATTACCTCGAACAGATTGAAAAACAAATGTTCACTGCTTTCTGGAACGAAAATGGCAAGTCTCTCTTATATACGTTTATCTTAGGAGAATCTTCAGCATCCAGTGAACCCTATCTCGAAAAAATCTTAGATTACAGTAAAAAGCATCCCGACATTCACGCCCATGCTGAAAAAATAAAAACAGCCATTGCTGCTTTAAGCCCAGAAATGCAAATCGAATTTTTGCAAACGCTGCGCTCTTTTGATGAGCTCACCAAATCTCTTCATGGAAAATATCGGGCATTGCGCAATTCAAATGGAGTTCAACTTGAAAAGCATCTCGCTGCCGCCTTCTATCCCATTTCAGGGTATGGCTATGGCAGATCTCAAGCTTTCAGGCAATCCACTCCATCGGGATCTGTCTTTAAACTCGTCATCGCCTACCAAGGTCTTTTAGAACGCTATCAAAAACTTAAAGACTTAAATCGAAATCTGCTCGACCTCAATCCATTAACTTTAATCGACAATTTGCAATGGCATCCAAAGCCAGGAAGTACAGATCAGGTATTAGGATACACACTGGAGGGACAGCCTATTAAACGCATGTACAAAGGAGGTAAACTTCCTCGAAGCCATCCGAATATCGGCAAAATTGACGTCACTGGAGCAATCGAGCAGTCAAGCAACATTTATTTCTCCATTCTCGCAACTGATCAAATTGAAAATACCTCTCACCTAATTGAAGCTTCAAGGCTTTTTGGATTTGGCGAAAAAACAGGCATAGAACTCCCCGGAGAAATTGCCGGAAGCTTACCTGATGATCTTTCCCACAATCAAACGGGACTCTATGCATTTGCGATTGGACAACACTCTCTTGTCGTTACTCCTCTACAAACAGCACTGATGTTAGGAGCAATCGCTAATAAAGGAGAAATTCTCAAGCCAAAAGTCATTCAGGTCATTGCAGGACAAGAGCCGCTACGCGAATACCGCGATCCTTTTGCTCAAACTCATTACCCCTTCAAAGACAATTTAGCCGCAGTCGGCATACACTTTCCTCTGTTTACATCGACCCAAACCGAAAGCGAAAACCCTTATGTCTGGTATAGCGCTCCAGAAAAAAAACGCAAACTGCTCATGCCAGACGTGATTCGAGATCCGATTGTCGAGGGCATGCATCGCGTGCTGTGCGGCCCAAAAGGAACGGCCAAACCGAATATCATTCGCGCCCTCGCGAGAAATAGCCAATGGATGCGCGATTTTCAAGAACTCAAAACACAAACAATCGGCAAAACAGGAACCGCTGAGATTTTTTACAAGCAAACGATCGACTCAGAATCAGAAGCAAAAATCCAAAACCACATCTGGTTTGGAGGGATCGTATTTTCCCCCGAAGACACATTAAGATGGGAAGACCCAGAGCTCGTTGTCGTTGTGTATCTTCGCTTTAGCGAAGCGGGAGGAAAAGAGGCCGCTCCTCTGGCCATTGAGGTTGCAAAAAAATGGAGAGAGATCTGCAAATGCCATGGCAAGAGCTCTCATCTCCCTCCACCTAGCGAATGAGGTTATGCAAGTTGGATTATAAGTTGAAAGCAGAAAGTTCACATCGGCTTTACATGCCTATTGAAAGAGTTTCCTTCCGAAGAAGGAGGTGTATAAAATGCATTTTCTACGAGATCTGTCAAAACCTTGGAGTGAACTTTAATTATAAATACTAATTCAACAGGTTTATAGGAAGATATAGATTCCATCTCTTTTTTAAAGGGTGTTTCTTCTGTTCCGCTCTTTTCAGCGACGCATAAAGCCGCATTTTTAATCTCAAGAACTTCCCTTGATGTGAATAAATTTTCTAATTTCTCATCAAGTTCATCTTTTGAAATGGTTTTTTTTGCAAAAAATTGGGATACTTTTTCAATGCTACCTGGGAAGTTTTTTTGCGTCACAGAATGATCAATGATAAGCGTTTTAATAGGGTGCGCTGCGTAGTAATCGATAATTGTCTGTTGGTCCGGAAACGAAAAGGCCATCAAGTTTACTTTTCCACTCATAAAAACCTCCTTCTGAGTAAAAACGAAGAGAAATTTATGGTTTAAATACATTCTTTGCAAAAGAATTCAAACAAAATTCGTCACGTCTAAGTGATCGAAGTAAGCAATTGTCGCTAGTAGGCCTTCTCTTAAGGCAGTCTTTGGCTGCCAGCCAAGCTGCTGCTGGGCAAGTTGAATATCTGGCTTGCGCTGTTTGGGATCATCTCCGGGGAGGGGGAGGAAAATAAGTTCTGAAGTGGATCCTGTCAATTCAAGAATGAGTTGTGCTAACTCAAGCATCGTGAATTCGACAGGGTTTCCCAAATTGATGGGACCTGTAAGCGAAATCGCGCTATTCATCAACCGAATCAGTCCGTCGATAAGATCTTCATAGTAGCAAAAAGAGCGCGTCTGTGTCCCCTCTCCATAAATAGTAATCGGTGCATTTTTTAGGGCCTGAACGATGAAATTGGAAACCACGCGTCCATCATTGGGATGCATCCTTGGGCCATAGGTATTGAAGATCCGTGCCACTTTGATCGGCAGATGGAATTGGCGATGAAAATCAAAGAAAAGGGTTTCGGCGCAGCGCTTTCCCTCGTCGTAGCAAGAGCGGATGCCGATGGGATTGACATTCCCCCAGTAGCTTTCCGGTTGCGGGTGCGCGTGAGGGTCGCCATAGACCTCGCTCGTCGAAGCTTGTAAAATCGTCGCTCCCTTCTTTTGAGCTAGTTCCAACATGTTGATGGCACCATGGACGTTAGTCTTGATCGTCTTGACAGGATCGTGCTGGTAGTGAATGGGAGAAGCAGGACAAGCAAGATTATAGATTTGATCCGCGTGAACATCGATCGAGTGGCAGACATCGTGTTCAATCAGTGTAAAGGAGGGATGGTCCAAAAGGGTAAGGATATTTTCCTTGCTGCCGGTGAAAAAATTATCGAGGCAAATCACTGCATGCCCATGCTCCAGTAGCCTTTCGCAGAGATGAGATCCTAAAAAACCGGCTCCCCCGGTCACTAAAACTGTTTTTGGTGTTTTGTCCATATTTAAAATTCTTCCGCATAAATGAAGGACACACAGGTTTTTTCCTGACCCATCGCCCATTCATGATACCACGCGAGGTCTTCTTTTGTTTCTTGCTGCACGGTGATGAACGCTGCGTCAACGCAGTTCAAAAGAAACCTAGTCTCTACTTTTGTTGGGTCGGCGCTCGAATAGAGAAGCACAGCCTCATAGCGCTCTTTAAGAGTGTTCAGAAGCGCTTTAAAGGCGGGGCCGACAAAAATTTCTCCGCTGTGACGCGAAGTTCCTCCGCTTGCGATTTTATCATAAGTAGAGTGACGCTTTAAAGGAAGGTCGGTAACTTCTCCTTGGAGGTATTGCCAAAGTCCAGGCAAATCTTCCTGATGCACGGGTTGATCGAAAATGCACTGCACAAGAACGGTTTTTAACCCACGCATGGTCAGAAGCTCAGCTAGGGATGTTGAGTAATCAGGGTGATTGCCTCCAATGCATGCAACGACAAGTCCCTCGCCAAGGGAACCATTCAGGCGTTCAGAGATTTGGCGAAGCGTTTCTAAATCTTTTTCCCGCATTTGTTCAAGGCGAGTCGCACAGTATTTAGAAAATCCGCCGCAAACAGGAAAGCCGAGTAATCGCAAAGAATCCTCTGAAACCGGTAATCCTCTGAGCAATGTTGTGCAGAGAGCAAAAAAGTAATAAAATACTCCGCCAAAGAGCGCTGCTAAGGCGCAATATAAAAGAATGCTTGGCTTCTTGGGCTTTAGAGGAGCGATCGCTTTGTCCAGCGGTCTTGAACCAATCTGAAAGGTATGTTGGCCCAAAAATTTTGTTTCAATGACTTGTGCAACCCCCTCTAGCATGGATGCGCCTAATTCTTTTTTCATCGTTAGCAAAGACTCACGTCGCCATTTGTCGGGGAGTTCTCCCATTTTTGCATTGAGTTCATGCAGCTTGTTTTTGAGGAGATCTTTTTCTGCTTGAAGAAGGGAAAGCGTCGTTTGCTGCAGAAATGCGATTTTGTCGCTGAGAAGTTTAAGACGTAATGTTTTTAAATCAATGCTTTGAATCAAATAGTGAGAGAGGAAATTCTTCTGTGTTTGTAACGCATCGATGAGCCGCTCCTGTTCTCTCGAGCTACGATTGTCTTCATCCTGAAGTTGCAAAGCAATGGAGCTGGCTTTATTGACTAAATCCCTAATTACCCCATCGTCGGAAACTCCGCCAAGAGAACTCACTTCAAACCCAGGTTTATTTAACTGTTCGCGCAAAAAGATAAGCTCTTTCATTTGCGCTTGATAACTATCGCGTTGCCTTGTGTACTCGACAAGTAGCCCTTGGGCTGTTGCGAGATTTAATCCTAAAAACTCATCACATCCTTGTCTTTGGAGCTCGAGATTTTCTTTCAAAGTTTTTTGCTTTTGTTCTAATTGACCAATAATTTCTTGAAGGTACGCCGCAAAAAGCAATCGATTGCCCTGAGTCACCTCTTTCTGTTCAATTTGCTTGACGAGCATAGCTATGGCACTCCTGGGCTCCTTAAGAAGGGAAGGAGTTTCTGGGATTGTTTTTTCCTCTTTGACACTTGCTAAAAGATCGCGCGCTTCGCGCAATTCAGTTTCCACTTCAAGCAATTCCTCGCCGGACGGGAAGAGTAATTGGTCCCCTCGCGCAAAGGACATTCTCGCATCGATGAGCCGCTTGAGCTCGAGATCGACATCGAAAAGCTTAGATGTATAGAGATTTTTAGGCTCTGAAAGTGTGGCAATTTCTTCGGTAAAACCGATGAAACCATTTTTTTCTAAATTCTCTTTCAAATAAGAAGAATGATCCTCGAGGGCTTCATCATAGTAGCGGGTGAGCTCTTGCTGTCGCCTATTGAGGTATTCCAATTGCATTTGGCAGATGTCATCATTCTCTTTCTTTAGATATTCCTGATAGCTAAGCATGAGATGATTTAAAAATGCTGCTCCCTCATGACGATTGCTCCAGAAAAACTGCAGATGGATAATGTTTTTATCCAATTTATGCGGAGAGATTCTCAATTGAGATCGCACGCGTTTTAAGATGTTCAACAAGGGATGGATCGAGAGGGGATATAGGGAATCTATTTTTATATCGCTTGGAAAGGCGACCAAAGTCAATCTTCCTGAAGGAAATACGAGAGACTCTCCTAATTTCCCTTCGACGATCACATGTTTTCCCGTATCCAACAGTTCAAAAGAACGATCGCTTTTCGCCCTAATGAACAGTTTGAGAGGCTTCTCACCAGAATACAACACATTGGCAAAAGAGAATACATCGGGATCTGAAAGAGTTCCTCCGCACTCTACAACAACATTATTTCTAATTCTTTTTAAAATCTTACCCAAAACAAAACCTGGTTTGCATGCTGCCTGAAGACCCAATCGTTCAACGGCCCTGCCCATGACATCGTTGGATTGCATCACAGCAATCAGCGCTGTCTCCGAAGAAAGAGGCATGAACTGCTGAACAACTTTCTTCATGCTTGAAGTGATATCGCTCTGCTTATTCGACTGCTTGAACGTGGATTCGATTTGGTATTGGGGTGCTTGCACCAAGAGGATAGAAAACACAAACAGCGCGCAGAAAACGGCAACTGACTTCATCTTTTTTTTGTGGCGCAGAAAGAGGCGCTTCATATCTGAGAATGTAAGGACGAAGGCATCGTTCATCGTACATCTACCCCTATGGAATTAATGCCTTTAGTGATCAGATCCAGAGCGATCAAAGTCGGCAGCAGATCATTGACAAAGCGATTCCATTCCGACAGGGGTCTCGCTGCAACATAAACAATGTCTCCCGGGATTAAGAGCATGCTGTCGTTTGGTAGTCTGACGACATGTTCCCAGTTCAACGTATAAATTCTGGGGTGAAGAATATTACCCCGAATCACCTGGATGTAAGACTTATCCCCGGAAGGGAGAATGCCTCCCGCTTCTCCAATGGCTTTGCGCAGCGTCATGAATCCATCGGGCACATCCACGACGCGTTCCTTGCACACTTCCCCAAGCACCATCAATGTCGATGCAGAAGGATCTGCAATGTAGACCTTATCTCCTCCGCGCATGACAATGTTCTGGTTCATATCGCCTTCTTTTAGCAACTTGTATAAATCCACTGGAAGAAGGGAATTTTCGCGGACAATATAACTTTTAAACAGGTTGGCATTCGTCGGAACTTTGGCGATAGACAGAGTTTCAAACAGACGCAAGCGTCCATCAACAGGGATATGAGGAACTTGAACAAGTCCCGCTAGCTCCACTTTTCTCAAAAGCCGATCTTTGTAAGAGATGAAAACATTGACGTCTTTAATCTGCTCTCGATACAGCTTTTCAATCTCCTCTTGGGCTTGATGCAATGTCAAACCGGCGACTTCAGCCGGAGGGAGGTCCGGCAAAAAGATCTTTCCGTCCGTCACACGAAACCCTACAATCTGTCCGATACGCTGCACCGATTCGACAAGGTCATTTCGCGTCGGGTGATAAACGGCAATCTGAAGCACATCGCCGTTATTGATCACATCTTGGTATTCTTCAAGAAAACTGGGGGGAAGATCCACGCTTTCTTTTCCCTCCATCGATAAGATCGATAGCTTGCCTTCGCGAATGCGATACGAATCCATGACAAACTCATCCGCTCCAAGCACATCGCTCCCCCGATAAGGAGGATTCGTGCATGAGGAAACACTAATAAGAAAGAGGAACACAAAGAGAAGATGCATTTTTTGCAGAAGCCTCAAAAATAGCGACATGCTAAAGTAAGTCTTGGAAACGTGCATGCATTTTTTAATTATTCTATTTTGAAGTCAATATGAAACGCGTATTCATTACAGGAATTGCAGGGTTTATCGGATTCCACCTCGGTCTTGCTCTCAAAAGGCGCGGCGATGTCGTTCTTGGATGCGATAATTTTAACGCTTATTACGATCCATCCCTCAAAAAAGAAAGAGCACGCTTATTGACATTAGAAGGGATCCCCATCTTTGAAAACGATATTGTCGATAAACATGCGATGGAAGAGGCGATCGAAAACCACAAGATCACTCATTTTGTTCACCTCGCTGCACAAGCAGGTGTTCGCTATTCCCTCAAACATCCTGAAAGCTACGTCCACAGCAATTTGAGTGGCTTTGTGCAAATCCTTGAAGCGCTGCGCCGCTTTCCTCACATTAAACTCGTTTACGCTTCTTCCTCCTCTGTCTATGGGCTCAACGCGAAAACACCTTTTTCCGAGACCGATCCCGTCGATCATCCCGCCAGCTTTTACGGCGCCACAAAACGCGCAGGCGAGCTCATCGCCCATGCTTACCACCATATTCATGGATTGGCATGCACGGGATTGCGCTTTTTCACTGTCTATGGACCTTGGGGCAGACCCGACATGGCTTATTTCTCCTTTGCAAAAGCCATCCTTGAAGAGCAACCCATCGCTGTTTATGGAGAAGGAAAGCTATTGCGCGACTTCACCTACATCGACGATATCGTCGAAGGCACCCTTGCCGCCATTGACTTAGAAGCCACAAACGAAATTTTCAACTTGGGGAACCATTCTCCTGTCCCTGTGATGCAACTCATTTCGGATTTAGAAGACTTGCTTGGGAAAAAAGCAATCCTTCAATTTGAGCCAACCCCTCCTGGCGATGTCTATGCGACATTTGCAGATATCGCTAAAAGCAAAAAGGCCCTCGGCTTTGCACCGAAGACCTCACTAAAGGAAGGCTTGAAACACTTTACAGAGTGGTATCAATCAATTGCCCACATTTAGGTTCTCGATGATTCTATCCAATTTTCCAATAATAGCTGCGTATTGAAGTTGCCTGTCTCTAGCGGCTTCTATCCGATTCAGACCATCCTGAAACGGACTTACGTCTGGGTATAAAGCATTCATGAGCTCATCTATTCCTGAAAAAGAGCAACTTGAACTTCCAAGGAAGCTTTGTAACGACTCTTCATCCATGAGGTTGACGACTTCGATACCGCTTGACCGCGCCATTGTCTCTCGGCAAAATACAAACCGAACCTGGCATCCCTCCCTTGGGATGATTCCAGTAGAGATACTTTCTACTGCTCTTTGAATAGGAATGCCAGTAGGAATCCCTCCGGTTTCACAGTGGTAGACGAATTTATGCAGGTTACTTTGAGGAACACCGAGAACAATGAGCTGTCCAATTTCTGCCTGTTCTGCTGCATCGTAAAGAGGCTGTATTGCTTTGATCAGATCTTCTAAAACCTCACAAGAAAAACCTCTTTGGATCATTCCATTCGCAATGATTCGATTTGCAATTGTTTTGCAGCGCTCTGTGGACATTAAACTTCGATTCCCTGGATACCTGCAGGAAATCGACGCTGGCCCTCGAGGAATCGACCCTCCAAAGACAAAAGAAAGAGGCGCATTTTTTGCTTCGCAATGGAAAAGTCCTATCGTAGCAGAAAGTAAACGAGCACTGAATTCAGGTTGTAAATCGAGGTTTTTAAAAAAAGTGATCCGATGATAAAAGGGCAACCAATGCCCAGCTCTTTGCTGCATTTCATGATCGATCATCGCTGCGATTTCATGACTCTCTCCAAAAGCTTCTTCAGGCAAACGCAAAAGTTGACAGCGTTCAAAGTCAAGGGCTTTTAAAATGCGCTGAGGAATCATCCAAATTGCAGATTGACCATGCACAAGAGGAATTAATCCTCTGGACTGCATTTCATGAGCTACTTGCAAGTAATTGATAATGCTTTGAGGACAATTAAGCGACTCAAACAGTGTTCCGAAGTCTTCGCTGTTTTTATATCGGGTTCTAAAAACTCTTGCTAGCTCTCTATCGGGAAATAATGTCACAGATGCATTCGCTTGTTCGGTAACAGTAGAAACTCCCAAAAAATGAGAAGGAATTGATGAGGGATACATAAAGTCACGGATTTTTTTACATGCATTGCGCATGTTTTGCGCATTGCTCGAGTGACATCGTCGCTGTTGTGCAATTCCTGCTTGGATCGCACTGGATCTTCTTGTGCAAATTTGAGAAAATCCTAAAAAAATTCTTGTGGACAACATAAAATACTCTCTTCTAAGTTTTTTGTTTCATAATAAAAAATAAGACGTGAATAAAAAATTAGTGCGCGGAGCGCACCTTATTCTTAGAAGAAGAAAAGGGAGAAAAAATTTGGGCAGAAGGAAACGCATGACCTAAATGGGTCTCATGGGACTGACAAAGTGGACTAAAATTGATGTTATTACGTTCCATAAATAAGATTCTGGCCTAATGACAAATTAACTTCAATAGAAAAAAAATAATTAATAATATAAGTATTAAATTAAAAAAGATTAGATCAATTTCGATATGTATACCCAAATGCATTCAAAAGTTGGGAATTGGGCAAGAAGGCCGCGCAAATTTTTGTGTCTGGAGTGAGTGATCATTGTCGAGGAGGCAAGGTACGAATGAAGACCAAAAATTTACCGCGAAGCGTCAGCAGTATAGAGCGCGATCTCTCACTCAAAAAGTCTTGAGGGATCGATAGCGACATGCTTAATCCTTCTTTGTCCCGACGCAACCTCATACGCATATGTCACATGAATCTGGCCATCCGATGTGCGGATAGCTGCAGGGAACTCACCAGTCTTCTCTTCCAGATCGCATTTTCTTTCCCACGTCTTTCCTCCATCGTTCGAAATGGCGACAGAGAGAGGAAAGCGCTCCTTTTTGCAATGGTTGTAAAACATCACCAGTCGTCCCTGTCCTAAATCAGCGACATCCAAGGCGGAATCGGGATTGGGAAGGTCAGTTCTTTCGAGGCCGCTCCAAGTCATTCCTCGATCTTCAGAAAACGCTGTCCAAATGAATCCTTCCTTGCCATCTCTCAATGCTCGATCACGGCATACAAGGCGAAGATTTCCTTCTCCATCATTAAATATTGCAGGTTCAATCAAACCAAAAGGATGATTCGATGGAAACAAAGGACCACTTTTTTTCCATGTTTTCCCTTCATCTGAAGAAATGTCAAACCATAAGGCGGTGGATCGATAAGCCGCATCTGGAGATCCTGCTTGAATAGAAGAAGGACAGACTAGCGTCCCATCCTTCAAAACCACGGGCTTGTTTTTTACAGGACCCATAATTCCTGCAGGAAGCAACTCGGGCTCTGACCAGTGCCTACCGCCATCGCTGGAACGGCGTAAAAAAGCTACCGCGGATCGCGGAGATTCTCCCACACGGTAAAAGAGAAGAAGATCTCCAGAAAGGGGCCTGCAAAGGACAGGATTCCAAACAACGCTTTCCGCTTCAAAATGAACTCTTTCAGGCGCGCTCCACTCTCCATCATAACGCGTTTGCCAGATCCCTAACTTAGACGGCATGTCGATATTGGATTTACCTTCGCCAAGTCCCCCTTTCCAAACGACAAGGATTTCTCCAGTATTTGTCTCGACCAAAGATGAGCTATGGCAATCGTACTTTTCCCAAGCAGGCGAGAGGAACTCCTCGCTCTGAGCTAAATCAGCATACGCAATCCAAATCATGCTGAGCGCAATAAAAAACAAATGACGCATGGATACTCCTAATTTTTCCAAGAAGAATACCCAAAAGTAGATTTGTATACAAATTGTCGCACTTCGTGATCAGGGCACAAGATGTTATAAAATTTTATAATGTCCTGAGCCCTGACCTCGTGGTGCAAAAATTTCATGGTTGATCAACCAATTGCCCAAACCAATTGAGCAAAAAAACTTGTCACAAATTTGGTATGTTCAATAAGCTTTAAAAACTATTTCTTTACACGGAGACATTGTGACGTTAAAGCAATATTTTATACCCAACGCGATTGAAAATTTGGATTTAAGTCCGCGCCAAAGCCCCGGGATTGGACGATCCAATCTAGCCCCTATTTCTAATAGTGGCGACGGTTTGATCGCGCCGATCGCAGGAGCTTTCGCTTCGGTCCTAAACCAAATTTTCAGTCGCGTTGGATATATATTTCTTGCCGGATGCATTCCTTTCTTCTCAGACGTTCTCTTAGCAACATCTGTTGAGCCATCTAATTTACCCGCAACTTTTCATGAATTTGCCATCCAAAGCACGTTACACGAAATAGAGAGTATTTCAAACTACATAACTCATATACATTGCCAACAAGCTAAAGAAACAGAATTATCAGAACTTTATAATGCAAGGGGCATTAGATATTTTTGCGCTGGGTTACTACAAGAAGCTATAGATGATTTTAATCAGGTGCTAAATATTATTGGGCATAAAGAAGTTCCAGAGATGAGTTCAATGGGCTTAGCAATATGGGGAAGAATGCTTTGTCACGCTTATCAAAATTGTGAAGAGGAAGCAATTCAGGATCTTAACTTGTTCCGCTCTTATTTCTTATCGGAATGTTCGCCATGTTTGAATTCTCAAGAGAATGAACCGAATTGGCCTCTTTATTCGGACTGCAATTATCAAGGTAATCGAATGCTCTATAAGCGGTTATCGAAATTCCTCTATTCCCATGCCACCATTGACAATTTAAGATTTAGCGATAACTTGCAGCTTATCGCACAGTTTGCTGATCCGAATGAGAGACTGTCGTCAAGTGAATGCAAATTCAGAGTAAGAGAAACTGCGAAAATAATGCGTCTATTGAGTGCAAAGATTAAAAACACTTACTTAGTTGGATTAGTTAATCTAGCTATTTCTGATATAGAGGACTTCATGTGTAACTGTTGTGACAGAAATCATTGGACAGAATGCCTATCTCCTATTATCGATGCTTACAAATACATGAAGGGTTGTATGGATAAGGGTGTAGCAATTGCACCTCGGATTATTTGGCCCGGAAGATAGTATGACAAGACTGTTAAGTTTATTATGCTTGATCCTTTTTAATTTTGGCTGTGTTTTTAAAGAAAAAAAAACACCGCAGCAAGGACCTTTGTGCAAAATAAAAACATACCAAGTTATTCCACTATTCTTGTCTGATGAAACTGCAGCTCAAGAAGACTTGTACGAACATATCATCGCAATGTTGAAAACACTAGGCACAGTCTATATTACGACTGAGTGCATTACTGATTCTCTTCCTTCAGATGCAGGAATGATTATTACGCTTAATGACTTTGATAAGTCTAAAAAAGGCTCGATTAAAATCGTTGCGGAAGCAGAGGTGTGTGCAAATAGATACAAGACGTGTGGTGAAATTTGGAATACCCTATTCAGCGATCCAACTCTACCTTATCCCGTTGTGGAAGAAAATGGAATTGCTTTCAGAAAAGATGAGATGGCTACATGTCCAGATATAAAAACGATAGCGACTCAAATGGTGGAAGAATTTGTTAAGCAATACCAGCAAGACAATCCTGGCTCGCAGCCTACCTTTTACTTCTATAGTAAAATATTTTCATCCTAGATGAATTTCTAGAAATCGAACAAAAATTAACGAAATATTAATAAAAATACAGCATAATAATAAAAAGGAAAACTATGGCAACTTTAACCAACATTAAAAATATTTTAAATTATGCGCCTTATGCACCGGTATTCGCTTGCGGGGCCGCAGTTAGCTATACACTAGAAGCAACAGGAAACTCGTTTGGAAATGCTTTGATCACATCGGGTTGTGGAATTTCAAGGGCCATATGCCTGAAGTTGTTCCAGCATCCTCACCAAAAGCATCTGATACTTAGTTGTGCAATGTCGTCTTCTCAAGGTGAGACAGAAGCTTTGAAGGCCCATATTGCTGAAGGAGAACTCCTAAGCAAAAATACAGAAATTGCTAATCTGTTCTACAAAGCAAGTTGGGCATTTTCTATGGGAATCACTTTAGGAACTGTGGGATCTGAAGAATCGGTTCTATCAGGACTTTTGAATGGAGTTTTTGTTCATACTGTCGGACTTTTCAGCGAAGTACTCCCGGTAGTCGCAACACGCGAATCTGAAATGCGATTTGATGAGAAAACGGGAAAACAAATCCATACCTGAATCGGCCATAGACTTGGATTTTATACGTCCCCTTTTCCCGTCTAACTTCGCGTTCGCTCTCGCCAGCGGGCAGGAAAATGGCGGTCTGAGCTCCACATTTTGTTATACGCAAAAATTCGTGGCATAAAATCCAAGTTTATGGCCCATTGAAACGTCATCAGTATAGGAGACAAAACGACAGAAGTATGCAAAAAGACATGCCAGAGGGAATTGCAAAACTCCAGCGATGAGAAAAATCGATGATTTTGGCGGCTTCTTGTCAGTCCTTCGGCAGCAGCGAGAACATCCTCGAGCGTGCAGGCGAGCCGCTACCGTGGCGAGGGACGCCAAAAGGCGATTTTTCGCATCCTCGAGTTTTGAAATTCCCTCGCCAAATTAAAGACCTTTTAATAGATTGTCATTCAGTGAGAAACCTTGACTGAGAACCGGGTGATGAGTCTAAAAAAGAGAGTCGTTTTTTTTCTTTTAGCGATCGGCATGTCTCATTCCCTTCAAGCAAAGGCGCCAAAACCTTCTCATCTCATGATTGGCCCAGGCCTTTTCAGCGTCGATCGGCGCCATCCCAGGCTGTTGGGTCAGATCGAATACAGATGGGAAGTCAATTGCCACAACATCCGTCCGCTCGCCGCCCTTTTCATGACAACCGATACCAACTTCTACGTGTGCGGTGGGATTGGTTACGATATTTTCCTCACGCCGTGGTTCGTCATCACACCCACCTTTGCGCCAGGACTCTACCACCAAGGGCATGGAAAGAAGTTAGGGTTTCCTCTCAATTTCCGCTCAGGGCTCGAGACAGCATTCATTTTTAGCAATAAAGGGCGCTTCGGAGTCCAATTCAACCACATCTCCAATGCAGGGATGCTTCATAGAAATCCCGGCGCTAATTCGTTATTCATCTTCTATGCGATTCCCTTTCCCCCAAAGAAAAAAGGAGCTTCCCATGACGCAAAACACAACGAATAGCGCACCTCTACGATTGCGCCTCATCATTGCTTTAGCCATGCTTGTGCTCGGGTTCGTAGGAGTGATCGTCACAGATGTTTCCAAAAATGGAGCGTGGAATTACTGGAGGTTTTTAGCTGTTGTCTATGGAGTACTGAGTTTATGCTTGAGCTGGCATCTTCGGCGCAAAAAGTGGAAAACAACTCTTGTGACCCTTTGGCATGAATTCGCTCATTGGGCCGGATTGATCGGTGCGATTTTTGTTTCTTCTTATTTTGTGCAAGCAGGATTAGTAGGACGGTTTGAAGCGAGCATCATGACGTTGCTTCTTCTTGCGCTCGCCACGTTTCTCGCAGGGATTTATATCGAATCGACATTGCTAGCTATCGGCGCTATTCTTGGCCTTTTCGCTCTCGGCATCGCGTTTATCGACGCCTATTTTTACAATATTCTACTTCCCTTTGCTTTGCTGACGATTGTCGTCTATGTCGTATTTATCCGCCATGCTCACAAAAAGATGCAAAAGAGCATTCCTGAAACGCCTCCGGAAGATAGTCGATAAGATCAGATGCTGTCATACAATAGGACGTCAGAGCATGGGCGGCCATTTCTCCAGAAAGTCCGTGTAGATAAGCCGCTAACGTGGCTGCTTTTTTGGAATCCAGTTCTTGTGCAAGCAGCGCTGCAACCATTCCAGTCAGTACATCGCCTGATCCCGCTGTCGCCATGCCAGGATCTCCTCGCGTAATAATCAAAGGCGTTTGTTTAGGATGAAAAATAAAAGTGGGAGCCCCTTTCAGAAGGAGTGTTACATCTTTTTGTTCTGCATATCTTTGGCAGAGTTCCAAATAATTCTTGTCAGTTTTTTCATTTGCAAGCAAGCGGTCCATTTCTCCGCGGTGGGGCGTCAGTACTGACCCTTTGGGAAGCTTCCAATCGGGATTCTCCGCTAAAAAGAAAAGAGCATCGCCATCGAGTACTAAGGGAAGTTCAATATTTTCCAGGACGAATTGCACTTTGCTTTTGGCACCCTTTCCCCTTCCCATTCCCGGCCCGACGAAGACTGCCCTTGCTCTCTTTGCTTCATTCTCAATCGCATCGCTATTCTTGCCATCCCACGCTTGACGAATCAGTTCGTAAGGAGCGCCAGAGAGCTGCATTTCCATATCGGAAGGATGAAACAAACGCACGATCCCTGCGCCCGAGCGCAATGCTGCAAACGAAGAGAGAATCGCAGCTCCAGACATTTCTATAGATCCTGCAACAGCCAGAACATATCCGGCCTGATACTTATGTCTCGTGCGTTTGATCACGGGAAGCTCAGTTGACAGATCCTCTTCATTCAAAAGATAAGCGATCGGTTTTGCAGTGTGGATATATTTCTGATGTAGTCCAAAGCTTGCGTAGCGAAGACGTCCAACATGATCCCAACCTTTTTTAAGAAAAAATCCGATCTTAGGAAGCTCTAAAAAAATCGTTTCCGTCGCATGGATCGCAACAGTTTCTACATCCCCTGTTGTGCCGTTTAATCCTGAAGGAATATCGACTGCGAGAATGGGAATTCCAGAGCTGTTTGCTCTCTCAATGGCAAGAGCCAACGCATCTTCCGCTTTTCCTTTAAAACCTGTTCCAACAAGTCCGTCGAGGATCACGCCTTCAGCGTCGAAATGGAAAGATTTCGAATCCTGTGCCAGATGGCTAACGCCTCCTGAAGAGATAAACTTCTCACGCATGCGCACGCAGAGCGGGCCACAACGCTCAAGAGGATAGATGTGCAAGGCGACAACTTTAAAACCGCGTTCCAAAAGAAAACAACCAGCTGCAAAAGCATCGCCGCCATTGTTTCCTTTGCCCGCAAGGATTGTCACTGTTTTCTCTAAATCATTTTCCTGAATAAACGCCTCCACTGCGTCAGCAATTGCTTCTGCAGCATTTTCCATGAACGTCTGTTCAGAAGCACCTTCATCACAAGCCTTCGTTTCGATCTGCGCCATTTCATAGGCGCTAACAACTTTCAAACCTTCCACAAGACCTCTTGCATCACAAGTGCTCTTCTTTAATCGCGCGCTGCAAGAGAGCTTTGACAGCATCACGAGGGTTAAGCTTCTCGTACAAAATGGAATAAATTGCTTGGGTGATCGGCACTTCGATATGATTTTTTTGCGCGAGTTGAAGCGCGGAGACACAGCTGTAAGCCCCCTCGACAACCATTCCGATTTTTTCCTGTGCTTGTTGAGGATCAAACCCTTCCGCAATTAAACGACCGAACATGTAATTACGGCTCAGTTTGGAAAGGCAAGTCACGCAAAGATCTCCCATTCCTGAAAGACCGTTCAGCGTTTCGGCTTTGCTTCCTTTTGTCACCGAGAGTTTGCGGATTTCATGCAGCCCGCGCGTCATGAGTGCTGCCTTCGTATTGTCACCAAATCCCAGCCCGTCTGAAATTCCGCAAGCAATTGCGATGATGTTTTTCATCGCTCCGCCAAAAGCCACTCCTTTAATATCTGCATTTGGATAAACGCGGAAAAAGGGCGTGCCAAAAGTATCGACGATCTGATGCATCAATTGCGGGTCATAAGAAGCGCCTACCACCGATGTCGGCAGTTTTTGAATCACCTCTTCGGCATGACTGGGACCACTTAGGCAACAGATGTTTTTACGCATCCCTTCGCCAAGAACCTCGACAATGACCTCCGGCAAGAGCAATCCGCTGTTTTGCTCGATCCCTTTCGACGTGAGCACAATGGGACAGTTTACACCTCCAAAAGCGAGAACTTGCTCAAACACAGGACGTATCCCTTTTGATGTCACCGATTCGACGAGAAGTTCTGCGCCTTCAATCGCATGCTTTAGGTCAGAAGTAAACTCCACGCGGTCATCCGCTTTGACTTTAGGCAGTTTAGGATGTTCTCTAGTCTTACTTAATGTTTTTGCAAATTCTTGATTCGCTGTCCAGAGGATCACTTGATTTCCTTTGGAAGCCAAGAGAGAAGCTAAGCAAAATCCCCAAGTCCCGGCGCCTAAATACGCAATTTTCATTCCTTTACCTTTTTCGATAAACATAGCAGAAGCCAAAGCGATTTTCAACCTGAGAACTTTATACGCCATTCCGCTATACCGAAAATGATTCAAGAATCGGCTTTTGGCAAAGCAGGTGCCCAGAATTTTGATCAGGTGCAGCCGATGCAAAAAGTGCCTCCTATTAGAAATAAGGGGCTAGATTCGATCGTCCAATCCCGGGGCTTTGGCTCGTCTTAAATCCAAATTTTCAATCACGTTGGGTATACCGAAAAAAACTGAAGAATCGGGAAAAAGCATTTTTCAACCACCCGCGAACAAGGTTCGCTAGAGATCACAGAGCTCACAGAGGGGGATTAAATTTTAAATC
>JAJPIB010000067.1 GCA_021324995.1 Chlamydiia bacterium | reverse complement strand
GCGATTGGCGCGATTGAATCGTCGCCCCTATTAGAAATAGGGGCTAGATTCGATCGTCCAATCCCGGGGCTTTGGCTCGGTCTTAAATCCAAATTTTCAATCACGTTTGGTATAACCGATTCTTGAATCACTTTAGGTATAAATCCCATTTTTTAAGCATGGCGTTATAGTCACCATTTTTCTTGAGCCTTTGAAGACCTCGGTTAAAGCCGCGGATAAGATCAGGAGCTGCGCTATGCTTTGTCACGAGGCGCAATCCTTCATCATTAAGGGGTGGGGTAACTATTTTGAGTATTCCTTGATACAAATCATTACAATAAGCAACCGCAGATAGAATGTCGATCATTGCGCCGTCGACATTTCCTGACGCAAGAGCATTTAGCGCACTAGGAATTGACTCATAGAAGCGAATCAAGACACCTTTTGAACCTTCTAAAATCTCTGCGCTCGAAGACCCAGCAATCGCTGCAATCTCTTTGCCGTCCAAATCATTCAAGGAATCAATCTTTGATTTCAATGGAACGACAAGCACTGGGCCTAAAGGCAAATAGATGTCGGAAAAATCGAAGAGTTTTTCGTTGAAAATATAAGGAGGCATGGATGTAAGAATGGCTTCATATTCATCTTTTTTTAATCCTTCCATCAAAGTGTCCCAATTCACTGTTACTTTAACGAAGGGAATTTTTTCTATTTTTCCAATTTGCCCAAGGAGTTCAGTTGAGAATGCAGTAACGTTATTAGTGCGATTGTCGAAGTTCAATGGATACCAACTGGCATCGACACCGACCTTTCTCCCTTCGTTAGTATTGCTTCCACAGCTAAAAAATGTGAGGAATAACATTAGAAAAGAAAGAACGCGCGCCATAGACCTCGCTAAATAAAGGGAAATTTGACTCGACTTTAACAAACAATTTCCTAAAAGTGTATGATTTTCCTTTCAACACATGGAGAGGGATCATGAGCGAGACCAAATACCTCCTTGTTAATTTTGGCGGACCGCGCGATTTACAAGAGATCGAAGAGTTTTTGATCGAGCTTCTGACCGATCAGGAAGTGATTCGAACTGCCTTCCCAAAATGGGTGCATCGGCTTCTTTTTACAAGAGTTGCAAAAAAACGAAGCAAAAAAATCATGCCTGACTATCTCGCGATTGGGGGCAAATCCCCGATCTTTGATGACACAGAAACTATTGCAAAAAAAGTAGGGGCCATTCTTAAAACTGATGTCCTGACTTTCCACCGCTATTTACCTAAAACTCATGCTAAGTTTCTTAAAGAGATAGAAAGTTTACAGAACACTCAGCAAATTCGCGTGCTTCCCTTATTTCCCCAATTTAGTTATGCGACAACGGGAAGCATTGCTCTCTGGCTGTCTGAAAAACTTTCTGCCCCCACTTTAAAAAAACTGAGCTGGATCAAATCTTACTCAAATGCCGATATCTATATCGCCACAATGCAAAAGTGCTTAGCAGATTTTCTTAAAGAAAAAGGAATTAAAGAAGAGGATGTCGTTCTTCTTTTTTCTGCTCACGGACTTCCACAACGTTTTATCGATACAGGGGATCCATACCAGGAGCAGTGCATACTATCCTTTGATAAAATCCGGGAGCATTTCCCCATGGCGCTGTCACGTTTAAGCTATCAATCCCAGTTTGGAAAAGAGGAGTGGATCCGTCCCTATACCTCTGAAGTTTGTGAAATGATAAGAAGTTGGTCTGAAGGAAGGAAGATTGTCGTTGTCATTCCTCTAAGTTTCACTTCAGACCATATCGAAACTCTTTATGAAATCGAAGAATTGTACCTTGAACAGATCCGCAAACAAGGGTTAATTGCTTTACGTTGCCCAGCATTAAACCTGCGCGAGGATTGGATTCAAGGCATTTCCAAGCTTTTTCAAATATCCGACGTTTTTGGCAATGAATCTCTTCTTAGACAAAGATAGCGCGCAAAATGTAGAAGATGGCAATGCACATGGCAGCGCTTGCAGGAAGTGTAATGATCCACGACAAGACGATATCCCGAATCATATTGAGGTTAAGTGCGCGCATCCCTCTTGCCATCCCAACGCCTAAGATAGCTCCTACGAGGCAATGAGTAGTTGATACCGGCATGCCCAGCTTGGAAGCGAGCAAGATGGTAATGGCAGCCCCGAATTCGGCACAAAATCCGCGGGTCGGTGTAAGCTCGGTGATTTTTTTACCGATGGTTTCGATGACGCGCCAGCCCCACGTAGCAAGACCCACAACAATCCCCACTCCTCCAAAAGCGAGTAGCCACGAAGGAATCGTTGTGGCTTCTGTAACAATTCCATTCTTAATGACGTCCAATACAGCAGCGACAGGACCGATCGCATTGGCGACGTCATTGGCTCCATGCGCAAAGGCTACAAAACAAGCGGTTAGAATCTGCAAGTACACAAACATTTTTTCTACGACGTAGTACTCCGATTTGCGGTCGTCGAAAGTGGTCTCGCGCCTCATTTTGTTCGAAAGAGCCTGCACTTCGCTTAAAAGAGTGCCTACTTTTTCATGAGTTTCATCATAAGAAACAACATGGACTCTCTGCAGGTGTTTGATCGCTTTTTCGAGACTCACTACTGTTTGAGGAAGGTAACGCGAAGGCGCGCGATTTTCAACAGCAGGAAGAGGGACTCTCCGAGTGAAAAGATAGGAAATGCCGAAGGCTGCAATACCTACGGCAAGAGAGATTAACAAAGCTTCTGAGAAAGTAATATTGAGATTGAGATTCTCCAACCCGTTAAAAATGAGACTCAGCGTGAAGGTACTCAAAACAATGAATGAAAGCAAGGGGATGAATTTTTTTGTTGCCTCAATCGGATTCATCGCATAAAGAATGTTGCGCTGCAGAATACTGAAAATCAAATAAGAAATGACGGCGGATATCAGAGGTGTGACGACCCAACTGAGGGCGATCGTTCCGGTCTCTCCCCATTGAACTGCTTCTATTCCACCTACGACGCCACCAAAACCTAAAATGGCTCCGATGATCGCATGTGTGGTGGAGACGGGCCATCCGAAATAGGAGGCGATTTGAAGCCAGATACTCGTGCCGAAAAGTGCTGCGCACATGCCCAGAACCAAAATGATGGGCTCCGTAATAAACATATCCTGATCGATAAGACCGCGCTGCACCGTTTCTGAAACATTGGAGCCTACAAAAAATGCGCCGCTAAATTCGAGGATCGCTGCGATAACGACAGCTTTTCGCAAAGTGAGGGCTCCGGAGCCCACGGAGGTTCCCATCGCATTCGAGACGTCGTTAGCACCGATATTCCATGCCATGTAGAATCCGATGACGAGCACGAGAACTTGTAAAATGACTGTGATTTCCATTCTAAATTACTTCAGTTCCAAGACCATTCGGATGCGATTCGCAAGCCGCTCGGAAAGATGGGCGATCTCTCCCACTTCTTCGATCAGCCGCATCCAAAGGTGAAAAGCTGGAACGCTCAGTTTATCCCCATAAGTAAAAAGTTGCTTCATGAGCAACTTCTGGATTTTATCTGCCTCTTCTTCTTTATAAGCGGTTTGCTCCACCATAGACTTGACCTTTTCCGCTTCAAGCCCACCGAAAGAAGATTCTAATAACTCATCGATCTCTTCAATAATCCGTTTCGCATCGAGAAAAACGATTTCACACTTTTGAAAAAAGGCGATGAGATCGGTGTAAAAATCGCGAAAGTTCTCAAGGGGCCTTAAAGTGAGCAAAATACCTACGTCTTCTGCTTTGTCTGCGATGCTGTCTTGAACGGAAAGGATTTCCAAAAAATGAGCGCGATCAATAGGAAGAAATAAACTTTTAGGGAGATGATTGCGAATGTCATTTTTTGTAAGATCGGCCTCATGCTCCATGCGAGAGAGTTCAGCTGCCAGCTTCTCAATCTTATCCATGTCCATTTTCGAAAGTGCATTAAAGATGTCAGCAAGTTTCTGAATGCAGATAGACACTTTTTTCATGTGGCTTTGCAGAGGTGCAAAGGGTGACTTCCCAAAAAGTCGTGCTATATTGAGCATAAGAACCGATTTTTACTTTCGGCTATTCTAATCAAGAATAGTCGTTTCAGTAAAGTTTTTGTTGAAGAGGACAAAGCTACCCTTTCTGAAAAATTTCTCTTTTTTCAGTCTCGGTAAGTTCGCGAAATGTTCCTTCGGGGATGGGGCCAAGGCGTAGGCCTCCAATGCGGATGCGCGAGAGCTCAAGGATCTCAAGTCCTGCGTTTTGGACTAAAAGCCTGACCTCTCTTTTTTTCCCTTCTTTAACGACGACTTTAAGAGTTCCCTTGCGCACTTTTTCTACTCTGACCGGTTTGATCCAAGTATCTTCGATATAGGTGCCTTTAGAAATGGTCTTCAAGTGGCCATCGGTAATCTCTTGAGAAGTTTTCACGAGATATTCTTTAGAAATGTTGGACGAGGGATGGATCACTTTGTTGGTGAAATGGCCATCATTAGTGACCAAAAGCAACCCAGTCGTATCGCGATCAAGTCTTCCTACAGTGAAGAGGCGAAGGTTCAAATGGGCAAAGAGATCGACAACAAGTTTTTTGGTTCCAATGCGCGTATTAGAACAGATATACCCATGTGGCTTATTGAGAATAAAGTAGACCTTTTTCTCTTCTCCTTTGATCGGGGCTTCATCAACAAGAATGGTATCCTTCTCCCAATCAATAAGGGTCTGGGGGACTTTGACAACCTGTCCGTTGACCTTGATTCTGCCTTCAAATATTAATTCCTCGGCTGCGCGCCTGGAAGCAATCCCAGCCGCAGCCAAAGCCTTACTCAATCTTTTTTTATTTTCCATAGCCCGAGATTTTACCCCAAATAGGTGTTAAGAAGCAATTAGATCATCAACCCTCTCAGGGCACAGGACTGTAAAATTTTATAAAATCTGAAGAAGCGCCTCTTTTCCAGATTTTATAAAATTTTATAACACCCTATGACCTATCGATCTACTTAGTGGAAAAATCAAAATGAAAACCAACTTTTACAAGATGCGGCACTTGTCGTGTTCGCTATAGTCTGCGCGCACTTTGTCAAGTTCTTCTTTGTCACAAGGCGATGGTTTGATATCCCAGACAAGCCGAGCATAATTGTGGATCGATTCATCTGAGGAAAACCCTCCCATGCCCGCGATGTTGTTGATGGCATATTCGGCCCACTTTGAAGGATCGAGGAAAAAGGTTTCCACATTCTTTTGGGCGGCATAATAGGAGGGCAAGTCGCTCAAGACGTAGAAACGATCTGCCTGGTCACCGTTTTGAGGTTCGAGAAGGGTCCGATAAATGCTATAATGGGATTCATGCTCTTCGTCAGTTTCTGCAAATGTGCGGTCTTTTAAAGAATCTACTGCTGCTTGAATGGCAGGATTGTGCGTATAAATATCCCAGGCGCTATAGCCTTCCGTCGCCAGTTTTGCATTTTCGGCTGCTGTTTTTCCAAAACCAAACGGCCACCACTTGTCTGTGATCGCTTTGTGGATTTCGATGCTAGCGCCATCTTCTGTTCCAATAGTTAACGCGCCATTCATCGTCAGCTTCATATTGCTCGTCCCGGAAGCTTCTGTGCCAGCTGTTGAGATCTGCTCAGAAAGGTCTGCTGCAGGAATGATTCCTTCTGCGCGGGATACGTTGTAATTTTCTATAAAAATCACGTTCAGTTTGCTTGAAACGGTAGGATCGCTATTGATTTTACGCGCAACACAGCAAATCAAATGAATAATATTTTTAGCTACTTCATAGCCGGGTGCTGCTTTTCCAGCGATGATGACGACGCGTTTAATGGAACGTGAATGGGGGTTCGACTTCAATTCATGGTACACCATAATCGTGTGCAAAACATTCATCAGTTGACGCTTATACTCATGGATGCGCTTTGTCTGCACGTCAAAGAGGGCTGTTTCATCGAGTGTGTTGTAATGACCAACGACCTTTCCTCTGGCATTACGAATCGGATTTTTATGAGTGATGTACCTAATGAGAGCGCGCTTGTTGTCCTGTTTGATCTGCCAAAACTCTTTTTGGCTTTCGGGATCACTTGCGAATTTGGCAAGCTCAATAATCCGCTTAAAATCGACAATCCACTCTCTGCCGATTCTTTTGGTGATGAATGCCGAAAGACCGGGATTGATATAGTGCAGCCAGCGGCGTTGGGTCACGCCGTTTGTGACATTGATGAACTTTTCGGGAAACATCTCATAAAAATCTGGAAACACAGCATGTCTTAAAATGTCGCTATGTAGAGCGGCCACTCCATTGACGCGATGGGATCCCAGAACGCAGAGATGAGCCATGCGCACGGCTCCCTCTTCAATGATAGACATTCTTCTTACCCGAGATTCATCTCCTGGAAAGCGTTTACGAACAGCTGTGCAGAACTCAAGATTGAGTCTTTCAATGATATGGTACTGACAAGGCAGAAGAAGGTTGATTCTCTTTTGGTTCCATTCTTCTAGAGATTCTCGCATGATGGTATGATTGGTAAAGTTGCAGCAAGTTTTGACAACTTCCCAAGCTTCTCCCCATTCAAAATCGTGCTGCATAATGAGCAAGCGCTGCAGCTCTGCAATCGTGAACGAGGGATGGGTATCGTTGATGTGGATTCTGATTTTATCTGCAAAATTGCTTAAGTCGGGAAATCGATGCAGATGATGTCGAATAATATCCTGGAGCGAGGCGGAGGCAAGCAAAAATTCCTGTTTGAGCCGGATTCTCTTGCCTGTTTCGTTGTTGTCATTAGGGTAGAGCACATCCGTCAGTGTCGTATTTTCAGCAGCCTGATCGATCAAGCCGGCATTGTAGCGCTGCAGTTGAAAATTCCTAGGGGACTCTTTTGTCGTCCAGAGGCGTAGTGTATTGACATTGAAATCTCCGCTCTCTTTGAATCCAATGATCGGAATATCATAGGCTAGAGCCCTGACTTCGTCGAAGTCAGCGATATCCATGAATTCAACACCTCGACTATTGGTCGTGAGCACACCTCTTCCTGAATAACGTACTGAGGTTGCGTGATTATCGCGTCGGTATTCCCATGGGTTTTCATGCAATAGCCAGGTTTCGGGGCGCTCAACCTGGGCTCCATCCCAGATCTCCTGCTCGAAAATTCCATATTGATACCGGAGGCCATACGCCACTGCAGGATACTGCTGTGTTGCGAGCGAGTCCAAAAAACAGGCAGCAAGTCGGCCCAATCCTCCATTGCCAAGTCCAGGATCGGGCTCATAACAGAGTTCATCGTCAAAATCTTTTCCGAGGAGTTTCATCAAATAACGCACGAGCTCATTGGCGTGGATGTTCGTGATATTGTTTCCCATGAATCGCCCCGGCATGTACTCCATGCAGAGGTAATAGAGCATTCGCGATTGCCTTTTTTTATAGGTATGGGTAGTTGCCGTCCAATTAATCATGATCTCTTCGCGGATCGTGAGCGCAAAGGCGCGATAAAACTCTTCGGAAGAGGCTTCATCGATAGTCACTCCCATCGTCGTGATAAGGTAATGCTTGATCTTATGGGCAAGACTTTCTGCCTGCATTTTAATCTTTGGCTCTACACTCTCTACCACTTAGTCCATCCATTTGTTGATTTCTTATTCGGCATGTGTAGCATAAGAAATTTAAGTTGGAAAGTTTCGCGATGAAAAAATTTGATTTGATCGTCATCGGCACAGGCCCTGCTGGAGAAAAGGCTGCCGTTAAAGCGGCCTATTTCGGATATCAAGTAGCGATAATAGAAAAAGAAGAGACTTATGGCGGAGCGGAAGTCATTACAGGAACTCTCCCCTCAAAAACACTGAAAGAAACCGCGCTTTTTCTCTCTGGAAAATTTGAAAAGGGAATCTATGGAATTGAAAGGGGGCTTGAACATGAAGCTTCCGTTAACGATTTCATGTATCGCAAGGATTTTGTCAGCGCCTCTGCTGCACAAGAAATCTATGACAATCTAACCCGTCATGGCGTGACTATTTTTCATGGCATTGCCAGCTTTGAAGATTCTCATACGCTGACAATAAAAGGAGAAAAGGAAGAAACGATTTATGGAGAGAACATTATTATCGCGACGGGGTCTTATCCCTATCATCCTAAAAATATTCCTTTCGATGGAGTACGCATTCACGACTCCGATACAATTCTTCTCATCAAGCGATTTCCCACTTCTCTTTGCATCGTCGGCGCAGGCGTGATCGGCTGTGAGTACGCGACAATCTTTGCGACAATGGGAACAAAAGTCTATCTTGTTAATGACAAGGAACACATTCTTCCCTTCGTCGACTACGAGATTTCTACGGAGCTCGTCGCTCAGATGCAAGCGGCAAATATTGAAATTCTTTTCAATAAGTCAGTGGATGAGATTCTTCCTCCACCGTCTGAAAATGACCTGGTCACCGTTAAGCTCAAAAGCGGCGAGATTAGACGTGTCGACATGTTTCTGTTTGCGGCAGGAAGAAGTGGGAATACGAAGCTATTGAATAGCGAAAAAATTGGGTTGCAGTTGGGCGACAGGGAACAGGTGATCGTCAATGCGCAATACCGAACAAATATCCCTAACATTTTTGCTACGGGAGATGTGATCGGATTTCCCGCCCTCGCAAGCACCAGTATGGATCAAGGAAGGGTTGCTGTCGCGCACATCTTTCAGACACAAGACCTCGAACATCTCCCTTCTCATTTTCCTTATGGCATCTACACGATTCCTGAAGTATCGATGGTCGGAATTACTGAGGAAGAAGCAATCAAGCGCGATTTAAATTTCATTATTGGAAAAGCCCGCTATGGAGATATGCCGCGTGGCAAAATTCTGGGCGCACAAGCAGGTTTTTTAAAGTTAATCATCTCAAAAGAGGAACTCCGCATTCTTGGAGTACACATCATCGGGCACCAAGCGACAGAACTCATCCACTACGGCGTACTTCTTGTCGAAGAAAAGAAAACGCTGTATGACCTCATTGGCCAAGTTTTCAATTTTCCGACATTGCACGAGCTGTATAAATACGCGGGCTACGATGGCTTAAGCAATTCAACCGGCCATAAAATCAAACCTTAAGAAGCAAGAGAAAAGGTCTTGTATTTTGCTAATGTTTTGTTATGATCTGCAAAAAATTTGTTGCTCAATAGCAATTTACAGGCATGGAATTTTACGATCAACCTAAGCTAATCCCTGCTAAGCTTGTCCTCCAGAATGGAGAGGTCTATGAAGGCACTTCTCCGGATTGGTGTCAAAAAGACACTTTCGGCGAAGTCGTTTTTACAACAGGGATGACAGGATATATTGAATCGATTACAGATCCCTCTTTTGCAGGTCAGATCCTCACCTTCACTTTTCCACTCATCGGCAATTACGGGGTTCCAGTTCAAAAGAAATGGGAATCTTCTAAAATTCATCTTCAAGGGCTTATCCTTAACGAAATCTCCCTTTTCTGCGATCATCACCAAGCCGTCAAGTCATTGGGACAATGGCTAAAAGAGGAAAATATCCCTTACATTTGCGGCGTGGACACGCGTGCGCTCACAAAATCATTGCGCACTCAAGGAACTTCATTGGGAGCCATTGCGCTGGGACAAAATCCCAAAAGTTTTCCCGATCCAAATACAACTCATCTCGTCGCTTCTGCTAGTACGAAAGGAGTGCAAAAATATGGAAAAGGGAAAAAAAAGATTATCGCAGTCGACTGCGGCATGAAAGAAAACATCATTCGATCTCTTTTAAAATTTCCGATGGAAATCCAGCGCGTTCCTTTTGATTATGATTACTCTGATGAACAATTCGATGGGGTATTCATTTCGAATGGACCTGGTGACCCTATCGTGTGCAGGGAAACCATTTCTATTTTACAAAAAATTATCAATAGAAAAAAGCCTATATTCGGAATCTGTCTTGGGGCGCAGCTTCTCGCCTTGAGCATTGGCGCAAAAACATTTAAACTTCCCTATGGTCATCGGGGACAAAATCAACCCTGTGAATATCTCAATTCGGGAAGATGCTTTCTAACTTCTCAGAATCACGGGTACGCTATCGATGAAAAAACGCTACCCAAAGACTGGATCGTCACTTTCCGCAATTTAAATGATTCATCGGTTGAAGGAATCGCGCACAAAACCTTACCGTATTTTGCGGTTCAATTCCACCCGGAAGCCTCTCCCGGGCCTATCGATACCCTATGGCTATTTGAAAAATTTTATAAGTTGCTATGAAGAAAACAAACCGATTTCAGGGAAAAAAGATCTTGATTCTGGGCTCGGGCGGTTTACGGATCGGCCAGGCGGGAGAGTTTGATTACTCCGGTACTCAAGCGATCAAGGCGATAAAAGAAGAAAAAATCCAAACAGTCCTCGTCAACCCAAATATTGCTACCGTGCAAACAGATGACGAGCTCGCTGATGAGGTTTATCTTGTCCCCTTAAATCCTGATATCGTCACCAAAATCATCCAAAAAGAAAAGCCTGATGGCATCCTTCTGAGCTTCGGTGGTCAGACTGCTTTAAATCTTGGCATGAAACTCGATGAGATGGGGATTTTCAAAAAATTTGGGGTTGAAGTTCTTGGAACGCCCATTTCTGCAATTCGGCTTACAGAAGATCGCGACCTCTTTAAAAAAAGTTTAAATGCCATTGGCGTTAAGTCGCCCAAGAGCATCGCGGTTTGCTCTGTTAAAGAAGCGCTTGCCGCTGCACAAAAAATTGGCTATCCCATCATGATGCGCTCTGGATTTTCTTTAGGCGGCCTGGGATCGGGAAAAGTCAAAAACAAAAAAGAAATGCAGGACCGCGCAAGTGAGGCTTTAAGCGGAGCTCCACAAATCCTCATTGAAGAGTATCTTTTTGGATGGAAAGAACTCGAGTATGAAATCGTTCGCGATGGGTGCGATAATGCCATTACCGTTTGTAATATGGAAAATATCGATCCAATGGGAATCCACACCGGTGAGAGCATCGTTGTCGCTCCTTCACAGACACTCACTAATTCCGAGTATCACAGCCTTAGAGAGATTGCAATCCGTTCAGCGCGTCACTTCGGAATCGTCGGCGAATGCAATATCCAATATGCTTTAAACCCAAAAAATGGCGACTATCGCGTGATTGAAATGAACGCGCGACTGTCGCGCTCTTCTGCTCTCGCTTCCAAAGCCACAGGCTATCCTCTTGCTTTCGTCGCTGCAAAACTTGCCTTGGGATTCTCTCTTTCTGAGATCAAAAATGCCGTCACAAAAAAAACTGTTGCTTTTTTTGAACCGGCTCTTGATTACGTCGTCGTCAAAATTCCTCGCTGGGATATCCATAAATTCCGCTCCGCCGACCGAAAAATTGGAACAGAGATGAAGAGCGTTGGCGAAGTAATGGCGATCGGAAGGTCCTTTCCCGAAGCCTTACAAAAGGCCACGCGCATGCTCAATATCGGCGCATCTGGCCTTACAGATTACCCGTACCTGATCGCTAATGTAAAAGCAGAAATCGCGCATGCTACAGATCGCCGTCTTTTCGCTCTTTACCAATTTTTTAAGGCAAAGGGATCCGTAAATGAAGCGCATCGTCTTTCTCAAATCGATCGCTGGTTCCTGCATCATATCCATCATATCGCCAAATGGGAACAAAAGTTAAAAAAAGCAACTCTCACCGCTGCCTTTCTTAGAGAGGCAAAAAAACTGGGCTTTTCTGATCAGGCAATCGGCAAAATCAAAAACAGCAATGCCCAAAGAGTGCGTAGCCAGCGTATCAAACTGGGTATCACGCCTTTAATTAAACAGATCGATACACTAGCAGGAGAATTCGACGCCAAAACCAATTACCTTTACCTCACCTATCACGGCGCCTTCCACGACATTCTTCCATCAGAAAAAAAGCCAGTCATCGTCTTAGGATCGGGTCCTTATTGCATTGGCTCATCTGTAGAGTTTGATTGGTGTGCGGTCAATACTTGTCGCACGTTACGCCGATTAGAAGAGCAAACGATTATCATCAACTCGAATCCTGAAACGGTTTCCACCGACTACGACGAGTCGGACCGCCTTTATTTTGAAGAGCTCACTTTAGAAAGAGTGCAAGATATTGCCGACTTCGAAAAAACCAAAGGCATTGTCGTCTCTGTTGGGGGTCAAATTGCCAATAATCTCGCTCTTAAATTGCACGATGAAGGCTATCCCTTACTCGGCACATCCGCAGCTTCGATCGACATGGCCGAGAATCGAAAAAAGTTTTCCTCTCTCCTGAACAAGCTACAGATTGATCAGCCCGCTTGGCAGACGGTCACAAGTCTTGCCAGTGCAAAAAAGTTCGCAAGCAAAAAAGAATATCCCTTATTGATCCGTCCTTCCTATGTTCTCTCGGGCGCAGCGATGAATATTGTTTCCTCGGATGAGGAGTTGGAAAGATTTCTTGCCGATGCAATACGTATCTCTCCCGATTATCCCGTTGTCATGTCCCAATTTATCACTGATGCCAAAGAACTCGAAGTCGATGGAGTCGCAAAGGATGGTAGAGTGATCATTGAAGCAATTTCGGAGCACATTGAAAACGCCGGAGTCCATTCAGGGGATGCCACTATTGTTCTTCCTCCACAACGGCTTTATCTTGAAACAATTCGTCGTACAAAGAAAATCACGCGTGACATCGTTAAAGCCCTTAACATCACAGGTCCCTTTAATATCCAATTTATTGCAAAAAACAACGCCATCCAAGTGATCGAATGCAATGTACGCGCCTCCAGATCTTTCCCCTTTGTCAGTAAAGTGACAAATCATAATTTCATCGCAATTGCAACCCGTGCGCTTCTGGGCGAGCTTGCCTTCAGTCCTTATGAAACTTTGGAGCTTGACTACGTCGGAGTAAAGTCTCCTCAATTTTCTTATCAACGCTTAAAAGGCGCCAATCCAGTTGCACATGTGGAAATGGCATCAACAGGCGAGGTCGCATGTCTTGGCCACGATCTCCTTGAGGCATTTTTCCTTTCCTGGCTCGCTACAGAGCAAACCGTTCGCCGCAAACGGCTCTTGGTTAGCATTGGCGGAGATAGAAAGATTAAACTTCTTGAGCAATTGCAAAAACTCGAAGCGCAAGGCTGGGAAATTTATGCAACGGAAGGAACGAATGACTTTTTATGCGAACACGGAATAGCCTCCCGCTGCGTCTATAAAGCAAGCGAAAAAATTGAACCGAATGTCACTTCTTTGATTTCAACTCATAAAATTGATCTGATTGTCAACATCCCTCGCAGTAGAGGGCTGGACCACAAGACGGATGGATTCAGCATTCGCAGATTGAGTATCGACCACCACATTCCTCTCATCACCAATTTGCAAATCGCTCAAGTCTTTTTACAGTGCTTAGCTGAATTAAAAATGGATAAACTTCCTCTTCTTTCTTTAAAAGAGTTCACTGCAACTAAAGAGGCTTATTCCATTTGAATTTCAAAAATAAACTAATTAGGACTCTTGTCGACGCTTTAAGGCCTAATGCACTCAACACCAGTGAGGAAAAACGTTTTCTCATTTTATCGACAACAGGCTTGGGTGATACTCTTTGGGGAACTCCTGCAATACGCGCGCTTAGAGAATGCTTTCCTACAAGCTACATCGGAGTAGTCACTAGCCCTATTGGAAAAGCCCTACTCCAGCACAACCGCAAAATCGATGAACTTTTCCTCGCTAAAAATCCCCTTCTCCCCTCGCTCATTTCTCTTCATCGGCAGCTTCGTGCACAAAAAGTTACTCACATTCTTAACTTTCACACATCACAAAGACCGATGCTTCCCCTTGCTGCTATTCTAGGCGCTACGGAAATTATCGGCACAAACGGAATTAATAAGGAACTTGACTTTCTTTTCACGCATTCTCTTGACAATGATCCCGTGCACGAGATCCAAAGACGACTAGCCATTGTCGCTCAAGTAGGCGCTCATACCCTTGATTCCTCCATGGAGCTTTCCTTAAGTTCTGAAGATGAAAAATCAGCGGAGGCATTCCTTGAAGACCTACGCATTCCTTCTTATTTGCCTTTAATCGCTATTCATCCTGGCGCGAAAGATTCTTTTAAACAGTGGCCCGCTTCCCATTTCATCGAGCTCGGAAATCGGCTCGTGCAAAATCTTGGCTGCCGCATCATCGTCACCGGCACACCTTCCGAAAAGTCTTTAATCGATACAATCACCTCTCATATCGTAGGTGCTTATTCCGCAACGCATTTGCCTCTCCTCGCCACAGCAGCTCTGATCAAGCGTATGAACATGATGATCGCCAACGATACAGGACCTATGCACCTCGCCTTTGCCCTAAAGACGCCGACAATCGGTCTATTTACTCCTACCAACCCCAAGCTTTGTGGTCCCTACTTTATTGACTCCGCTCTTGCCATCGCAAAAAAACCCACTTGTACACCCTGCATTCGCAAAAGTTGCAAGGAACCCTTTTGCCTGATGCAAATCGGAGTCCAGCAAGTCTATGATGCAGCTTTAAATCTTTTTTACGAAAAAGGCAGTTTAAGATGAAAAATTCAATTCAAGGCCGCAGTCTGATCTCGATCGCTGATTTATCCAAAGAGGAGATTTTGACAATCTTAAAAAAAGCCGATGAGATCAAGAAAAAAACGCCCAAAGAGCTTCTCAAAGGGAAAATACTCGCGTCGTGCTTCTTCGAACCTTCTACGAGGACCCGTCTCTCGTTTGAAGCGGCCATGATCCGCCTCGGTGGCAATGTCATCGGATTTTCCGACTCCACCTCTACCTCTGCTCAAAAAGGGGAATCCTTGCACGATGCGATCAAGGTCATTGGACATTACGCCGATGTTCTCGTGTTTCGTCACCCAAAAGATGGTTCTGCACGCGTTGCTTCTGAAGCGACAAACAAGCCCGTCCTCAATGCTGGCGATGGGATCAACCAACATCCGACACAAACACTTTTAGATCTCTTCACGATCAAAGAATGTCAAGGTAAGCTCAAAGGCTTAAATATCGCTTTCATTGGTGATCTGAAAAATGGAAGAACTGTTCACTCCTTAAGCCTTGCCTCTGCACATTTCGATATGCGCCTGTTTTTTGTCTCTCCGAGTCAGCTTGGACTCCCCGACGAAATTAGTCATGTTCTAAAAAAGCAAGGAATTAAATTTTCCTTCCACCCCACCCTCGAAGAGGTCATTAGCAAAGCAGATATTTTGTACATGACGCGCATGCAAAGTGAGCGTTTAAATCCTTCTGAGCGCGAAAAGTTCAAAGAGACGCTGATCTTAACCGAAGGCATGCTCTCAAAAGCAAAAAAGAACATGAGAGTCCTCCATCCACTTCCTCGCGTGAACGAGATCGAAGCGACGGTAGATAAGACACCCCACGCCTACTACTTCCAGCAAGCAGAAAACGGCCTCTACGTCCGTATGGCCTTGCTTTCACTCATCCTTTGACACAACGCTCAATCTAGTTAAGGTGTGTTTAAGGAAGTCCTTGCTGTAATAATACTGCAAGATCTGGGCTTCCGTAGCGCGATACTGTTTAATCAGTTCTTTGCTCTCTGCTGATTCTCTCACCCCCAAAAATGCAGGCAGCTCTATCGGACGTAACACGTGATGTTCTTCGACGACATCTAGGTCTCTGAGAACATCAATTTCTTCCTTGAGGCTTTGATATTTTTCACTAGGGGTAATTTTGGATAAAGAAAATTGTGGCCAAGGATTATGGATATTTAGTTCCATACGCCTTTGATAAAGTAACGCATTTTCTCTTCCGTATCCCAGCAGAATCCCGTAGAGTCCATCGTGACTTCCCAAGAGCTTGTATAAGCTTATATGTCCTCTTTCTAGTTCTATAAGCAGTTTTTCAGCAGACACCCCTCTTCCTAAAATCTTCTTAAACAAGTCTAAGTTCGCATTCACTGTTTTTATAAACTCAAGCTTATTTACTAAGATAATTTCCCTGAGAGTAGGTACAAAATCAGAAGTTTCTTCAAGGAAAAGGTAGTGTTTCATGGGGAATAGAAATCGAAAACGTTTCCAAACCGTCCATCCCTCCCGTGTAATAGCGTTTCTCCCTTTGTTAATCAGAATATTTTCGGCAGGAAGGGGATCGAAAAACCCTGTAACAGAAACAGGCTTATTACCAAAAATGGTGTACCCGAAATCTACTTTCGACACAATTCGTCGAAAAAAAGCTTCGAGTACGTCACGATCATTTTTTGAAATTAAAAGCATTAAGAAGGAGTAGTTAATTCGACTTGGCCACGTAAAAAATAATAAGCCAATCGTTACTACCAAGAATGAAACAACCACTCCTGATTTCCTGCCAATTACCATGGATCTATACGATTAGATGTTTTTTACCTTGGGCAAGATAAGCATTTCTCAGCCCATGGCGGATTAGGGTGACCTTTGTCACATCTCCATGTATTTACTGGAACTTTGCTAACGTATACTCCTTTAGAATCGGAAAAAAGGCAATCGACTTTCTGAATCGCACCATCGAAATTAATATAGATCCCACTTTGATCAACATGGATACATTCTGAATATGGATAAAATCTATACCGAAAAAAACTGAAGAATCGGGAAAAAGCATTTTTCAACCACCCGCGAACAAGGTTCGCTAGAGATCACAGAGCTCACAGAGGGGGATTAAATTTTAAATC